>NZ_AQOH01000113.1 GCF_000364705.1 Pseudomonas fuscovaginae SE-1 | reverse complement strand
TTCGGACTGCGCCGGAAGTGGGGCGCATTATAGGCCCCTGGAAACGAGCGTCAACCGTTATTTTCAGATTTCTGTCATAAAGGTCAAAAGATGAACTCGGACCCTGTAGGAACCGGCCGGGCGGCGCTCCGCTTGCTGGCGATGGCGCCTTCTCTATAGTCAAAGGCCTTATTGGATGGCCGCCTGCCGCGGATCGCCAGCAAGCCGGCTCCCACAAGAGCAAAAGCAAAAGCAAGAGCAAAAGGCAGAGGCAGAGGCAGAGGCAGAGGCAGAGACCATTAAAGCAGAAAGCCGGCCCCTAGGGGCCGGCCTTCTTTCCTTCTGCTTACAAACTAGGGAACGCGAACTGCGAAGCCTCATGGCTGGCACGCTGCGGCCAGCGCTGGGTGATCGCCTTGCGCCGGGTGTAGAAGCGCACACCATCCGGACCATAGGCATGCAGATCGCCGAACAGCGAACGCTTCCAGCCGCCAAAGCTGTGGTAGGCCACCGGCACCGGCAGCGGTACGTTGACACCAACCATGCCGACTTCGATCTCGTCGCAGAACAGCCGCGCCGCCTCACCATCACGGGTGAAGATGCAGGTACCGTTGCCGTACTCGTGATCGTTGATCAGTTGCATGGCCGCTTCCAGGCTGTCCACGCGAACGATGCACAGCACCGGCCCGAAGATCTCTTCCTTATAGATGCGCATTTGCGAGGTCACGCGGTCGAACAGGGTGCCGCCCACGAAGTAACCCTCTTCATGACCGGCAACGCTGAAACCACGACCATCCACCACCAGCTCGGCGCCAGCCGCCAGGCCCTCATCTATATAGCCAACCACCTTGTCCTTGGCAGCCGCGGTGACCAGCGGCCCCATGTCCAGGCCACAGGAAGTCCCCGCACCGATCTTCAGTGCCTTGATCTGTGGCACCAGCTTGGCCACCAGGGCATCCGCCACCTGGTCCCCCACGCACACCGCCACCGAGATCGCCATGCAGCGCTCGCCGCAGGAACCATAGGCCGCGCCCATCAGTGCGCTGACGGCGTTGTCCAGATCGGCATCGGGCATCAGCACCGCGTGGTTCTTCGCACCACCCAGCGCCTGGACACGCTTGCCGCGCTTGGTGCCTTCGGCATAGATGTATTCGGCGATCGGCGTCGAACCGACGAAGCTCAGTGCCTTGACCTCAGGCGCCTCGATCAGCGCATCCACCGCGCCCTTGTCACCATGCACCACGTTCAGCACGCCCTTGGGCAGGCCGGCTTCGTGCAGCAATTGGGCGATCAGCAGCGTCGAGCTCGGATCACGCTCGGACGGTTTCAGGATGAAGCAGTTGCCACAGGCGATCGCCAGCGGGTACATCCACAGCGGCACCATGGCCGGGAAGTTGAACGGGGTGATCCCCGCCACCACGCCCAACGGCTGGAAGTCCGACCAGGCATCGATGTTCGGACCGACGTTGCGGCTGTACTCGCCCTTCAGCACTTCCGGGGCGGCACAGGCGTACTCGACGTTCTCGATCCCGCGCTTGATTTCGCCAGCGGCGTCTTCCAGGGTCTTGCCGTGTTCTTCACTGATCAGTTGGGCGATACGCGACTCGTTCTGCTCCAGCAGTTGCTTGAAGCGGAACATCACCTGGGCACGCTTGGCCGCGGGGGTCTTGCGCCAGGCCGGGAACGCGGCCTTGGCCGAGTCGATGGCCTGCTGGATGGTCTCGCGGCTCGCCAGCGGCACCTGGTGGATGACCTGGCCGGTCGACGGGTTGTAGACCGCGGCGGTACGACCGGAATCGTTGACCAGTTGGCCATCGATCAAATGCTGGATTGCGCTCATGGGGGGCTCCTGAAATGGGTCGACGGGAGCGAAGCGTTCGCTCCCGCAAAAGATCGTTCTATGAGGAAAATCAGTCGAGCTTGTTCAGCACTTCGCCGACCGCGTCGAACAGGCGATCGAGGTCCTGCGGCTTGCTGTTGAAAGTGGGGCCGAACTGCAGGGTGTCGCCGCCGAAGCGCACATAGAAACCGGCCTTCCACAGTGCCATGCCGGCTTCGAATGGCCGCACGATGGCATCCCCGTCACGCGGTGCGATCTGGATCGCACCGGCCAGGCCGAAGTTGCGGATGTCGATCACGTTCTTGCTGCCCTTGAGGCCATGCAGTGCATTTTCGAAATGCGGTGCGACCTCGGCCACGCTCTGCACCAGGTTTTCCTTCTGCAGCAGGTCGAGTGCCGCCAGGCCCGCAGCGCAGGCCACCGGGTGCGCCGAGTAGGTGTAGCCGTGAGGGAATTCCACGGCGTACTCGGGGGTCGGCTGGTTCATGAAAGTCTGGTAGATCTCGCTGCTGGCGATCACCGCGCCCATCGGAATGGCACCGTTGGTGACCTGCTTGGCGATACACATCAGGTCCGGGGTCACGCCAAAGCTGTCGGCACCAAACATCGCGCCGGTACGGCCGAAACCGGTGATCACTTCGTCGAACACCAGCAGGATGCCGTGCTGATCGCAGATCTCGCGCAGGCGCTTGAGATACCCCTGCGGCGGAACCAGCACGCCGGCGGAACCGGCCATGGGTTCGACGAACACGGCCGCGATGTTCGAGGCGTCATGCAGCTCGATCAGCTTGAGCAGCTCATCGGCCAGCGCGATACCGCCCTGCTCCGGCATGCCGCGGGAGAAGGCATTGCTCGCCAGCAGGGTATGCGGCAGGTGGTCGACATCCTGCATCGCCTGGCCGAACAGCTTGCGGTTGCCGTTCACGCCACCCAGGCTGGTACCGGCGATGTTCACCCCGTGATAACCACGGGCACGACCGATCATCTTGGTCTTGGTCGGCTGGCCTTTCAGGCGCCAGTAGGCGCGGACCATCTTCACCGCCGTATCGGCACACTCGGAGCCGGAGTCGGTGAAGAACACGTGGTTCAGGTTGCCCGGGGTCAGCGAAGTGATCTTCTCCGCGAGCTGGAACGACAGTGGATGGCCGTACTGGAAGCCCGGCGAGTAGTCGAGGGTACTCAGCTGCCTGGCCACCGCCTCCTGGATCTCCTTGCGGGTGTGCCCGGCACCGCAGGTCCACAGCCCCGACAGCGAGTCATAGACCTTGCGGCCCTTGTCATCGGTCAGCCAGCTACCCTCGGCAGCGACGATCAGGCGTGGGTCGCGCTGGAAGTTGCGGTTGGCGGTGTAGGGCATCCAGTGGGCATCCAGCTTGAGCTGGCTGGCCAGGGAAGACGGAGCGTTTTCAGGCATGTTCATCGGCGAAACCTCGCAAGGCATTAAGCGGCGTGGACGTTGAAAGCGTTGTTGCGAGTAAGTTGCCACGACGATAAAGTCGGTGAAATGCAACTTTTCTAACCTTCAGTTAAGAGCAGGCTAAACCATGAGCAGCCGCCGTCCTGATCCCCTGGCGCAAGTCAGCGACTTCGATATCCGCCTGCTGCGGATCTTTCGCAGCGTGGTGGAATGCGGTGGCTTCTCGGCGGCGGAAACCGTGCTCGGCATCGGCCGCTCGGCCATCAGCCAGCAGATGAGCGACCTGGAACAGCGCCTCGGCCTGCGCCTGTGCCAGCGCGGCCGCGCGGGCTTTTCCCTGACCGAGGAAGGCCGCGAGGTCTATCAGTCGGCCCTGCAGTTGTTGAGTGCGCTTGAGAGTTTCCGTACCGAAGTCAACGGCCTGCACCAGCACTTGCGCGGCGAGTTGACCATCGGTCTGACCGACAACCTGGTAACCCTGCCCCACATGCGCATCACCCATGCCCTGGCTCAGTTGAAGGAACGCGGGCCGGACGTGCAGATCCAGATCCGCATGATCGCCCCCAATGAGGTCGAACAGGGCGTGCTCGATGGCCGCCTGCATGTCGGCGTGGTCCCCCAGGCCAGCGCGCTTTCGGGACTGGAATACCAGCCGCTGTACAGTGAACGTTCGCTGCTGTACTGCGCGGTGGGCCATCCGTTGTTCTATGTCGACGACCGGCAACTGGAGGACGAGCGCCTCAACAGCCAGGACGCGATCGCCCCGACCTTCCGCCTGCCGGCCGAAATCCAGGCGCACTACCAGGCCCTCAACTGCACGGCCAGTGCGTCCGACCGCGAAGGCATGGCGTTCCTGATCCTGACCGGACGCTACATCGGCTACCTGCCGGATCACTACGCGAGCCTCTGGGTCCAACAGGGACGTTTGCGTGCCCTCAAGGCCAGCACGCGCTTCTATGACCTGAGCCTGGCGTCGGTAACGCGCAAGGGTCGGCGCCCGCACCTGGTATTGGAGAGTTTCCTGGAAAGTCTGGCGGCGACCCGCTGAGCCCCACCACTTGGACTCGTGGGAGCCGGCTTGCTGGCGATCCGCCGAAGGCGGCCATTCACAGATATCCACAGCGCCAGTGGGATCGCCATCGCCAGCAAGCCGGCTCCCACAAGGGCTCTGCGACCGGCCCAGAAGGCCCGAAAATCAAGGATTTGGCGTCAATTAATTGCACAGAAACCAGAATCGCCCTACATTCAGACTTTATATGAAGGCAGGACTTGTCTGAACCCGGCGGGTAAGTTATCTGTGCACAGGTTGCACCCACAGACCAGCTTGGAACTGCCTATGACCGTTGAAGTCCCTGCCCACGCCGGAAAACCCGCCAGTCGCATTCGCCAGAAAAACGAAGAAGCGATCATCAAGGCGGCCGAAGACGAATTCGCCCGTCATGGTTTCAAAGGCACCAGCATGAACACCATCGCGCAAAATGCCGGACTGCCCAAGGCCAACCTGCATTATTACTTCACCAACAAGCTCGGCTTGTACATCGCGGTGTTAAGCAACATCCTCGAGTTGTGGGACAGCACCTTCAACCACCTGAGCGCCGAGGACGATCCGGCCGAAGCCCTGAGCCGCTACATCCGGGCCAAGATGGAGTTCTCCCGACGCCAACCGCAGGCCTCGCGGATCTTCGCCATGGAGATCATCAGCGGCGGTGAGTGCCTGAGCGAGTATTTCAGCCAGGACTACCGCGCCTGGTTCCAGGGCCGGGCCAACGTATTCCAGGCCTGGATCGATGCCGGCAAGATGGACCCGGTCGATCCGGTCCACCTGATCTTCCTGCTCTGGGGCAGCACCCAGCACTACGCCGACTTCGCCACGCAGATCTGCCGCGTCACCGGCCGCTCGCGCCTGACCAGGCAGGACATGGAAGAGGCCGGCAACAACCTGATCCGTATCATCCTCAAAGGCTGCGGCCTGACACCGCCGCTCTGACCTTTCATCCAAAGCCGACTACGTATGCCCTTTACCCTTGCCGGCGTTTGCGAATACCGAGAGGAAATTCGCAAAAGCCGCTTTATCACCCTCGCCGCGCCGATCACCAGCGCTGCCGAAGCCCAGGCCTTCATCGAGCAGCACAGTGACCGCGACGCCACCCACAACTGCTGGGCCTGGAAGCTCGCCGACCAGTACCGCAGCAGCGACGACGGCGAGCCCGGCGGCACCGCCGGCCGGCCGATCCTCGCCGCCATCGAGGCACAGGACTGCGACCAGGTCGTGGTCCTGGTGATCCGCTGGTACGGTGGCATCCAGTTGGGCACCGGCGGACTGGCCCGTGCCTATGGCGGCGGAGCCAACAAATGCCTGCAGAATGCCGAACGCGTCGAACTGATCAGTCGGGTGCCGCTGCGTTGCACCTGCGGTTTCAGCGAACTGGCACTGGTCAAGCTGCGGGTGGCCGAGGCCGGCGGGCTGATGGTCGAGGAACAGTTCACCGCCAACGGCGTGGAGTTGCAATTGGCGGTCGGCGAGAGCCTGATCGACACCCTGCAACGCCAACTGGCCGACCTCAGTCGCGGACGCATCCTGCTGCAACGCTGAAACTTGCCCACAAGCGCTGACGGTGCTCCACCCGGTTTGCCCACAAGCGCTGTGGGCCCGACTGTGGATAACCTGAGCACAGTCGCCTGCAACCCTTCTGCAACGTGGCTTTGCGGGCACTGATCAGTTTTCGTACAGCGGTTCACCCCAGCCGACGAAACTTTCTCGAAACAACGGCTTAGGCGCATTTATCGCATTTCGGAGATAGCCGTGCGGCGCTTATGTCAGACTTCCGCGCTTGCTCACAAATACTGTGGAGCAACCTGTGGATAACCCGTGCAAGGGTGGCCCGGCGGCCGATCCGCTCAGGCCGGCGAACAACTGGCTATTTTTTGATCAGCCGCTTCACCTCAGGCTTGTGCAAACGGCCCCGCAAAGTGGCGGGCGTCCCTGATCGGCAGCAGTTGCGCGATACCCCAGGCGATCTCGAGAAGCAGGAACAGGGCGACGATCACACTCGCGCCCTGGCTCAGCGCATAGGCCATCCAAGTGGCGAACAGTATCCGACCGACGGCGTCGTAACGGCCGAACACCGCCTGCGGATCGCGGATGCGCAGCACCGACCAGACACAGACGATCGACCCCAGCAGGTTGGCCATCAGCATGTGCATCGGCTCGAACGCCGGCAATGTCCCCGGCCAGCCCATGGACTGGCTCCAGCCCTGCAACAGCCCGTGCAACGCCATGAAGCTCCAGGGGGTGGCGAACGCGGCGGTGACGATCAGGTCGTACCAGCCACCGGCCCGGACCAGACGACGATAGTGTTCCGTACTCCACATGGTGCAACTCCTAGACTCATTGAAAGAACACAGAGCCTAAGGCCTGGAGTATGCTCCAAGGTCAAGCCCCGCGGAGAGAACATCCATGCGCATCGGAGAGTTGGCCCAGGCCAGCGCCGTCACCCGCGACACCTTGCGGTTCTATGAACAGCGCGGGCTGATCGTCGCCCGGCGCAGCGCCAACGGCTATCGCGACTACGCTCCGGAAACGCTGCAACTGGTGCTCTACATCAAGACCGCCCAGCGCCTGGGCTTCAGCCTCGGCGAAATCGGCAACAGCGTCGCCGCGCTGTGGAACGCCCCCAATCCGGACGGTGCCGTCACGCAGTTGCTGCGGGACAAGCTGAACCTGATCGAGACGCGCATCGCCGAACTCGGCGAACTGCGTCAGGAATTGCAGCATCGCCTGCAACAGAGTTGCCCCCTGAGAAACCAGACTTCATGACACAAGGAATTATCCCATGAGCAGTAAGAACGCATTGATCATCGGTGCTTCCCGAGGCCTTGGCCTGGGGTTGGTGCGACAGTTGCTGGCCGATGGCTGGAACGTCACCGCCACCGTGCGTGATGCCGGCAAGGCCGACGCGTTGAAAGCGACCGGCCCGGTGCGGATCGAAACCCTGGACATGGACGATCAGGCCGCTGTCGACGCCCTCGCCGAACGCCTGCGGGGCCAGGTATTCGACCTGCTGTTCGTCAATGCCGGGGTCAAGGGCCCGGCCGACCAGAAGCCGGCCAATGCCTCGCTGACGGAGATTGGCCAACTGTTCCTGACCAACGCCATCGCCCCGATCGCCCTGGCCCAGCGTTTCGTCGGGCAGATCCGTCCCGGCTACGGCGTGATTGCCTTCATGAGTTCGGGCCTGGGCAGCGTGACCACCCCCGATGCACCGGAACTGGCCTTTTACAAGGCCAGCAAGGCGGCATTGAACTCGATGACCAACAGCTTCCTGAGCGAAATCGAGGCACCGACCTTCACCGTGCTGTCGATGCACCCGGGCTGGGTGAAGACCGACATGGGCGGCGAAGACGCGCAGATCGACGTCGCCACCAGCACCCGCGGCCTGGTCGACCAGGTGAACGCCTTCGCCGGTCGCGGCGGCCATCACTTCATCAACTACAAGGGCGAGACCATTCCCTGGTAAGGCGGCCCTACAACCCCAGCAGCGAGAGCATGACGAAGGTGGCGAACAGCACGAAATGCGTCATGCCCTCGATGGCGTTGGTTTCACCATCGTTGAGATTGATCGCGCTGACGACCAGGGTGATCAGCACCATCACCGTCTGTACCGGGGTCATTGCCATCTGGAACGGCTGGCCGGTGTAGAGCGCCATCGCCTCCATCACCGGCACCGTCAGGATTACCGTCGACAGCGACGCCCCCAGGGCGATGTTGACCACCGACTGCATGCGGTTGGCCAAGGCCGCACGCAGGGCGGTGAGGATTTCCGGCGCGGCGGAAATGGCCGCCACCAGAATCGCCGTGATCACCGGCGGCGCACCGCTGCCTTCCAGACCAAGATCAAGCGCCTTGGACATCACTTCGGCCAGGGCGCCGATCACCACGATGCCCAGCACCAGGGTGACGATCGACTGGACCAGGTTGCCCTGCGCATGTTCATCATGACCCGCCTCGCGACGTTTTTTCTCCGGGTAGCTGTAGCTGAAGAAGTAGCTGTGCGGGCCGACCTGCATTCGCAGGAAGAGGGTGTACAACAGCACCATCGCACCGATGGTGAACGCCGAATAGACCTTCCAGTCCGACTCGGGAATGAACTCCGGCACTACCATGGACACGCCCATGGCGGTGAGGATCATCACGCTGTAGGTCCGCGCCGAGTCATCGTTGTAGGGCTGCTCGCCATGCTTGATCCCACCCATCAGCGCGGCCAGGCCGAGGATGCCGTTGATATCGAGCATCACCGCCGAATAGATGGTGTCGCGCACCAGAGTCGGCGACGCCTCGTTGCTCATCATGATCGCCAGGATCACCACTTCCACCAGCACCGCCGACAGGGTCAGGATCATCGTGCCGTAGGGGTCGCCGACCTTCTCCGCCAACAGTTCGGCATGGTGCGCCACGCGCATCGAGGCGCAGACGATGGCGCCGATCAGCGCCAGCCCGGCAACCAGCGCCACGCCGCGACCGTTGCCCAGCAACGCGTGTTCCAGCGGAAAGGCAAGCGCGGCCATGATCAGCGCCAACAGCAGGTATTTTTCTTCTCGTAACAAAGTGAGCATCAGAGGATCTCGAGGATGATGACTTACAGACTGCGGCAAAGCCGCAGCGTTTCTTCCTTGTAGAGCGACAGCGGCACGCTGAACGCCTGGTCAGGTTTTAGCAAATATTTTGTTTCACATCTGTAGAATGTTCACGATCTGCACCTGATGAGAACCGAACATGTACGACTGGCTCAACGCCCTACCCAAGGCTGAACTGCACCTGCACCTCGAAGGCTCGCTGGAGCCCGAGCTGCTGTTCGCCCTGGCCGAGCGCAACAAGATCGCCCTGCCCTGGCAGGATGTGGACACCCTGCGCCAGGCCTACGCCTTCAACAACCTGCAGGAATTTCTCGACCTCTACTACCAGGGCGCCGACGTGCTGCGCACCTCGCAGGACTTCTACGACCTGACCTGGGCCTACCTGCTGCGTTGCAAGGAACAGAACGTCATCCACACCGAACCGTTCTTCGATCCACAGACCCACACCGACCGGGGCATTCCCTTCGAAGTGGTGCTCAACGGCATCGCCGCCGCCCTCAAGGATGGCGAGCAGCAATTGGGCATCACCAACGGCCTGATCCTCAGCTTCCTGCGCCACCTGAGCGAAGAGGAAGCACAGAAGACCCTCGACCAGGCACTGCCATTCCGCGATGCGTTCGTCGCGGTCGGCCTGGACAGTTCGGAGATGGGGCACCCGCCGAGCAAGTTCCAGCGGGTCTTCGACCGCGCGCGCGCCGAGGGTTTCCTCACCGTGGCCCACGCGGGCGAAGAAGGTCCGCCGGAATACATCTGGGAAGCCATCGACCTGCTAAAGATCCAGCGCATCGACCATGGCGTGCGCGCTATCGAGGACGAGCGACTGATGCAGCGGATCATCGACGAGCAGATCCCGCTGACGGTCTGCCCGCTGTCGAACACCAAGCTGTGCGTGTTCGACCACATGTCGCAACACAACATCCTCGACATGCTCGAGCGTGGGGTGAAGGTGACGGTGAACTCGGATGACCCGGCGTACTTCGGTGGTTATGTCACCGAGAACTTCCACGCCCTGCACACCCACCTGGGCATGACCCAGGACCAGGCCCGGCGCCTGGCGCAGAACAGCCTGGATGCCCGCCTGGTCAAGCCCTGAACGATACCTGTGGGAGCCGGGCTTGCCCGCGAAGAGGCCGTTGGGGTCGCTAAAAGCTTCGCGGGCAAGCCCGGCGCCTACAGGGGGCGGTGGAAAGCCGTGGCCACGGTCGAATCAGCCAGCGGCCTCGCTCAGTTCTTCCAGCGAACGCCCGCGGGTCTCCATGCCGAAGCAGCCGACCACCAGCGCCGCGATCGCAAAGCACAGCGCGCCCAGCGCGAACACGCCGCCCTGTCCCATCACCGGAAACACCAGTCCGGTCACCAACGGCCCGAGCAGCGAGCCGATCCGGCCGATGGCCGAGGCGAATCCCGAGCCGGTGGCCCGTGCCGAGGTCGGATACAACTCCGGCGTGTAGGTATAGAGCACCGCCCACATACCGAACAGAAAGAACTGCATCAGCAAGCCGGAACCGATCAGCAGGCTCACCTGGCCACCGAACACAGCGCTCTGCCCGTAGAGAAACGCCATCGCCCCACCACCTAGCAGGGTGACGATGCACACCGGCTTGCGCCCCCAGAGTTCCACCAGCCAGGCCGCGACCAGGAAGCCGGGAATGCCGCCGAGGGAAATCAGTACGGTGTAGTAAACCGACTGGGTCACGGCGAAGCCCGACTGCTGCAGCAGCGCGCTGAGCCACGAAGTCAGGCCGTAGAAACCGAGCAGGGCGAAGAACCAGACACTCCAGATCATCAGGGTGCGCTGGCGGTACTGCGGCGACCACAGTTGCCGGAAGGCCGCGAAGAAGCTCGGCTCACGCCCGGACCACCGAGGCAGGCGCTCCGGCGTCGGCAAGGTAGCGAGCTGCAAGGAGGCGCGCACGCGCTCCTCGATACCCCGCAGCACCTGGTCCGCCGCATCATGGTGGCCGGCCTGCTCCAGCCAGCGCGGCGACTCGGGAATGAAGAAGCGGATCGCCAGGACGAACACCGCAGGCACCGCCAGCACCAGGAAAATGTCCCGCCAGCCCACCAGCGGCAGCAGGAAGTACGACAGCAGCCCCGCCGCGACGAAACCGAGCGGCCAGAAACCATCCATCAGGGCGATATAGCGCCCACGTCGGCTGGTCGGAATCAACTCCGAAAGCATCGACTGGGCAATCGGGAACTCCATGCCCATGCCGATCCCCAGCAGCACCCGGAACAGCGTCAGCATCTCCAGGGTCTGCGCCGTTGAGCACAGGTAGCTGGCCAGTCCCCACAACACGATGCTCCACTGGAACACCGGCTTGCGGCCGAAACGGTCGGCGAGCATGCCCGACAGCGCGGCCCCCAATACCATCCCGAAAAAGCTCGAACTCGCCAGCAGGCCGGCCTGGGCAGTGCTCAGAGCGAACTCGGCTTTGATCGAACCGAGCAGGAACGTCATCATCGCCAGGTCCATCGAGTCGAAGAAAAAGGCCAGGGCAATGATGATGAAAATCAGTCGGTGATAGCCGCTGATCGGCAACCGCTCCAGACGTTCCGCCGCGCTGTAGCCTTGAGTTTCCATGGGATCTCCCTCGATTCGAATGCTCGATCGAGTGTGCGGCATCACCGGGCGGCGTTACTCCTGAGGACGACCTGCCTGCAACCGTGAGCGACGCCCGCGGCCTCCCTGCCGCAGGCAACGGCCCGGTTCAGCCCGCCAGTTCCAGCTCGACCAGGGCGGCGAACCTGTCGATCTGCCGTTCGCCGTTGGGGGACACCCGCAGGGCCCTTGAGTCCTCCATCAGACCGAGCCAGCCCGACTGCAGGAACAACTGCAACAAGCCGGCGCCAAGGACACCCCCCAGGTGCGGACGGCGTTCGCGCACATCGTGGCAGACACAGACCGTCTCATGTCGCCCATGGGCCAATGCCTGGATGTACAAGCCTCGCTTGGCGAAGTGCTGGGCGCCGATGCTGGTCACCCGGATACGCTGATCGTGCTGCTCGATCCAGCCGGCCACCAGCAGCCGCTGATACAGCTCGCAGGCCAGTTCGCCGCCGAGATGGTCGTGACACTGTCGGGCGCGCTTGAGCGCCGCCGCATCCGGGGCCTGGAGCTTGATCGAATGATTCACCGCCAACGGCGCGCTGGCCAGCGACGCACTGGCCAGGGCTTCCACGGCCGTCGCAATCTCCGGCGCGGACAGGCGGAAGAAACGCTTGCGCCCACGGGCCTCGAGACGTAGCAGCCCGCCGGCACTCAGGCGGGCAAGGTGGGCACTGGCGGATGAAAGGGACAACCCGGCCAGCAAGGCCAATTCATCGGCGGACCGCGCGCTGCCGTCGAGCAACGCCCACATCATGGCGCTGCGCTTGGGGTCCGCAAGCAGCGTGGCTATCTGACTGATGCAAGGTGCATATTCCATGTCTTCACTCCCTGTTGAAACACTGATCGAATGCACAACGCCATACCGAGAATTGCCTGAAGTGAAACCAGGATGCAAAAATGCCAAAAGCCGGAAGTTTCTGCCTACCCTTCGAACAACTCCGGCCAACGTAACAAAATACGTGGCACCTCTCGGGCATTGGATCCAATAGATTCAAGCCTAAACCACAATGCCACAGGCGCCGACTTTTATTCCTGCACGGGTTGTAACAAGAGTCGCCAGCTACTCCACGCCGCGCGACGACCGTACCGGTGCCTGCCGCGACAGCTCCGCGCAACGCCGGGTGAGCATCTCCCGCAACAGGTTCACCGGCTTACTCAACTGAGCGCGATGGGCGCACAGCAGATTCAGCGGCGCCCGCTCGCAGGACAGCTCCGGCAACAGCACCTTGAGGCGCCCAGCCAGCACATCGGCGCCGACGTCCAGCCAGGACTTGTAGGCGATCCCCGCACCGGCCAGCGCCCACAGGCGCACCACGTCGGCATCGTCGCTGAAGCGGTCACCGCTGACCGTCAGGCTGAGGTCGCGCCGGCCATCGTTAAAGCTCCAGTGATCATGGACCCGGCTGCCGAGCATGAACAGCAGGCAGTTGTGCTGGGCCAGTTGCTCCACGGTCGTCGGCTCGCCATGCCGGGCCAGATAATCCGGGGCGGCGCAAAGTATCCGGCGATTGTCCGGGGCGATCGGCAACGCCACCAGACTCGAGTCCTCCGGCTCGCCATAACGCAGGGCGATATCCACCGGCTGACGAAACAGGTCGGCGATCCGGTCGCCCAGCAGCAGGCGTACCGTCAGCCGCGGATGCTCGCGCTGAAACTCGTCGAGCCAGGGCAGCAACACGTTGCGACCAAAATCCGAAGGTGCCGACAACTGCAGCACGCCGCTGACCTGCTCCTGGCCGCTGGCCAGCAGGCGCCGCCCCTCGTCGAGGTTGCTCAGGGCCGCACGGGCGTATTCCAGAAACCCCTCGCCTTCGGCAGTCAACCGCAGGCTGCGGGTCGAGCGGGCCAGCAGACGTGCGCCGAGCTGCTGCTCGATGCGCTTGAGCGAGGCACTGGCCACCGCCGGCGACAGGTCCATGACCCGTGCCGCGGCGGAGAGGCTGCCCAGGTCGGCCGCCCTGACGAACAGTTGCAAATCATCGAAGCGCAGCATCCCGGCCCCCGGCATTATCAAAAATTCATTGAAAGAGCCTGCGGTTTTAGCCGGTTTTATCGTCAGGGGAAATAGCCAATCATTGCTCCATCGAAAGGCCCTGCCCTTTCACTCATCCCCGACACGCTTGCGGAGCCCCTCATGAAAGCCGTTGCCTTCTACGCCGCCTTGCCCATCGACGATCCACAGTCGCTGCAAGACATCGAACTGCCCAACCCGGTTGCGGGTCCGCGGGACCTGCTGGTCGAGGTCAAGGCCATCTCGGTCAACCCGGTGGACACCAAGGTCCGCCAGAACATGCCGCCGGAAAACGGTGAAGCCCGGGTACTGGGCTGGGACGTGGCCGGCGTGGTCAAGGCGGTCGGCAGCGAGGTCAGCCTGTTCAAGGTCGGCGACAAGGTGTTCTACGCCGGCTCCCTGATCCGTCCCGGCGCCAACAGCGAACTGCATGTGGTCGACGAGCGCATTGTCGGGCACATGCCGAAAAACCTGGGCTTCGCGGAGGCTGCGGCCCTGCCGCTCACCGCGATCACCGCCTGGGAACTGCTGTTCGAGCGCCTGCGGATCGGCGAAGACCAGGCCGACCGGGGGCAGAGCCTGCTGATCGTCGGCGCGGCCGGCGGCGTGGGTTCGATCCTGACGCAACTGGCCAGCCAGTTGACCGGGCTGAAGGTCATCGGCACCGCCTCGCGCCCGGAGACCCGCGATTGGGTGGAGGCGCTCGGCGCCGACCTGGTGATCGACCACAGCCAGCCGCTGAGCGAGGAGCTCAAGGCCCACGGCCAACCCCATGTGACCCATGTCGCCAGCCTGACCCAGACCGACACCCACCTGGAACAACTGGTCGCGGCCCTCAAGCCCCAGGGCAAGCTGGCGCTGATCGATGACCCGAAAAACCTGGAAGTCAGCCAACTCAAGCGCAAGAGCCTGTCGTTGCACTGGGAGTTCATGTACACCCGCTCGATGTTCGAGACCGAGGACATGATCGAACAGCACAACCTGCTCAACCGGGTCGCCGAACTGATCGACGCGGGCGTGTTGAAGACCACGCTCGGCGAGCACTTCGGCCAGATCAACGCGACCAACCTGCGCCGTGCCCACGCCCTGCTGGAAAGCGGCAAGGCCCGGGGCAAGATCGTGCTGGAAGGGTTCTGAACAGTGGCGGGGGGAACGACGGTGCGGATCGTCGTTCCCCCCGCGTATTTCAAGAGAAAAGGGCCGGCACCTGCCCGCGTAGACCCGTCATCCGCCTCTGACAAAACAAGCGGAAATACCGTCAGTCCGATCCTTGATCGCCGTCATATCCCTACACGGATTCAGGTTTACAATGACCGCCTTTGCCAACCAGAGGAAGTCAGCCATGAAGATCCTTGTAAAAGAGTTAGCAAAAGCCAACGGTAGCCAGTGGCAGGTCCGGCTTGACCAGCATGCGGTAACCTTTCGCAGCGAAGCCGAAGCCCGCGCCTTCGTCACCACCCTGCAAGCCCGCCTGCAGGCGCCTCATATCTTTCCCGAACAACAGCGCGCCGTAGGCTGATTCAGCCCGCGACCACCCGCGCCTGCTCCAGGCGCCGGGTGACCATGGCGACCGTCACCACCAGCACACCGCACAGCGCGATCACCAGCGCCATCGGCGTCGCGCTGCCATCGTGCAACAACCCGACCAGAGAAGCCGCGCCGGCGGCGACACTGAACTGCAGGCAACCGAGCATCGCCGAGGCACTGCCGGCCCGTGCGCCCTGACCGCGCATGGCGCAGGCCGCCGCATTGGGAACGATGCAGCCCAGGCTGGCGATACAGATGAACAGGGGGACCAGCAACGGCCAGAGCTGCGTGGTGTGCAAGGTACTGACACCGAGCAACGCCAGCCCTGCCAGCACGTAGGCCCAGACCGCACGGTTCAGCAGGAATGCCGGTCCCAGCTTGCCCAGCAAGCGGGCATTGACCTGGGCCACCAGAATGAAGCCCGCGGCGTTGCTGCCGAACAGCCAGCCGTAATGCTCGGCGGGCACGCCGTACAACTTGATGAAGACGAAAGGCGAACCGGCGATGTAGGCGAACATCCCGGCAATGGCGATGCCACCGGTCAAGGCGTGGCCGAAGAACACTCGGTCGGACAGCAGGCGCCCATACTGACGCAGCGCGCCAGACAACGGCTGGCGTGGCTGGCTGGCGGGCAGGCTCTCCGGCAGGCCAAGGGCCACGGCCAAGGCGGACAAGGCACTGAACAGTGTCAGCACGATGAAGATCGATTGCCAACCGTAGGCGTTGACCAGCACCCCACCGAGCATGGGTGCCAAAATCGGCGCCAGTCCGGTGACCAGCATCAGTTGCGAGAAGACCTTGGCCGAGCCCACCGCATCGAACTTGTCGCTGACCACCGCCCGGGAAATCACCGAGCCCGCGCAGCCACCCAGCGCCTGCAGGAATCGCGCGGCAATCAGCCACTCCAGGTTTGGCGCGAAGGCACAGGCCAGCGACGCCACGGTGAACAGGCCAACGCCGGCCAGCAAAGGGCCACGCCGGCCGAAACGATCCGCCAGCGGACCGTAAGCCAATTGGCCGATGGACAAGCCGAGGAAGTACACCGCCAGCGTCAACTGAATATGTTTTTCATCGGTACCGAAGGCGACGGCCATGGCCGGAAAACCCGGCAGGTAGAAGTCGATGGCCAGTGGGGCGAAGGCACTCAGGGCGCCGAGAATCAGGATCGTACGTAGGTTCATCAGGCATCCGGTAAACAACTGTGCGCAAAGCGGCGTAGTCTAACCGCGCACGGAGGCCTTGAACATTCCGATAGGTCGCTAACTAAATAGATACCCGACCAACGTGCCGGGTCAGCCGGGTGAAGCCGTCAAATCCCCGATTTCAGCCAGCCAGCTTCGCCTGGTAGCCTTCCTCGACGATGGCGCTGATGATTTCGTCGGCCGACAACCGGCTCTGCACCCCGACCTCCTTCGTCCCGAGGTCGACCCGCACGCTGGCCGCCGGGTCCCGGGCCTGGACCGCTTCGGTGATCGCCTTGACGCAGTGACCGCAGGACATACCTTGAACATTGAAGACTTGCATGACGCTTCTCCTGTATTGAGGTTGAAGACAGTTTCAAGCTTGCCATGATGGCAAGGTCAAGTTCCTGAACAATCTGCCGGGCTGGCATTTCGCTCGCCCCTGCGCCAAGCTTCGTCATCAACGATTCAACCGTAGGAGATTCAGCCATGCGCTGGTCAGCTTTCGGCCTGTTTGGCCTTCTCAGCCTGTTCGGGGCGTCCCCCTTTGCCAGCGCCGCCGGAGAAAACTATGGGGTGCTGATCATCTCCCGCGAACGCCTGGAGGTCTCGACTCCCTGCGAGATCGGCGTCTACCTGCAGGATCAGTTGTCGGCGCGACTGTTCCAGGAACAGGCCACGTCCTTCAACCTGCCGCCAGGCGATGTCTCGGTTCGCCTCAAATCCCTGCCGAGCCAGGCTCCCGGCTGCAACGCCAGCATGCTGGCGGCGCCCGAGCAGGTGATCAAGCTCAACGGCGGCGACGTGCGCAAGTTCGCCATCGTCGCCAGTCCCGCCGGCCTGCGTCTCAAGCAGGTGCCCCTGGGTTATCAATGAACCACGTGCGACAAATAGAGGCTTGACCTTGCCCACGTGGCAAGGTTGATCCTGTGGGCAACTTCTTCAGGAGTATCGCCCATGACGCAATCCATCTCCTTTGACCTGCCGATCGCCGGCATGACTTGCGCCAGTTGCGCCGGTCGCGTCGAGCGGGCCCTGCGCAAGGTGGCAGGCGCCAGTGCGGTCAGCGTCAATCTCGCCACCGAACAGGCCCGCGTCCAGGCTCCCGCCGACAGCTTGCCGGCCCTGCTGCAGGCGGTCGAGCAGGCCGGCTACCAGGTACCCGGGCAGGAGTTGGAACTGGACATCGGCGGCATGACCTGCGCCTCCTGTGCCGGCCGGGTCGAACGGGCGCTGAACAAGCTCGCCGGCGTACGCAGCGCCAGCGTCAACCTGGCCAGTGAACGTGCCCACGTCCAACTGCTCGGGCAGCCAGACCCCGCCACGCTGATCGCCGCTGTCGAGGCCGCCGGTTACTCGGCGAGCCTGCACGAGGCCGACAGCCACGTCGCCCAGGCGCAGGAACAACGCCTGGGGCGTGAACGCTGGCACCTGCTGCTGGCTCTCGCCCTGGCCCTGCCACTGGTGCTGCCGATGCTCGCCCAGCCCTTCGGGTACGACTGGATGCTGCCGGCCTGGCTGCAGTTCGCCCTGGCGACACCGGTGCAGTTCATCCTCGGCGCGCGCTTCTACGTCGCGGCCTGGAAAGCGGTCAGGGCCGGCGCCGGCAACATGGACCTGCTGGTGGCCCTGGGCACCAGCGCCGGCTATGGCCTGAGCCTCTACCAATGGGCCAATGCCCATCCGGGCCACATGCCCCACCTGTATTTCGAAGCCTCGGCGGTGGTGATCGCCCTGGTACTGCTGGGCAAATACCTGGAAAGCCGCGCCAAGCGCCAGACCGCCAGTGCCATCCGCGCCCTGGAAGCCCTGCGTCCGGAACGGGCGACCCAGGTGATCGACGGCCACGAACAGGAAGTCGCCATCAGTACCCTGCGCGTGGGCGACCTGGTGCTGGTCAAGCCCGGCGAGCGTTTCCCGGTCGACGGCGAGGTGGTCGAGGGCCAGAGCCACGCCGATGAAGCCCTGATCAGCGGCGAAAGCCTGCCGGTACCGAAGCAGCCGGGCGACCAGGTCACCGGCGGCGCCATCAACGGTGAGGGCCGCCTGCTGGTCCGGACCCTGGCGCTGGGCGCCGAAACCGTCCTGGCGCGGATCATCCGCCTGGTGGAAGACGCCCAGGCCGGCAAGGCGCCGATCCAGAAACTGGTGGACAAGGTCAGCCAGGTATTCGTCCCCAGTGTCCTGCTGCTGGCCCTGGCGACCCTGCTCGGCTGGTGGCTGCATGGCGCGCCGTTGGAAACGGCGCTGATCAACGCCGTGGCGGTGCTGGTGATCGCCTGCCCCTGCGCCCTGGGCCTGGCGACGCCCACCGCGATCATGGCCGGCACCGGTGTCGCCGCGCGCCACGGCATCCTGATCAAGGACGCCGAAGCCCTGGAGCGGGCCCATGAAGTCAGCCGCGTGGTGTTCGACAAGACCGGCACCCTGACCTCCGGCACCCCGCGCATCGCCCATCTGTCGGCCATCGACGGCGACGAGGCACAGGCCCTGCAACTGGCCGGCGCCCTGCAACGCGGCAGCGAACACCCGCTGGCCAAGGCGGTGCTCGATGCCTGCCGCGAACGCGGGCTGGCCATCGCCGATATCCGGGCCAGCCGCTCGCTGACCGGACGCGGCATCGCCGGCGAACTGAACGGCCGTGCCCTGGCCCTGGGCAACCGCCGTCTGCTCGACGAGAGCGGGCTGCTGCCCGGCGCCCTGGCAGAATCGGCGAGCGCCTGGGAAGCCGAAGGCCGGACCTTGTCCTGGCTGATCGAACAGAGTCCGCAGCCACGGGTACTGGCGCTGTTCGCCTTCGGTGACACGCTGAAAGCCGGCGCAACGCAGGCGATCGCCGGACTGCGCGCAAGGCAGATCAGCAGCCACCTGCTGACCGGCGACAACCGCGGCAGTGCCAGGGTGGTGGCCGAAGCCCTGGGCATCGACGACGTGCACGCTGAAGTGCTGCCGGCCGACAAGGCCGCCACCGTCGACGAACTGAAGAAGAGCGGCGTGGTGGCCATGGTCGGCGACGGCATCAACGATGCCCCGGCCCTGGCGGCCGCGGATATCGGCATCGCCATGGGCGGCGGTACCGACGTCGCCATGCATGCCGCCGGCATCACCCTGATGCGGGGTGATCCGCGGCTGGTACCGGCGGCGCTGGAAATCAGCCGCAAGACCTATGCGAAGATCCGGCAGAATCTGTTCTGGGCGTTCGTCTACAACCTGATCGGCATCCCGCTGGCCGCCTTCGGCCTGCTCAACCCGGTGCTGGCTGGCGCGGCGATGGCCCTGTCCAGCGTCAGCGTGGTCAGCAACGCCCTGCTGCTCAAGACCTGGAAACCCGCAGATCTCGATTGAAGGAGACGGTATGAACATCGGCCAAGCAGCCCGCCAGAGTGGCCTGAGCGCCAAGATGATTCGCTACTACGAGTCCATCGGCCTGCTCAAGGCAGCGACCCGCACGGACAGCGGCTACCGCCTGTACGGCCCGGATGAACTGCACACCCTGGCGTTCATCAAGCGCTCGCGTGACCTGGGCTTCTCCCTGGAGGAAGTCGGCAAGCTGTTGACGCTCTGGCAGGACCGCCAGCGCGCCAGCGCCGATGTGAAGGCGCTGGCGCGCCAGCACATCGACGAGTTGAACCGCAAGATCGACGAACTGGTCGGCTTGCGCGATACCCTGCAGGAACTGGTGGAACACTGCCACGGCGACCACCGCCCGGACTGCCCGATCCTCAGGGACCTGGCCTCGGGCAGTTGTTGCGCCAAGGCCTGAGCCTGCGTATCAGCGCTGCATCCAGGGCGGCGTCGGCTCTTCGGCATGGCGTCCGCGCGGGACGTCGTCAGCCGAGCGGATCGCCTGCCGGCGTTCCTCGTCGAAACGCGCCGCCTCGATCTCGCGCAGCACGCCACGGACATCCGCCCGCCCCTTTTCCTCGGCGAACCGGCCGGTCAGAACGCTCTCCGGATGCAGGGTGCCGGCCTTGTACAGGGCCCACATTTCCTTGGCATAACGGGTCTGCTTGAGCTCCGGGGCAAAGCGGCCGAAGTACGCGGCCATGTTGCCGACATCGCGCTCGAGCATGCTGAAGGCATGGTTGTTGCCCGCCGCGTCGACCGCCTGGGGCAAATCGATGATCACCGGACCATCCGGCGCCAGCAGCACATTGAACTCCGACAGGTCACCGTGCACCAGACCGGCGCACAGCATCCGCACGATCTGCGAGATCAGCAAGGCGTGGTACTCGCGCGCCTGCTCCGGCTCCAGCACCACATCGTTCAGACGCGGCGCGGCATCACCGTGCTCGTCCGCCACCAGTTCCATCAACAGCACGCCATCGAGGAAGTCGAACGGCTTGGGCACCCGCACACCGGCACCGGCCAGGCGGAACAGCGCCGCCACCTCGGCGTTCTGCCAGGCATCCTCGGCTTCCTTGCGGCCGAACTTGGAGCCCTTGGCCATGGCCCGGGCCTGGCGGCTGTTACGCACCTTGCGGCCTTCCTGATACTCGGCCGCCTGACGAAAACTTCGTTTGTTCGCCTCCTTGTAAACCTTGGCGCAACGCAGCTCTTTGCCACAGCGCACCACGTAGACAGCTGCCTCTTTGCCACTCATCAGTGGGCGCAGCACCTCGTCGACCAGACCGTCCTCGATCAGCGGTTCAATGCGTTTTGGAGTCTTCATCAGCTTTTATTCTGGGTCCTTTATTACCAAATACGCGACCATCATTCGTGCGCGACCATCCTCGCACAGCGTGCGAAAGATGCCGACCTCGAATGCCCTCCAATGCACTCAATGTGCCAGATTCCCGCAGTAAATCCAGCGGGTCACTGGATGATAGCCAACACCAGCCAGACCATTCCCACTGTGCATCCTCTCATCTCCGACACTGGCCGGAATACGAATACTCGGCAAAAACGCGAATATTCGCCAGATGGTCTAAATTTTTCTCCATCTGGGCCGAAGCGCTCAGAGAGAGTGGTGATTTTGTCGTACATTCGGCACGTCGCCTGGGAAACGGATATTCATTGCCGCTCGACCTTCACAGCAGCCCTGTCCCGCGTGTCGTCGGTACGCGCGGGACAACAAGAACAAACCTGGAGCGCGGATGAACATCAAGCAGAAGTTGACCTGGGCGTTTGCAGTCGTCGCCTGTTTGCCGGTGGTACTGGTCGCCACCCTGGTGGTACTGAATCTGCGCAGTGAGGCACGCACCGATTTCGTCGACGGGAGCGACCGGGAGATCCGCCAGGTCAACAACGCGATACAGGTGTTCTTCGACGGCGTCAGCCAGAACATCGAGTTCCTGGCCAGCCACCCACTGCTGAAAAATGCCGATGGCAGCCTCAAGAGCTTCATGAGCGCCGACCCCTCGCAGGTTCCCGCCGGCGAACAGGATAAGCAGTTGATCGAACTGTTCGACAACCTTGGCAAGACTCACCCGGCCTACTCCTACATTTCCTACGGCGTAGGTTCCGGCGGTTACGCCAGTTGGCCGATCGACCAGAAGTTCGCCAACTACGACCCGCGTGTACGTCCCTGGTACAAGACCGCCCAGGCCACCCCCGGCAAGACCCTGCGCACAGCGGCCTACTACTGGGCACCCGACGATGCGGTGATGGTCGCCACCGTGCGGACCGTGGATAACAAGCTCGGCGCCCAGGGCGGCGTGGTCAGCATCGACGTGACCCTCAAGCAGCTCACCGAGATCGTCAAGCAGATCAAGCTCGGTGACAGCGGCTACCTGATGCTGATGGAGAACAGCGGCAACCTGCTGGTCGATCCCAAGCAGCCGGAGCACAACTTCAAGAACCTCGACAGCCTGGGCGGTGGTTATACCGAGCTGGCCAAGGCCGGCAAGGGCCTGGTGGAAGTCGAGATCAACGGCGAGCGCTACATGGCCAATGTCTGGCCATCGGAAAAGCTGGGCTGGACCTTCATCGGCATGGTCAAGCAGAGCGAGGTGATGAGCAGCGCCAACCAGTTGACCTGGCTGATCGCGATCATCGCCGCGGTGCTCGTGGTGATCTTCGCCCTGGTCGGCGCCAGCTTCGCCAGCCTCATCGTCCGGCCGATCCGTGGTGTTTCCAGCGGCCTGGAAGGCATCGCCCAGGGCAACGGCGACCTGACCCAGAACCTGACGGTCCGTGGCAGCGACGAAACCGCGCAACTGGCCGGCTGGTTCAACCAGTTTCTCGGCGCGATCCGCGGACTGATCCAGCACATCGGCCAGTCGGCGAACAAGATCCTCGACTCGTCGCACAACTCGACCCGCGTCTCCAACGACATGGCCGACGCCGCCGGGCGCCAGCGTGAAGCGGTGGACATGGTGTCCACGGCTTTCCATGAGATGGTCGCCACCGCCAACGAGGTCGCGCGTTCCTGCAGCCAGGCCGCGGAATCCGCCGACAGCGGCCAGCGCCAGGCCCGTGAGGGTCAGCAGCAGATCGACGCGGCGGTGCACAGTGTCGACCAGTTGAGCCATGAAATCGAACAGTCGGCCCAGTCGATGCAGCAACTGGAGAATGACAGCAACAACATCCAGTCGATCCTCGGCACCATCCGTTCGATCGCCGAACAGACCAACCTGCTGGCGCTGAACGCCGCGATCGAGGCGGCCCGGGCCGGTGAGCAGGGCCGTGGTTTCGCCGTGGTGGCGGACGAGGTCCGGGCACTGGCCAAGCGTACCGCGGACTCCACCGCGGAGATCGACGGGCTGCTGGGCAACCTGGCCAAGCGCACCAGCCAGGTGGCGCAGCAGATGCATGCCAGCCTCGAGGTTTCGCAGGAGTCGGTGACACGCATCGGCCTGGCGCGCAGCAGCTTCGGGCAA
>NZ_AQOH01000112.1 GCF_000364705.1 Pseudomonas fuscovaginae SE-1 | reverse complement strand
GTGGACGTGATCCGCGACATGAACACCCAGATCGCCACGGCGGCGGAGGAGCAGCACCAGGTGGCCGAGGACATCAACCGGCACATCAGCCAGATCCATGGCGATGCGCAGTTGGTGGCGGAACTGGCGAACTCGGCGCGCATGGACTCGCAGAGCCTGGCGGGGCTGTCCAACGAGCTGGACAGCCTGGTCAAGCGCTTCCGGACCTGATCTGGACACCGATCATTCCCACGCTGCGCGTGGGAATGCCTCTCTGGACGCTCGGCGTCCGCTTTTGTGACGCAGAGCGTCACGGGCTGCGTTCCCACGCAAAGCGTGGGAACGATCAGAGGGGTCCTCAAGATTCGCTTCAGTGACGAAACAACTCTCCCGGCGTATAGCCGAACAACCCCTTGAAGGCCGCGATGTAGGCCGAGGTCGAATCGTAGCCGCAGGACAGTGCCGCCCGCGTCACGCTATCCCCCTCCTCCAGTGCACTGAGCGACGACAGCAGCCGCATGCGCTGGCGCCAGCCGCGAAAGCTCAGCCCGGTCTCGCGCTGGAACAGGCGCATCAGGGTTTTCTCCGACATGCCCAGGCGCTGTGCCCACTGCCCCAGGCTCGCGCCCTGCTCCGGGCTTTCGATCAACTCATTGCACAACCCGAGCAAGCGCGGATGACGCGGCAGCGGCAGGGAAAAACCCACTTCCGGCAGGCTCGCCAACTGGTCCAGCAACACCTCTACCAGGCGTGATTCGGCGCTGCCGTCCTGGGGATAGTCCACCGGCAACAGGCAGAAACTCTTGATCAGTTCCCGCGCCAGCGGGGTCACCTCCAGCACCCGGCAACGCTGCGCCGCCCACCGACAGTCTTCCTGGCGGACATACAGGCTGCGCATTTCCGCCTGCATCGACGTCACCACCTCATGCTCCAGCCCGGCCGGAATCCATACCCCCCACTGCGGGGGGGCGAAGAAGCTGCCCTCGGCGGTATGCACTCCCAGCACGCCACTGATGGCATAGGAAAACTGCACCCAGTCATGACGGTGTCGTGAAGTCCACGAGCCAGCATTGAGACTCTCCGCCCGCGCATACAGCGGGCGCGGCAGGACCGACAGCGCAGGGATCTGCCTCTCGGGTCCGCGTTGTCCGTTGTTCGACATGATTCCACCTTTCAGCGCTTGAGGGCTGGCGGATGCGACCTTAGGCCAGAGCCAGACATAAGACAATGCTCCGGCGTCCAACCCGGGGCAGACCACCAGGCTCCAACGCTACCCCACCTTTGTAGGAGCCAGCTTGCTGGCGATCGCGATCCGTCAGTCGACATCTCTACCGGCTGACACGCCGCGACCGCCAGCAAGCCGGCTCCTGCAGGGTGCATAGCATGCCTGCGAGCCGGGGACATGGAATGCCTGCAAGTGGCGTGTCAACGCTCGATAATCGCCGTCACGCCCTGACCACCGGCCGCACAGATGGAAATCAACCCGCGCCCTTGCCCCGCCCGGTCGAGCAGTTTCGCCAGGTTGGCAACGATCCGCCCACCGGTCGCCGCAAACGGATGTCCCGCCGCCAGGGAACTGCCCTTGACGTTGAGCCGGCCGCGGTCGATCGAGCCCAGCGGCGTATCGAGCCCCAGACGGGTCTTGCAGTACTCGGGATCCTCCCAGGCCTTCAGGGTACACAGCACCTGGGCCGCAAAAGCTTCATGGATCTCGTAGTAGTCGAAATCCTGCAATGTCAGGCCATTGCGTGCCAGCAATCGCGGCACCGCATGGACCGGCGCCATCAGCAGCCCTTCCGCACCCTTGACGAAATCCACCGCCGCCGCCTCGCCATCGCGCAGGTAGGCCAACACCGGCAGCCCACGCTCGCGGGCCCAGTCCTCGCTGCCCAGCAGCACCAGCGAAGCGCCGTCCGTCAGCGGTGTCGAGTTGCCCGCCGTCAGCGTCCCCCTGGCGCTGCGCTCGAACACCGGCTTCAGCGCCGCGAGCTTTTCCAGGCTGAGGTCGGGGCGCAGATTGTTGTCACGGGTCAGGCCGAGAAACGGCGTGAGCAGGTCGTCATGCCAGCCTTCGGCGTAGGCGGCGACCAGCTTGCGATGGCTGTCCAGGGCCAACCGGTCCTGTTCGTCACGCGGGATGTTCCAGGCCTGGGCCATCAGCTCGCAGTGCTGCCCCATGGACAACCCGGTGCGCGGCTCGCCATTGCGCGGCAGTTCCGGCTTCAGGTGGCCGGGACGCAGTTGCAGCAGGGCCCTGAGCTTCTCGCCGAGGCTCTTGCCTCGATTGATTTGCAACAAAATCTGTCGAAGGCCCTCACTGACCCCGATCGGCGCATCGGAAGTCGTATCGACGCCACCAGCGATGCCGCACTCGATCTGCCCCAGGGCAATCTTGTTCGCCACCAGCAACGCCGCCTCCAGCCCGGTGCCGCAGGCCTGCTGGATATCGTAGGCCGGCGTCTGCGGCGACAGCCGCGAGCCCAGCACGCATTCGCGGGTCAGGTTGAAGTCCCGCGAATGCTTGAGCACCGCCCCTGCCGCCACTTCCCCCAGGCGCAGGCCGTGCAGGTTGAAACGCTCGATCAGGCCCTCCAGCGCCGCCGTCAGCATCGCCTGGTTGCTCGCACTGGCATAGGCACCGTTGGAGCGGGCAAACGGGACGCGGTTGCCCCCGATGATGGCAACACGGCGCAACGTATTCATAAAAAACTCCCTATTATTCGAATGACACTGCCGCTAAAAGAGTAGGACCTTTCTTAGAAAACGAACCACCGCCAGGCCGTTGCGGTCCACCTTTGAACCCCTGTCGCCGGAGAGCGTTCCATGTCTGACCGTTACATCGACTTCGCCAACTCGACGATCGGCCAACGCCTGGTCGGCGCGCTTGGCCTGCCGGCACCGACGCGTCTGGAGCGCTGGCAAGCCGGGCGTCTGCGTCCGGTCGAGGGCGCCCTGCTGCTGGGCGGCGGCCCCTTGGCAACGCAGGTCGGCGGATTCGCCCAGCGGCTGACCGATGCGGTCTACAGCTATGGCAGCGAAGTGCCCGGCTGCAGCACGTGGATCCCCGGCCATGGGCCCAGACTCAAGGCACTGGTGTTCGACGCCGGCGCAATCGAACAAGTCGACCAGCTCAAGCAACTGCGCGAGTTCTTCCAGCCGCTGTTGAAGAACCTGGAATCGAGCCCTCATGTGGTGATGCTCGGGCGCGCCCCGCAGAACCTGCGCGATCCGTTTGCCGCCAGCGCGCAACGGGCCCTGGAAGGCTTCAGTCGTTCGCTGGCCAAGGAACTGCGCAACGGCGGCACCCTGCAGTTGCTGTATGTCGATGACGATGCCCAGGACCAACTGGAAGGTGCCCTGCGCTTTTTCCTGTCACCCAAAAGTGCCTACATCAGCGGCCAGGTACTGCACCTGAGCGCCTGCGGCCGCCGCGTCCCGGACTGGAGCCGCCCGCTGGCCGGCCGCAAGGCGCTGGTCACCGGCGCGGCGCGGGGCATCGGCGCAGCCATTGCCGAAACCCTGGCCCGCGACGGCAGCGAAGTCATCCTGCTCGACG
Source organism: Pseudomonas fuscovaginae SE-1 (assembly GCF_000364705.1). Taxonomy (GTDB): domain Bacteria; phylum Pseudomonadota; class Gammaproteobacteria; order Pseudomonadales; family Pseudomonadaceae; genus Aquipseudomonas; species Aquipseudomonas fuscovaginae_A. Next base: position 8,336 of record NZ_AQOH01000112.1, on the reverse strand, counting down.
TCCCCCAGGCCGGGACCGACCTCGATGCCCTCGCCGCCCGCCTCGGTGCGCGCAGTATCGCCCTCGATATCTGCGCCGAAGACGCCGCCACGCAACTGGTGGAACAGTTACCGGACGGCCTCGACATCCTCGTTCACAATGCCGGCATCACCCGCGACAAGACCCTGGCGAACATGACCCCGGAATTCTGGGATGCGGTACTGGCGGTCAACCTCAACGCCCCCCAGGTGCTGACCAAGGCCCTGCTCGACAGCGGCACCCTGCACGACCATGGCCGGGTGATCCTGCTGGCGTCCATCAGCGGTATCGCCGGCAACCGCGGCCAGACCAACTACGCCGCGAGCAAGGCCGGGCTGATCGGCCTGGCCCAGGCCTGGGCCCCACTGCTGCGCGAGCGCGGCATCAGCATCAACGCGGTGGCGCCGGGTTTCATCGAAACGCAGATGACCGCGCACATCCCCTTCGCCCTGCGCGAAGCCGGGCGACGCATGAGTTCCCTGGGCCAGGGCGGCCTGCCCCAGGATGTCGCCGAAGCCGTGGCCTGGCTGGCCCAACCGGGCTCCGGCGCGGTCAGCGGCCAGGCCCTGCGGGTCTGTGGACAAAGCTTACTGGGGGCCTGAGCATGCTCGTCAATTGGCAATACCTGACCACTGCGCCCGGGCTGCCCGGCCTGTATGTCCGGGCAGCCCGCCGCCGCAAGATCACCGGCACGCAACTGCCGAGCGAAGGCCTGCGCTGCTGGGTCACCGTCGACACCAAGCGCCTGGCCGCCTACCGGCGGATCTGCGGGTTCGCCGACACCGGTCTGATGCCGGCGACCTATCCCCATGTGCTGGCCTTTCCCCTGCAACTGCAGTTGCTGACCGCGAAAAACTTTCCCTTTCCGCTGCTGGGCCTGGTTCACCTGAGCAACCGGGTCCGCATCCTGCGCCCACTCGGCGGCGTCACCAGCCTGCGGGTCGGCGTCCAGGTGCAGAACCTGCGGCCCCATGCCAAGGGCGCGACCTTTGACCTGGTGACCCAGATCGACGATGCCCTGGGCCCGCTATGGGAAGCCGAGAGCCGCATGCTCTGTCGCGGCGTCGAATTGCCGGGGGAACCGACAGGGGCCCGAAACTCCGAGTCGGCGCCCCTGCTTGAACTGACGCGCTGGCCGTGCCCGGGCGATATCGGCCGCCAGTACGCCAAGGTCTCCGGCGACTACAACCCGATCCACCTGAGCGCCCTCAGCGCCCGGCTGTTCGGCTTCCCCAGGGCCATCGCCCATGGCCTGTGGAACAAGGCCCGTACCCTGGCGGCCCTGGGCAACCACCTGCCGGCGGCGAATATCGAGATCGACGTGACGTTCAGGAAACCGGTGCACCTGCCCAATGAGCTGGTACTTTACGCCAGCGTTCCGGGCTCCAGCGGCGACCTGCGACTGCTCGGTGTCGGGGATCTGGAACACATGGTCGGTCATTGGCAGCCGATCGCCTGAGGCAAACTGACAATTGGCTGAGGCCGATGAATATTTCATCGGCCTGGAACGTTCTCTTCATAGTATGGCCCTTGCTTCCCGTTCTCATCCGCCGGAAGCTAGTCGCCTGGAAGGAGAACACCACGCATGAACCTCGACGAGCTGACCCAACGCCTGCACGGCATCCGCGATCGCAACGACTGGAAACAATTCCACAGCCCAAAGAACCTGGCGATGGCCGCCAGTGTCGAGATGGCCGAACTGGTGGAGATTTTCCAGTGGCTGACCGAGGATCAGTCACGCCAGTTGCCGCCGGAGAAACTGGCCCATGCCGGGCAGGAAGTCGGTGACATCATTCTCTATCTCCTGTTGCTGTGCAGTGAGCTGGGGCTGGACATGAACGAAGTGGTCCGCGCCAAGCTGGCCGACAGCGAACGGCGGTTCGCCCGATGAGCGACCGCCATTTCGATCAGCTGGCCACCCGCTTCGCCGAGAAGATCTACGGCGGTGCCAAAGGCGCAATCCGCCTCGCAGTGCTGCAGGCCGACCTCGCCGAGACCCTGCCGGACCGGCCGCTGCGGGTGCTGGATATCGGCGCCGGGCTGGGCCACATGTCGCTGTGGCTGGCCCAGCGCGGTCACCACGTCACCCTCGCCGAGCCCGCCGAACCGATGCTCGAAGGCGCCCGCCAGCGTTTCGCCGAAGCCGGTCAGCCGGCGATCTTCATCCAGGCGCCGTGGCAGGATTTGCTCGGCCAGCTCACCGAACCCTACGACCTGGTGCTGTGCCATGCGGTGCTGGAATGGCTGGCCGAGCCCCACGCGATCCTGCCGGTGCTGCACCAGTTGACACGGCCCGGCGGCTGGTTGTCGCTGGCCTTCTACAACCGCGATGCGCTGATCTACCGCAACCTGCTCAAGGGCCATTTCCGCAAGATGCGCAAGAACGACATGGCCGGAGAGAAACAGAGCCTGACCCCACAACAACCGCTTGATCCACGTGAGCTGGCGGCGCAACTTGAAGGCCTGTGGAACGTCGACAGCCAAAGCGGCGTACGGGTGTTCCACGACTACATGCCGGTCGAGTTCCAGAACCGTGCCGAACTGGTCGACCTGCTGGAGATGGAGCTGGCCCATCGTCGTCATCCCAGCTTTGCCGGGCTGGGGCGCTACCTGCACTGGATCTGCCGTCCGGTGTGATACGGAGGATGCAATGAATCGCCGTTTCCTGCTGTCCATGTTGTGCCTCGGGCTGGCGGCCTGTTCGAGTCCGAACCCGTACACCGCCAGTTCGATGCCGATCCCGCCGGCGCCCCCCCAGGCGGCCGGGACCGTGGACCTGAGCGCCTACCCGGCGCCGGCCCGCGACTATGCCCGTTATCGGACCTGGGCCTGGCTCAACGATCGCCTGCCCGCCGGTACGACCTGGGCCGACTCCGCACAGTTGGCCGAGATGGTCGGCAACGCCCTCGACGAACAGGGCCTGCGCCCCCGGCGTGACGGAGCGCCGGCGGACCTGCGGGTGAGCGCCGACGTGCATATGGAAAAACGCCTGCGCCAGGTCCAGGAGGACTATGGCTATGCCGGGGCTTATGGCGGAGGGCCGTATGGCAACCGCTACGGCATGTACAACAGCGTGCCGATCGTGCGCACCTATGAAGTCCAGGTGCTGGTGGCGCGTGTCAGCCTGTTCGACGCGGCGACCGGCCAGCCGGTCTGGAGCGCCAGCGCCGAAACCGCCAACCAGGGCAATCAGCTCGAACGCACGGATGCGCTGCGCGAAGCGCTGCACAAGGCCCTGGCTGCCTATCCACCCAGCTAACCCACTTGCCGGCTACCGGAGAAAATCATGTTCCGCCGTCTCGCTTTAGTGGCTTTCGCCGTGCTGCTCAGCGCCTGCGAAACCACCCAGGTCAACCACGACTTCGATGCCAGCCGCGATTTCGCCGGCTACCGCAGTTGGAGCTGGAAAGAACCCGCGCTGCAATATCGACCGGACGATCCGCGGATCAAGAGCGATCTGACCGAGCAACGCATCCGCCAGGCCGTGGCCGACCAGTTGGACCAGCGCGGCCTGCGCCTGGCGCCGGCAGGTGGCAAGGCCGATGTGAAGGTGCAGGCCTACCTGATCGTCGACAACCGCCAGCAACAGGTCAGCACCCACTACGGCGGCGCCTGGGGCGGCCCATGGCGTGGCGGCGGTCTGTGGGCCGGCCCCGGCTATACCGAGGTGCGTGACATCGACTACCAGGTCGCGACAATCCAGGTCGACCTGTTCGACGGCAAGGACGGCAAGCTGGTCTGGCGCGGCAGTGCCGAACAGGTGGTCGACAACACCCCCACGCCTGCCGAACGCAGTGCCGCCATCAACCGGACCGTGGCCCAGGTGATGGCGGACTATCCGCCCCGATAATCTCTGCCGGGTATGGACGCCCGTGGCGAGCGGGCTTGCCCGCGCTGGGGTGCGCAGCAGCCCTGAAACCTGCCTCGCCCATTCAGCTGACACACCGCAATTGCCGACTCCAGGGCTGCCTCGCAGCCCAGCGCGGGCAAGCCCGCTCGCCACGACAAGCTGGGCGTTGTAGCGAGCAGCCCCTTTGTAGAAAGTAGATTTTTGTAGAAAGTGGATCTTTGTAGCGAATGTTTTTTGTGGCGAGCGGGCTTGCCCGCGCTCGACTGCAAGGCAGTCGCAAAACCTCCCCCGCCAAACACCTGGCGCACACCACCCCCAGCCTTGACTACACTGGCATTCGACACAGGAAAGTAAGCGCTCGGCCACGCGCCGGCAAAGGAGTGCTCGATGTCTTTCCCCCGCCGTGCGCTGGTATCTTGCGCCCCCTCAAGGCAACGCGGCGCCATCGGCCTGATGGCCGCGCTGACCCTCGGCCTCGCGCTGCTGAGCATGGTGGTGGTGGTCGACAGCGGGCGACTGTACCTGGCGAAACGGAGCCTGCAGCGGGTGGCCGATACGGCGGCGCTGGAAGCTGTCACCCGTGGTGGGAACTGCCAGGCCGGCTTGAGTGCCGCCACTTATGCGACCCAGAGTGCAAACAGAAATTCCTTTGTGGTCGGCTCCGGAAATACGCTGGCAACCGCCTGCGGCACGCTAGTTACCGGGGCCAACAATCTGCGCACCTTCACCGTCGACGCCAGTAAGTCCGACGCCATTCGCGTTATTGCCAAGCGTTCGATAACCACCAGCATCGCTGCCGGAATCGGCGCATTGTTCTCCGGTGGGCCAACGAACCTGAATACTCAACTGACGGCTACAGCCGTTGCCGCAACGCCCCTACCCTACCTAGCACAGTTGAACATTCGCAGTACCTTGCTCAGCGTCGACACGACAAGATCCAACACATTGAACCAACTTTTTTCCGGACTGCTGGGGGGAAGTGTCAATATCAGTACGGCTGGCTGGGATGGTCTGGTCAAGACCGATATAAATCTGCTCAGCTACATGAACCAACTAGCCCTCTCATTGGGGGTAACGGCTGGTGACTACAACGCATTGCTCAATACCCAGGCCAGTCTGACAACATTCATAAAAGCAGCTGCCGACGTTTTGAACATCAACGGAGGGACTGCCAGTGTCACGACCGCGCTCGGCAATCTTCAATTGGCCGCGACAGGAGCAAATCCGATAAAACTGGGTGATCTGTTAAAACTCCAAACAGGTACCCTGTCTAACGGTTTGAATGCTGACGTTCAGCTTTTCCAACTGATCCAGGCATTCATACAACTGGCGAACAAGAATGGTGCAGCAGCAGCAACACTGCCCGTGAACGTACTCGGCATAGCGGGGGTCACGACTACAGTGGGGGTCATCCAGCCTCCGCAGCTTTCTGCGATAGGCGATCCAAGACTGGCGAAACTGAACCCTACCGGAGCAAACCAGATCTATGTTCAAACAGGCCAGATCAGGGCATTGATATCTATTAACCTGTCTCTGATAAATACAGTCCTGCAGTTGGTCAATACAACACTGAGCGGCGTCGTCACTGCGATCAATACACTCCTGGCTCCTGGGTGCCTACTCGGAGGAACCTGCACGCAGACCGACCTGAAACTACTGAGCAATCTGGATCGTCTGGATGTCGGCCTTGAGATAGGGATAGGCGCCAGCCGTCTTACTGACTACAACTGCCCAGTAAATGGGACTGGGAGCAAAAGCCTTTCCGCTAACACAACCACCGCTGCCGGCGCATTGAAAATAGGCCGCATAGACAAGACCATCTGGTTTTCCGGATCTTCAGCTGAAAGTGTGACTCCCCTAACGCTGGTGGACATTGGTAGCAAGGTCTGCCAAGGAAGTAATTGTGGGGTTCGTACTCCATTCGCAGGAGGTGGAAGCGAGTTGATTGTCAACATTCCACTGGACCAGACAACGATTCAGAACATGCTCTTCACCAACCCACCCAACGTGAACAGTGGGCAGACGTTGATTCAGTCAGTACCCAGGCCAACTGCTCAAGGAGTCCTAACCAATTCGCTGAATAACCCAACCCTGATTATCCACTCTCCCACCCTCAGCGGTGGCCTGCTCGGAACATTGCTGAACACACTTCTAACCACACTTTCCCAGACCCTGACCACCCTGATGACGGCTATTACAGGTTTGCTCAGCAGTCTGATCACTCCCTTGATAAACAACCTACTGCTCAATCTGGGCATCGACATCAACAATGTCAGCGTCGGCGCCAACCTCACCTGCGGCCAGACCGGCAAGGCCTACCTAGTGATCTAGCACCAACGGCAACTCGACGCAGAATCGCGCACCGTCGTCGCCGTTGCGCACGCTCATCCGTCCGCCCATGTTCTCGACGATGCCGTAGCTCACCGACAATCCCAGGCCGGTACCGATGCCCACCGGCTTGGTGGTGAAGAACGGCTCGAAGATCCGCTCCAGCAGACGTGGGTCGATGCCACCGCCATTGTCCTCGACGATCAGCCGCACCGACCGCTCGTCATGCTCGACGGTGACCGAGATCCAGGGCTCGAAATCGCGGTTTTTCTCGCGTTTGCTCAGCAGCGCATCGCGCGCGTTGACCATCAGGTTGATCAGCACCTGTTCCAACTGGTCGACGAAGCCACGTACCTGGACCTCGAACTCGATCGGTGGCACGCGCAACTGCACCCCCTTGCCCTTCATGCCTTCGCTGAGCAGCGACAAGGTGCCCTCCACCGCCTGGGCCGGGTTGAACGGCGCGGCCTCGATCTCCGAACGACGGCCGAACACCCGCATGTGATCGACCACCCGCGCCGCCCGCTGAACCTGGGCATCGATGCGGTTGAGCTTGTCCTGCAGGTAGTCGATCTGCACATCACCATTACTCAAGCGCTTGAGCACGTTGACGATGGCCATGCGCATGACGTTCAGCGGCTGGTTGATCTCGTGGGCCAGACCGGTGGCCATCTCGCCGAGAGTGGCCATTTTCGCGCTCTGGGTCAGTTGCTGCTGGGAACGGCGCACCTCCGTGTTGTCGCGGCCCACGGCCTGGATTTCCCGCAGGCGCCCCTGGGCATCGAACAGGCCACGATCCGACCAGACCCACCAGGCATGCTCACGCCCGGGCAGTCGCAGGCTGATCTCGGCCGTGCTGACCGGCAGCTCGGGCGTCAGTTGCTCCAGGCGCCGGACAAACGCCGCATGCTGCTCCGGCGACATCCAGTTGCCCAGGTTCATTCCCGGCAACTGGTCGGGGGCATGTTCCAGGTACTTCGCCAGCGGCTGGTTGCCGAAAATCAGGGTCAGGTCCGGCCGATAGCGGCAGATCATCGCCGGCGAATCCTCCACCAGCACCCGATAGCGTTCCTCGCTTTTTTCAATGCGTTCGGCAGCCAGGGTCGCCTCGGTGACATCCATCCACAGCCCCACGGCCTCCACCGGCAGCCCCAGGTCGTCGCGCAGCAGCCGGGCCTCGTCGAGCAGCCAGTGGTAATCTCCGCGCTGGTCCTGGAGCCGGTAACGGCAACTGACATGGCCTTCGCGCAACAGTTGGCGGGTGCGCTCGAAATAGCGCTCCCGGTCCTCGGGGTGGATCCACCGCGCCAGCCCATCCCGCGTGCAATCGGCCAGGGTCCGCCCCAGCAGCGGCAGCAGGCTGTCGCTGAAGAACACGGGTATCAGTGCGCCCTCGACGTAGCGCTGGACGTAGATCACCGCCGGTGAGCTGGCGATCAGGTTGTCCAGTCGCGCATGGGCGGCGGCGGCGGCCTGCTCCTGGTTCTTGACGTCGCTGATGTCGAGCATCAAACCGACGATCCGTTGCGTCTCGCCACTGCCCAGTGCCTGGCCCTGGAGCCGATACCAGCGGGGATTGTCCGCGCTATCGTCCTGGTACAGGCGCACGCACAGCAGCATCGACCGGCCCTGGCGCAGGTCATTCAGGCAACTGCCCAGTTCCTCGCGGTCGGCGGGATGAATCACCGCCAGCCAGTCTTCCATCGACAGCAGCGACGTCGACGCCCCCAGCCCCAGCGTCTGGGCCAGAGGGACGGCCAGTTGCAGTTCGTCCCTGGCCGGTGACCATTCCCACCAACCCGTACCCAGCAGTTCCTGAAGGATCTCCAGGCGTTCCTGCTGCTGCAGGTGCAACTGCTGGCGGCGCCGGCCCAGCAATGGCGCGGCCAGGGCTGCCGCCAGTTGCAGCCAGTCCTGGTCGCTGAGCTGCGGTGCGCGTTGCCGCACCGGATAGAACCCGCACAGCAACCAGGCGGCCACCCCATGCTCGTCGTGAAAAGGCACCAGCAGGCCATCGGCATTGCCCATCACGCCCAGCAGGCGCGGGTACTCGCTGAGGCCGTCACGCACGTCCAGGCGCAGTGGCGCGGTACCGTTGAGGCTGTCCAGCCCGGTGCCCAGGGCCTGGCCGTCGTGCCAG
>NZ_AQOH01000111.1 GCF_000364705.1 Pseudomonas fuscovaginae SE-1 | reverse complement strand
TGTGCCCCTGCCACTGCTGGCCGGGCTCATCCAGCAGGGCCAGGGCCAGGCAGGGGACATGCCAGCGCTGGGCCAGAGCCTGCAGTTGCTCGGCCAGCACCTGGGGCAGGCGCGCCACGCTGCACAGGCGCAACTGCTCGCTCATCCGCGCGGCGAAGTGCTGCAGGTACTCACGATTTTCCGCGGCCTGGTTGTCCCTGCGCAGGTCACCGACATCCAGCGCCTGCAACAACCAGCCGCCCTGATAGGGCTGGAGCCAGCCACGGGTGTGCACGACCTGGCCGGCCAGGCCGTTGAAATCCAGGTCGAGGATATGCCCGAGCCAGTCCGCCGGCAGGCCTTCGACCGACAAGTGACTGGACACCACCAGCAGATCCCGCAACGAGTAGCCTCCCCCCTGCGGCAGCCCCGCCAGCCCATGGCGCAGCGGCCCGGCGACGTCCAGCACCCGGCCATCTCCATCGAGGCGAATCCGCAACTCGGCCGCCGAGGTCGACGGTTCGGGCTGCGGAGCGAGCGCCGGCTCCGCCGCCCGGCCGAGCAGACGACCGAACAGCTTCTCCCCGGAACTCAAAACTGCATGCTCGCGCTGGCCTTGAGCGTGGTGGGCAGATTGGGCACCGTCCCGATCCCGGGCAGCACCAGGAAAGGCAACACGCTGCGCAAGCGGGAAGTCGGATACTGGATGCTGACGGTCAGCAGGCCTCCCGTATAGGTCGCGGTGATATCGCTGGACGCGTTGAAACTCAGCGCCGCCGGAATCCACCGCAGGCGCTGGGCCGCCGCCGCCGTCGCCGTGCTCCTGAGCAGGGTACCGTAGTTGCTGCCGCTGGCCACCGGGTCCACCTGCGCCCCCTGCCGTACCCCCTCGGCGGTCGCGGCATTGAACGACTGCACCATCAGCATCGGCAGGCTGTAGCTGAGCAAGCCATGAAGCACCGCGAAAAAAATCACGAAGACCAGCGCGAACTCGATGGCGGCGGCGCCTTTTTGCTTTCCGGGGAGGCCTGGGATCATGACTGCGTCTACCCTGACAACTGCACGTTGCTATCAGCATAGAATCATTCATCGGAAAGGGACGTTTTTTAGCCGATGCACAGCCTCATCCTGCTTGTCTGGTTCACACTCTGCGCGGCGCAGGACCTGCGCCAGCGGGAAATCGCCAATAGCCTGACCCTGGGGGGCTCGGCACTGGCACTGTTCTATCTGCTCTGGAGTGGCAACACCTGGCTGGGGGCAACGGCAGAGCAAGGCGGCTGGGCCTTCCTGCTGGCCCTGTTGCTGACCCTGCCCGGCTACGTCACGGCGCGACTGGGGGCCGGCGACGTCAAGCTGCTGATCGCCCTGGCTCTGGCCAGCGACAGCCGCTACCTGCTCGGAACCGTCATCGGCGCCGGGGTGGCCAGCCTGCTGTGGCTGGGGCTGGGTCCGCGGCTCTGGCCACGGCTGGGCAGGCCGCTCAAGCGGCTGCTGCGCAACCTCGAGCCGGGAACCGCGGACAAACAGCCGTTCGCGCCCTTCCTGTGGGCCGGCCTGCTGTGCATGACCGTCAGCCTCCATTAGGTGTACAGCACGCCAAAGTGCGTCTACTTTTATCTCTGGCCCCCAGGCTGCGCGCGTGGGCAGGGAACTCGTGGTCATTGGCTTGCAAAGCATGGAGTAGCGCGTGAACAGGCTTGTCTCTGAGATGAAGGTACTGGTGGTCGATGACGAACCACTGATCGTGGACGAACTCTGCGAGTTCCTTGAAAAAAGCGGCTATCGCTGCGTACCCGCCCTGACCAGCCAGCTGGCCATCGAACGCTTCAGGGAAGATCCCGGAATCGCCCTGGTCCTGTGCGACCTGCACCTGCCCGACCTCGATGGTGTCGAACTGGTGCACGAGCTGCAACGTTTCGCCGGCAAGCGACGGATCTTCGAATCGATCATGCTGACCGGACGCGCCGACAAGCAGGACGTGATCAAGGCCCTGCGCGCCGGTATCGCCGACTACTACCAGAAACCGGTGGACCTTGCCGAACTGCTCGAAGGCATTCAGCGCCAGGAAGCCGTGATCGCCGAACGCCTGCAGCATGAAAGCCTCGGACACCTGAACCAGAAACTGCAATTTCTCGCCGATTCCATCGATGACCTCTACCACGACCTCGACAGTGTCCGCCGCCCGCCCCAGAGGCGTCGCGAGGAAGCCACCGACGAAGAGTCGAACACGGCGCAGGACCTTAAGGACGCACAGATATTCAGCCAGTTGTCGCCGCGCCAGATCGATGTGGCCCGCCTCGTGGGCAAGGGCCAGACCAACTATCAGATCGCCTGCGAATTGGGCATCACCGAAAATACCGTGAAGCTCTATGTGTCGCAGGTGCTGCGGCTGACCCATATGCACAACCGCACGCAACTGGCCCTGGCGCTATCGCCCGCCGGGCCACGACAACGGGATGCGACGGCCTAAGACGTGAAGGCCTTGCTCAAGGCGGTAAAACCCGGCCCGGCGAGCACGATCAGCAACGCCGGAAACAGAAACACCATCATCACCACCGACATCTTCGCCGACATCTTCGAGATGTACTCCTGCAGGCGGGTCAGGCGCCGGTCATCGAGCAGTTGCTTGAGCGACAGCAACGACTTCATCGCCCCGCCGCCCTGCTGGAGCAGTTGCTGGAGAATGACACAGGTATCGTCGAACTCGTCGACCGCCAGAAACCGGGCCATCTTGCCCAGCTCCTCGCCCAGTTCCAGACCGGAATCGACCCTGGCCAGCACCAGTTGCAACTCACCGCTCAGCACCGGCAGCAATTGCCGGGACTCACTGGCGAGCACCCGCAACGCCTGCTCCACGGCCATGCCCGATTCGAAGAGAATGCGCAGCAGCGGAATGAAGGTCGAAACCTCGACCGTGACCTGTTGCTGCCGCCGCGCGGCGGCCATGACCAGCAGGCGCTTGGGCAGCAGATAGCCGGCGGCCAGACCGAGGAACGGCGCGATCCACGGCGACTCCAGCTCGGAAAAGAACACCCCCTGCACCAGCAGGACGAACACCAGCACCAGCACCGGCATACCGATCTGGCAGGCGGCAAACAACGAGCGCTGGTTCGCCTTGCGCCAGCCGATGCGGTTGAGCAGCACCTGGGTTTCGTTGTCGATACTCACCGAGCGCTGGCCGAAACGGGTCTCCCCCAGCATCCGTAGCCAATCGCCCAACTTGTGCCGCTCGCGCACCATGTGCCCCTGCAAGCGTTCCGTCACCGCCCGCTCGCGCTGACGCTTGTGCAATACATCACCCACGATCAGCACCAGGGCGGCGAGAAACAGCAGCAGACTCATCAGCAGGGCCATCTCATACGCTCCGCAGCATGCGCCACAGCGCCAGACAACCCAGCACCTGCAGGCCGAAGGACAGCAGCAGCATCCGCTGGCCGCTCGGATCCTGCCACATGTTCAGCAGATAGCCGGGATTGGTCACCATGAAGTAACCCGCCACGCCGATCGGCAGCAGCGCCAGGACCACCGCGGTCATGCGGGTCTCGCCGGTCATGGCGCGCAGTTGCCGCGCGGCCTGATCACGCTCGCGGATCAGCTTCATCAGGTTTTCCAGCAGCTCGCTGGCATTGCCGCCATAACGGTGGTTGACCTTCAGGCCAAGGGCCAGGAAGCGAAACTCCTCCCGCTCATAGAACTCGGCGAAGTCGCTGGCCGCCTCCGGCAGGCTGACGCCCAGCTCGACGTTGCGCCGAATACGCACCATGGACTCGCGCAACGGATCGGCCGATGCCTCGATACCACCGAGGATCGCATCGGCCAGGGTCCGCCCGGACTTCAGGCTGCGCACCGCATAGTCGAGCATCTGCGGCAACTGCTCGACGATCCGCCGCACCCGCCGCCGATAACGCCACCCCACGAACACGCGCAGGCCGAGCGGCGGCAGCACCAGCATCGCCACCAGGCCGAACACTCCAACCGCCAGCCCTCCCAGGAAAACCAGCACCATCCAGATCATCAGCCACAGAACCAGCCGCTCACCCGGGCGGTCCAGCCCGGCACGCAGGAACAGGCGGTCCAGTCGGTTCCTCAGCGGGCTGGCGGTGCTGGCGACCGTCACGAATTCCGGCTGCCCCTCGGTCAGGCGGCCAAGCACCCGCTCGTTGCCGGTCTTGCGCATCGCGAGGTAGAACAGCCGCAGCGAAGAGCCGAGCAGCAGCAGACAGATGACACCAAGCAACAGCGGAGCGAGCATGGTCGGGTCTCCTCAATCGTCGAACCCCAGGTGCGACTCGCGTCGCAGCTTGTCGCCCGCCGGGTTGACGGCATCGCGCTGGAAACTGAAACCGTTGCGGCGATCGAGCCGGAACAGGGTGTTGGTGACATAGATGTCATCGCGAACCCCGACCACCTCCACCACTTCGCTGACACAGCGCCGGCCATCGGGCAGGCGGGTCAACTGGATCACCACATCCAGCGCCGCGCAGATCATCTGGCGCAGCGTCTTCTCCGCCACCTGGCGTCCGGTCAAGCCGACCAGGGTTTCCAGACGCAGCAAGGCGTCCTGGGCATTGTTGGCATGCACCGTGCTCATCGAGCCGTCATGACCGGTGTTCATCGCCGTCAGCACGTCGAGCACTTCCACGCCGCGAATCTCGCCGAGGATGATCCGGTCCGGACGCATCCGCAAGGCGTTGCGGATCAGGTCGCTGGAACGCACCTCGCCATGGCCCTCGGCATTCGGCGGGCGGGTCTCCAGGCGCACCACATGGGGATGGTTGAGCTGCAGCTCGGCGACGTCCTCGATGGTGACCAGACGCTGGTGGCGGTTGATCAGTTGGCTGAGGATATTGAGCAGGGTGGTCTTGCCGGTGCCGGTACCGCCGCTGATCAGAATGTTGCAGCGCTTGCCCACGGCGTCCTGGAAGAACTCGAGGATGGCCTGATCGATGGTCTGCATCGCCACCAGATCGTTGCTCTTGAGCATGTCCTTGCGAAACTTGCGGATCGACAGGCAGGGGCCGTCCAGAGCGATCGGCGGAATGATCGCGTTGACCCGGCTGCCGTCGGGCATCCGCGCGTCGACCATCGGCGACGACTCGTCCAGTCGACGTCCGAGCGGCGCGAGGATCCGCTGGATGACCCGTTCCACATGGTGATCGTCGATGAAGCGCAGGTCGCTCTGGTGCAGCAGACCGTCGCGCTCGAGAAACACCCGGTGCGGGCCGTTGACCAGAATCTCGGTGACCGCGGTATCGCGCAGCAGCACCTCCAGCGGACCGAAGCCGGTCAGTTCGTCGACGATCTCCTCCGCCAGCCGCTCCATCTCATAACGGGAAATAGCCAGGTGCAGGCGCGACACATACTCGCCGACCTTGTCGATGACGAACTGCGCCAGGATCTGGCGCGAGCCTTCGAGCAGGTTCTTCCCCGACTCCTCGATGGCATCGATGATGTAGCGATGCAGCACCAGTTTGAGCCCTTCGTGGTCGGCGTTGCCAGCCGTTCCACGGTTCTGGCCGCCGAACAGTCTCTCGCCCATCACTTGCTCCCCCAGATACGGTTGAGCCAGCGTTCAGAGGTCTTGGTACGCCCCTCGGAGCGCTTGGCCAGACGCTCGCCGAGGGTCTTGAGCCCATGGGTCAGGGCTTCGCGCGAGGCCAGCTCGAACAGCGTCTGGCCCTGGTTCTTCGCGTTCAGGCGAAGTTCGGCGCTGAACGGCAGCACCGACAGCACCGGAAAGCCAAAGGTCTTGCCCAGGGTGTCGGAATCCGGCGAGACATTTTTCAGATAACGGTCGACCAGTAAACGCGCGTGGTCGAGTTTCATGCCCTTCTCCCGCCACAGATTGAGGATCGTCAGGTTGCGTCGGCAATCGAGGACACTCTGGTCGGTGTACCAGAGCAACTTGTCGCAGTGGCTGACGAAGGTCCGCAGGGCCTCGCTGTCGGACTGCCCGGTGAGATTGACGATGATGTGCTGGAAGTGCTGACGCAGGGCGCTGAGCAACATGTACAGCTCGGCGGCGCTGGTGCGCTTGAGCGGGTCGTCGGTGCTGGCATAGGCGAGGATGCGCAAGCCCTCTTCGGTGCGGGTGAAGGCACTGTCGATCATCGTCGCGTCCAGGCGGCGCAGGTGACGCAGCGCGTCGCCGAAATGGAACGAGCTCTCCAGGCCGAGCAAGGCCAGGCTGTCCCCCCGGGGCAGGCCGAGATCGAGCAGCAGGGTCTGTTGCCCGCTCTTCTGCACCACCAGAGCCAGGTGAGTGGACAGCAGAGCGCCATCGGCATTGCCCTGGGCACCGTAGAGCACGGTGAAGCCCCCCATCTGCGCACTCGGCGCCACCGCCGGCAGGCGCTTGCTCAGGCGCCGGACCAGCCCGGCCACCTCGCTGGAGCGCGAGCCATAGGCGACGAAGTCCCGCGCACCGGCACGCATCGCGTTGAGCACCAACTGGTTGTCCATGCCGTCGCCGAGGGCGACGATCGCCAGCATCGGCTTGGCTTCCAGCAACCCTTCGATCAGGGCGCTCTGGGCCACCAGGTTCTCCCGGTCGAGGCCGACGAAAATCAGCCCGGCAAAGGTGACGTCCACCAGCGACAGCAACTCGTCGAGACTGCCGCCGGCACTGACCACCTGGCCCAGCGGTGCCAGGGCACCCTGCAGCCATTCCAGGTCGGTGGTGTTGCGGGTGATTGCCAGAAAAGTCTGGCTCAGGCTCTGGCTCATTTCGATAATCCAGTACGTTGCTCCGACAAACGCCCGGGGAACGAGACCCGGAACACTCGCTTGACACTCGACAGGGATCCATTCATCCGCAGCTTCCTTGCAGGTCAGGGCGTTGCTGGACTGGCTTGGTTGCCACGGATCACCACCGCTCCCTGACCACGCCCGCCGCTCTCGACAACCGGGGGCTGCCCCTTGGCTGGTCCGGCCAGGGCCAACTGGTTGAACTGAAACAGTTCGGCACTGGCCGCCTTGAGGTGGTCGGCACCGACCTTCTCGCCCGCCCAGTAGCGCGGCAGCAGGTTCTCGTCGGCACTGCGTACCGCCAGACGCAGGGTGCCGACCTGGGTCGCCAGCATCAGCCGGCTCAACAGTTGCTCGGGAACCGCCAGCACCACGGTGCGGGCGGATGCGCGGCGCAGTTCCTGATTGGCCCGCTCGCCGGCGCTCACCGCCGACGCGGGCTTGCCATCGTTGGTCAGGCCCTGCTGATCGCCGACACTGAGCAGGCGCATCGCCGGAATCACCACTTGGGCCGACTGCTGCAGGTTGCTGGCATCCTGGCGCAGAAACAGCAGCACATCGACGTAGTCACCGGGAGTCAGTTGCCCGCCGGCGCCGATCACCTCATCCACGGCTACCGCCAGCGCCCGCTCGTCGGCGCGGATCATGCGCGCCAGCGCGCCACCGGCCTGGAAGCTCTCGTCGCTGAGCCAGGTTCCAGCCTTCAGGGGGCGCCACGGAATGCGATCCACCGCCTCCTGCAACGAGCCGAGACTGCCGGGCGGAGCGATGCGCAGCCGCTCGACCACCAGGTCCGCGGCGGTCAGGGGAATGAAGGGAGGGACATCGTGGGCCAGCACCACCACCGGCTGGCGTGCCGGATCCTCGGCGCTGGCCACGGCCTGGTTGTCCACCGGCGCGGTCACGGCCGGGGCCACAGGCGTCGACGGATGGCTGAGCATCAGCCCCCAGTATCCGGCAATCAGGGCTGCGATCAACAAGATGGCCGCCAGCCCCATGGTCACCCGACTGTTCATGACGGCTCTCCCTTTCCTACTGCGCGACCCGCGAAACCATCGCATTCAGGCAGCTATGAACATCAACTTTTTCGCTATTTGAAGGTAGTCCAGCTAGGACGAAATGCCATTACCCAACCGAAAATATCCACGGACAAGAGAAAGAAAACCGACGTTTATCGGCGTCAACCTTCGCATTAATACTTTATGACTAATCCTTTCTTACAGTTGTTGCCCGCCGCTTTGTTGACGATGCTGTGATGGCATAGGGAAACCATGTTTTAAGGCGGCTGATACAGCGTTTAAAAGCGTAAGGAGTTGTCAGATGATCCTTGATTTCGTGACCAGGTTGTATGTGCAGGCTCAGCTTTTCATTAATCGCAAGGAGGGCGCTTCCGGTATCGAATATGCGATTGTGGCGGCGATGGTGGCGGTAGTGATTGCAGGACTGTCCACCGGGATCGGCGGCAAGATCAAGTCATTGTTCGAGGGCATATCCTCAGGCCTGGGGACTTGAACTCCAGCGTTACTTTCCTCTTCGAAGAGGCGCTACACTCATCAAACGAATCAGTTACAGGACTCGTTCATGACTTCCTCTGTTCCCCCACGCCAACAGCTCCTTCTAGTGGATGACGAAGAGGATGCACTCCTGGAACTGGCCGAGTTGCTGGAAGGAGAAGGGTTCTCCTGCTTCACCGCGACTTCGGTCAAGCAGGCCCTGTTCCACCTGACCAAGCACCCCGACATCGCGCTGGTCATCACCGACCTGCGCATGCCCGAGGAGAGCGGCATGTCGCTGATCAAACGGCTGCGCGAGCACACCTCGCGCCAGCACCTGCCGGTGATCGTGACCTCCGGCCATGCCGACATGGACGATGTCAGCGACATGTTGCGTCTGCAGGTACTGGACCTGTTCCGCAAGCCCATCTATCACGTGCGCCTGCTGGAAACCCTCAACAACCTGTTCCCGCAGCCGCGGATCCATGTCGTGGGTTCCTGACCCTCATTGAATTTCTGACGCCAGTTTTTCAACAGGAAACAGTGGCATCAAAATAATGGCCACTGTAGATTATCGGCCGCTGAAAGCAGCCCCCCTGCTGCGCAGCCGGCATGGACGCCTGACAGAACGGCTCCGCGCCCGAACCCTGTCAAACTCCCATGGAAGGACATTTCCGTTGAGTACCCCCTGTCTGCGCCGCACGCTGTTGGCACTCGCCGTTGCCGCTGCCTGCCCCACCGTCATCCACGCCGCTCCCATTCCCGATGTGACTCACGACCTGGGCCAGGGCCGCTTTGTCATCGACCAGCAGACCTTCAATAATGTCACGCTGATCGGAAGCATCACCAGTCAGCACGCCACGCCGTTCGACGATATCGACGTTGGTGACCTGCAAGCGATCACGGTCCTTGGCAACTTCACCAACAAGGCATCGATCAACGTGAATGGCGACAATGGTACCGGCCTGTACTTCGACCCCAGCCACTCGATTCGCCCCTCTGTCCATGGCGACTTCAGTAACGAAGGCACCATCAGCGTCCAGGGCAAGAACAGCTGGGGTGTGATTTTCGAGCAGAGCGATGTCACTGGAGACATCCGCAACAGTGGCAACATCATTGCCAGCGGTGAAGGGGCCGAAGGCGTCATCCTCAAGGATGCCACCCAAGGCGGCCTGCTGATCAACACGGGTACCCTGCGCAGCGACGGCCTCAACTCACGCGGCATCGATATCAGCGGTACCCAGCTCAATGGCATTCATAACAGTGGCACCCTCCGTGCCACTGGCATTGGTGCCGAGGCCATCCATATCGAGCAGAGTAGCTTCCCGCCTGCGACTCCAAGCAACTTCGACCAGGCAGGTATCGTCAACACCGGTACAATTTCCGCGGACGGTATCGCCATCAATGTCGCCAGCCTGAGTGGCAGCAATCCCTTCATTCAGATCAACCAAAAGGCCGGCCTGATCGAAGGCGGCACTGCAGCAATCCAGGCCCACGGCAACGCCTCGCTGAACTGGACCGGCGGCACCGTCAAAGGCGATGTACTCGGCCTGTTTTCCGCCAACGTTGATGGCAATACCGTGTTCGATGGCTCGACCCTGCAAGCGACCTGGATCGATCTCGGACAGGGCACGCTGACCCTGAACAAGGCCCAGACCCAGTTCATCGGCAACCTGGACATGGACTCTCGGGCAGTCCTGCGCCTGTTCCTGGCCAACGACACCAACCCGACCACCCCTCTTCTGACCGTCACGGGAACCACCGAGGCCGAGCCGGGCACCCGCATCCAGTTGCAGCCACGTGCCAGTGACTTCCGTACCGCAGCCCAGGGCACCGAATATGCCCTGCTCAGTTCCGGGACTCTGCTCGGCGGCGAAAACATTCAGGTCACTTCGGGTTCGGCCCTGCTGAACGTCAACAGCTACAGGGTCGACGGCAGCACCGTCAAGGCCGTGGTCGCCAGCAAGGAAGCGGACAGCGTGGCCCACAATATCCAGGGCGCCGGCGGTTCACGCAACGCCTCGATGGCCATCCAACCGTTCTCCAGCACGGTGATGGGCAATCTCACCGAGAGCGATGCGGTCTTCAAGGCCTTCGCCAACGCCAACACCGATGCCGAACTGGCCAGGCTCGCCGAAACCCTGAGCCCCGAGATGAACCAGGGCACCGTGCGTGCGGCGACCAACAGCCAGACGCTGGTCAACAACGTCATCGCCAACCGCTCCGGCGCTGCCCGCAACGGCCTGTCCTCGGGTGACGAAGTGGCGCAGAAAGGAGTCTGGATCCAGGCGCTCAACAGCGAGGCCGACCAAGACATGCGCAATGGCATCGACGGCTACAGCGCCAACAGCCACGGTATTGCCGTTGGCATCGACGGCCAGTTCAGCCGCGACACCACCCTCGGCCTTGCCTACAGCTACCTGGACAGCAACGTGAAGGCCAGTGGCGGCAACAAGACCGACATCACCGGCCACGCCCTGACCGCCTATGGCAACTGGTCCCACGACCACTGGTTCGTCGACACCTCGGCCACATTCGGCTGGAACGACAACAGCTCCAGGCGCTACATCGCCGGCACCCAGGCCAAGGCCGACTACGACAGCAGCCTCTTCGGGCTCAATGCCCTGGCTGGCTATACCCTGCAGATCGACCGGCACCTGATACTGGAACCCCAGGTCGGCGCCCGCTACGCCAACGTGGCGCTGGACGGTTATCGCGAAAAAGGCAGCTCGGCGGCTCTCCGTGTCGGCAGCCAGCGTTATGAAGTCGGCGAGTTGGGGGCGGGCCTGCGCCTGGCCTCGGCCTTCGACCTGGGGCAAGGCTCGCTGGAGCCGGAAGCCAAGGTCATGGCCTGGCATGACCTGATCGCGGACAAGGCCAGCACCACCTCGACCTTCGTCCTCGGTGGCACACCGTTCACCACCAGCGGTGCCAAACCTGCACGTGACAGCTATGAGCTGGGTGTCGGCGCCACCTACCGCCTGGGAGCATGGAGCGTTGGCGGGTCCTACAACTACGTGGCCAAGACCGGTTTCGACTCCGACACCTTCACGGCCAAGGTGCGCTACGAGTTCTGAAGCGGGCTCGCCACGAGCCGGGACCAGCGGTGGAGAATCAGAGACAGCCGGCTGCACCGGATGATGTCAACCACCTGTTTTGCGTACCGCCATGAACCTGGACAGCCCCTGACTATCGGGGGCCGTCCAGTCCAAGGCACTATGCTTGCGGGAACTGCCTGCCAGTTCCATGGCCAAAGGCTACAATCCGTCGCCATATACTCATCAGGGTAAGCACATGCAGGCAGAAGGTTTTTTCGAGTGGCTGGGTCGGGTGCTCGGGTCAATAATCCGTTTCATCGTCGACGGCCTGGGTGGACTCTTCGACCTGCTCGCCCATGCCGGTGGCCACTTCGTCGATGGCCTGGCCCGGGCCCTGGGCATGGATACCTCGCTGATCAGCATCCTGGCCCTGATCGTCGGCCTGATGTTCCTCTACTCGGCAGTCCGGGCCTTCATGCGCGCCTCGATCTTCCTCGGCATCATCTGGCTGCTGCTCGGGCTCTGGCTGTTGAGCTGGATCATTCACTGACGACCGCCGCCTGTCCGCTCGCTACAATGCGTGCTCTTGCGAGGAGCCTGCATGTCCACCCTGCTCACTGACTGGCGCGACCGCCCTACCCACCAGAGGGTCTGGGCGCTCGCCGCGCCGATGATTCTGTCGAATATTTCCGTTCCACTGGTGGCACTGGTCGACAGCACGGTGATCGGCCACCTGCCCCACGCTCACCAGTTGGGCGCCGTGGCGGTGGGGGCCAGCCTGTACATTTTCCTGGCCTGGGCCATGGGCTTCCTGCGCATGGGCTCCACCGGCTTCGCCGCCCAGGCGGCCGGGCGTGGCGACGGTACCGCACTACGACAGATTCTCCTGCAGGGACTGCTGCTGAGCCTGCTGCTGGCACTGTTTCTCGGGGTCATCGCGCTGCCTTTCAGCCACCTGGCGCTGCAAGTCATGCAGCCCTCGGTCGAACTGCAGCAACTGACCCGGGACTTCTTCAACACCCGCCTGTTCGGGCTACCGGCGGCCCTGGCCAGCTACGCGCTGGTCGGCTGGTTCCTCGGCACGCAGAATGCCCGGGCACCGCTGGCGATCCTGCTGACCACCAATCTGATGAACATCGCCCTTAACCTGTGGTTCGTGCTCGGCCTGGAATGGGGCGTGGTCGGCGCGGCGCGGGCGTCGGTCATCGCCGAGTGGGGCGGTGCCCTGCTCGGCCTGGCGCTGACAGGCAACGCCCTGCGCGGCTACCCCGGCAAACTGGCCTGGGCGGCCCTGGCCCCGTGGCGGAGCTGGCGCCCGCTGCTCACCGTCAACCGCGACATTTTCATCCGCAGCATGGCACTGCAATCGGTGTTCTTCCTGATCACGATACAAGGTGCCCGCCTGGGCGATGCCACCGTCGCCGCCAATGCCCTGCTGCTCAACGGCCTGCTGCTGGCCGCGCACGCCCTCGATGGCCTGGCCCACGCGGTTGAAGCGCTGTGCGGGCATGCGATCGGTGCCGGGGATCGTCAGACCCTGCGCCGCTCGCTGGTCGTCGCCGCCGGCTGGTCACTGCTGGCCAGCCTCGGCTTCGCCTTGCTGTTCCTGCTCGGCGGACACCTGTTCATCACCCTGCAGACCAACATCCCCAGCGTACGCGAAACCGCCTTCGGCTACCTGCCATACCTGGCCGTGCTGCCGCTGGTCGCGGTCTGGAGCTACCTGCTGGACGGCCTGTTCATCGGCGCCACCCGCGCCCGCGAGATGCGCGACGCGATGCTCGCCAGCGTGTTGATCGCGTTGCCCCTCGCCTGGGCCCTGAGCCGCTACGGCAATCACGGCCTGTGGATCGCGTTCCTGCTGTTCATGTTGCTGCGCAGCCTGACCCTCGGCGCTTGCGCCTGGAAACTGCAGCGACGCAATCGCTGGTTCAACAACCCGACGCTCTGAGATCTCTCGAGTGACGCAAGACAACCTTGTGTGAAGGCACCGACCCTGCTGCCAACAGTGGCCAGCAGGCAGTGTGCAGGTGCCTGATCAGTTCGTACAACCATTGCCCATCACGTGGTATTCCATGATATGCCGTTCGCCATTGGAGTCGTCGTAAGTCAAATGCATCGGCACCACATCGCAGACATCGGGTACCTGAGAAATCGCCACAACGTGCGCGATATCCAGGTTCTGGGAATACCGATAGGGCTCGACCGTCACCTGTGCGGCCTGAGTACCCTGCTCGTCCGCCATTGCAGCAGAACCAAGGCAGCCAAGGAATAAAACGAGTAAAAGTTTCATAGCAATCACCTGTATCGAGGGCGTGAAAAGGCCAGAGCACGCAGGCAGCGCTCAGTGGCAATAAAGGACTGGGGAGCGACCCGGCGCCTTCAGACGCCGGGTTGAGTTACATCAGAAAGGCTTGGTAGGCAGGTATTTGCCGTCCAGGGTGATCACGGCGCGGTGACCACCGTCGGGATCCTCGACTTTCTTGATATCCAGCTTGAAGTTGATGGCGCTGATGATGCCGTCGCCGAACTTCTCGTGAACCAGCGCTTTGAGGGTGGTGCCGTAGACCGACATCATTTCGTAGAAACGGTAGATGGTCGGGTCGGACGGCACGCCGTCGAAAAAGCTGCCGCGAATTGGCATCGACTGCAGCAGAGCGACTTGATCGGCATCGAGGTCGAGTTTCTCGCCAACGACCTTCGCAGCGGCGGCAGGCAGCGGGTGCTGGCCGAGCAGGGCTGCAGTGACGAATGCCTCGGACAGGCCGGTACCGTCAACGATCTCGGCGAAAGAGAGGTCCTTGCGGGCCTTGGCCAGAATGATGGTTTCGGTCAGTTCTTGGCGAGCGGTACGGGTGGCTTGAGTCTGGATCATGGTAGATCTCCTGAG
This sequence comes from Pseudomonas fuscovaginae SE-1, assembly GCF_000364705.1. GTDB lineage: Bacteria > Pseudomonadota > Gammaproteobacteria > Pseudomonadales > Pseudomonadaceae > Aquipseudomonas > Aquipseudomonas fuscovaginae_A. The sequence continues at coordinate 43,249 of NZ_AQOH01000111.1, read as the reverse complement.
TAGGTAAAGGTGTTGATACAGGTTTCAGGCGACGTGCCTGGCTTGCGGGGAAACGGCGCGAACTTCCGGGTTTTCAGCAAGAGACACGAAAGTCCCGGTCCTGCCATCGAAGGCGTCGATACGTCCGGTCTCGATGTCGTAGATCCAGCCATGCAAAGTCACACGGCCTTCTTCAAGCGCCAGGCGAACGGATGGGTGAGTCTGGATGTTGGCCAGTTGCGCGATGACGTTTTCGCGCACCATTGAAGCGACTTTGCTCGGCTGATCGGGGTGTTTGCGGGCTTCGTTGACCACCTTTGCCGAGTCGGCGTAACGCAACCAGCCGGCAACGGCAGGCATGTGATCCAGGCACTTGCACGTTGCGATGGCGGTCATCGCGCCGCAGTCGGAGTGGCCACAGATCACGATGTCTGCGACGTTGAGTCCAGCCACCGCGTATTCGACAGAGGCCGAAACGCCGCCCGGCTCCGGACCATACGAAGGCACGATATTGCCGGCGTTGCGGATGACGAACAGATCGCCTGGCTCGCGCTGGGTGACCAGTTCAGGCACCAGTCGGCTGTCAGAGCAAGAGATGAACAGTGCCTTTGGGCTCTGCTGGTTGGCCAGGTCCTTGAACAGTTTGACCCGCTCGGGGAAGGCGTTTTTTTGGAATTTCAGAAAACCGTCAATAATCGCTTTCATGAGTTGCTGTCTCAATGTCGCTGGGTGTGGGACAAAGATTAAGCAGCACATGACATAAGGTAAAAGTCTCATTTATTATGAGTAAGATCAGATTATCTTATGAGACAAAGCATGCTTGCTCGCCACATCCAGTATTTCCTCGCGGTTGCAGAACATCTCAGTTTCACGAAGGCAGCAGCGGCGCTGCACGTCTCGCAGCCAGCCCTCTCGCAGCAGGTAAAACAATTGGAAGAAATCCTTGGCGCCCAATTGTTCGATCGCTCGGGACGCACAACGCGTCTGACTGACGCGGGAGATGCCTACCTTCTGTATGCGCGCCGTGCCTATCAGGAATTGCAGGAAGCCAAAAGCGCTATCCATGATGTGAGCAACCTCACTCGCGGCTCATTGCGCGTGGCCGTAACACCGACGTTCACGACCTACCTGGTGGGTCCGCTGATCGAGGCATTTCACTCCAGGTACCCGAAAATCACCTTCAATGTGAAAGAGATCTCTCAGGAACGCATCGAGGAGCTGCTTTTGGCAGGAGAACTGGATGTAGGGATCGCTTTCGATGAAATAAATACACCGGACATTGACGCGCTCCCCTTGCTGAACGAAACCCTCGCTCTGGTGGTGAGCCGCCAACACCGTCTGGCCGAGGAACGGTCCATTGGATTGCAGGAACTCAGTGCCGAATCTCTGGTTCTGCTCAGTACGGATTTTGCCACCCGCGAACAAATCGACCGCTACTGCCGCAAGCACGCCATTCGTCCACACGTGCAGATGGAGGCCAATGCCATAGGGGCAGTGATTGAAATTGTCCGCCGGACCCGTCTGTCGACGTTATTGCCGGCCAAACTCGTGTCGGTTCACGACGACCTGGTGGCAATCAGACTGGAGCCAGAACGCTTGCAACGAACCGCCGTCCTTTTGCGTCGCAAAGACGCCTTTCAGAGCGCAGCAGCGCGAGTTTTTATTGAACTGACCAAGGAAGTATCCCGCGAACTCGATGAGTGAGGTGGTGCGCGACTCAAGATGCGCGTTCACGGGGGATGCCCACCCGTACGAATCACCTGACAGTTTGTTTCGCTGGAGAATAGAGCGACACGGCGCTCAGGGTATGAAGACAAGGCCCGCGGATAGACTCGCCGAGATCGCCAAGCGACGCAGCGGAATGAATGGATTTGAAGTGAGTCGTCATTGACCCTTTATTTGCCTTTGGCGCGCAAGTTCATGCCAATTGAAACCCGAATATCGATAATGAATTTTTGCAAGATAAGAACCTGACCCTTTACGTGTAAAGGATCAGGTTCAGCATGGCTTACAGACCAAGTTCGGTCAGACCTGGATGATCATCAGGGCGGCGACCCAGAGGCCAGAAGAACTTACGCTCACTTTCCTTGATGGGCATGTCATTGACGCAAGCGAAGCGACGGTGCATCAGGCCATCCGCTTCGAACTCCCAGTTCTCGTTGCCGTAAGAGCGGAACCAGTTACCCGAATCATCGTGCCATTCGTAAGCATAACGAACGGCGATGCGATTATCGGTGAAGGCCCAGAGCTCTTTGATCAGACGATAATCGAGCTCTTTTTTCCATTTGCGCGTGAGAAAACCCTTGGCCTCTTCGCGATTGCTCGCGAACTCGGCGCGGTTACGCCATTTGGTATCCAGCGTATAGGCGAGCGAAACTTTTTCTGCGTCTCGGCTATTCCAGCCATCTTCAGCGAGTCGAACCTTTTCAATCGCCGATTCGCGAGTGAAGGGAGGAAGTGGCGGGCGAACGGGTGCATTGGACATGGTGGTGCCTCCAGTTTTTGGATGTTTCATTCAGGTTAGTATTTCTGGAACTCTAAACGCTTCCGCGCGATACTGCTTCAAGCAATATTTCAGCTGTTACCTTTACGCTATCCAGAGCACTGCAGCCACCCATTACGCGGGCCACCGTTACCGCTCCCTTTAACAACAGAAAAGTTACTGGCAAGAACCTTGGAGTTTCGACATCCAGTCGACCAACCAGCTACAATGTATAGTCAAGCAGTTTTTGTTCATGCAACTTCGCGACATGATGGACAGGATCGCCTACATCGCCAACCACCCCGGTCGCAATAATTAAATCCATCCCCGAAAAATGCCTGATTAAAACCGGCTTTCAAGCATGGCGAAAATGTTAGTCATGACTTCTTGAGAACGTTTACAGTTTTCGCATTCACGTCCGCAGCACGGCATCCAGCTGTACACCCCGTGCATTCAATGCCGCGGTGCAATATCGCCTTTGTTCGATAAATGGCGATAAAAACTTTCAGGTGATGCACCAGAGTTCTTTATCAAGAACTCCATGCCAGTGGCATGGATACTATTTTCGTAGATGAGCTTCTCCGCGGTAGCCAGCATTTTTCCGCGTGCAGGGTCATCGGCTTTTCCATGCGGCCAGAGTAGAACGATCGTTCTCCCTGGTCAAGCTTCTGCCGAAATTATTTTTGGTGGCGGGTTTGACGGGGGAATTTCAATGGCTCCCGCATGCAGATTTGTCTGGACCTCATATTTTTCTCGACACCGCACCGGTCACGCTACAAGCCTTGAATCTGAGCGTTGCCCCTGGTGCGGTGTCTCAGAACTGTCCCTGAAAAGCTGAGCCAGCCATCTTCAGATGGGCACGTCTGAAACACCACATCCGGGCCATCAGCCCCGCGCCCGCATCCAGACCAGGCGCAGGTTTTCCAGACGCTCGCCCGGCGTATCACCCGGCAGGCCGGCTGGGAATGATGCCGCCGGATACTGCGCCCGCAACCACAACCAGTCATCGAGACTGGTGCTGTCGCAAAATCCCTGGGCGATACCCTCCTGCAGATGTTGCCAAGTCCAGGTGTAATCGTGGCCGCTGGCTCGGCTCCACTGGTAGGCGTGCCGCTCCAGCACGCACACCTGCAGCCGCCGCTGCTGTGCGCTGCTGAGGGTTTCCCGGGCGCCGAGGGCCGCCCCATCCAACCGCGGATTGATCAGTTGCTGCCAGCCGAGACAGCCGGCGGCCTTGTCGGCCCAGGTGCCGCCATACCAATAGACAAGGCTGATAGGCCCCAGCCAGCGGCTGAGTTCACGGCTGTCGGCACCGTCGAAGAAGTAGCTGGCGGTCTGCGGGTTGTAGTAGCTGATCACGCCCTGATGTTCGCCGTCAAAACGTACCACCAGCATCTGCCGCAGATGGGCCAGCAGAACGGCGGGCCGGGCCGGGCTACGCAGGAACAGGCCGCCCCAGGCCGCCGGTCGGGCCTGGCTCAGCGTCGCCAACGGACAATCCGCGGCCAGCCTGAGCAGCCGCGGCCCCCAGTCGCGCACGCCATGGAACGGCGTGCCTTCGAACAGCAGGTGGCTCTCGTAATGCGTATAGCGTTCCCGCAACGCCGCCACCAGACCGGGGGCCGTGGGGATATCCAGCAGCAGCCACATCGCCTCCGTGTTCACGACAGGCAACCCCGGCAACCACAGGAGGCTGGCAGGCTGTCGGGGGCCGGCGGGCACAGCCGCACCAGCGGGTGCCCCGTACGCAACAGTTCACAGAACGGGTCGCCGGCAGGTTGCACCTGCAACTGCCGGGCATCGGCGCGCCCGATGATCCGTGGCCGATCCGGATCGCCATCGACGAAACGTACCCATAGCGGCGTGCCCTCCTCCAATCCCGCCACGAATGCCTCGACGTCGGTCACAGCCAGACGGTCGAGCGGTAGCCGGCAGGTGTTCTGCCGGGCTCCCTCGCCCTGATAGAAGACCCGTAACTGAACGGCAAGCCAAGCTTGCCCATCATCGCGGGTACGCGGCTTGCCTGCGGCCAGCCGGGCCCGAAACAGGCCGGACAACCGCGGTTTCGGATAGCGGCGGGGAGTGCGCGGGGCAACCTCCCAGGAGGTCGCCCTGAACAGGTTGCGGTAGAACGGCCCCCATGGTTCGAGCGGGCTGCTGTCGCCGCGATGCTCGAGCGCCGTGATCAGCCACAGGCGGTTCCACGCCTTGCGGGGGTGGCCGGACAGCGGTAGAAACGCCGCACAGTGAAGCCCGGGCAAATCGCTTTCACCCTGCGCCAGCTCCTGGCTGCGCCCACCGCGCCGATGCAACCGCGCCGACAGACTGACCTGGAACTCCTCAACGCCGGGCCCGTCATCCGGGCAGAAACGTGCTTCCCCGGTCCGCCGCAAGGCCCCCAGCCCATCGCTGAACACCAGCCGATGGTTATCCCGCGAATGCTGGAAGTGAAAGTGGATACCCTCCTCGGCGCAGAGCCGCTGCACGAACTCCAGATCGGACTCATCGAACTGCACGCAATACGGTCGCGGTACGCAACGCGCCTTGAGGACAAAACGAAACGCGTCATCGCGCAGACCATGCTCACCCAGCACCTGGGCGATGATGCCCGGGACCGTGCGTTGCTGGAACAGACGCCGACGCAACCGCTGCGCGAGCAGCCCCAGTCGTGGTCCGAGGGACAGCCGGCAGTGTCCCGGAGCCAGGTCGGCACAACGCAGGTTGACACCCTGGATCTGTGCATGGATACCCTCATCGGCAGCCCCCAGGCGCAGAAAGCAACTGCGGTACATCAGCCGGTCCGGATCCGTCCCGAGCGTGTCGCCGGGCAGGTCCAGCTCGAAGGCGAAAAGCTCGCTGACCGCCTCGCGACCGCTGAAGGAAGTGACCGCCAGGGGACGGGACAAGCCGGCGACATCCAGACGGAAAAACGGCTGGTTGGCTGGATCGAACATGGATTTCCCTCTACATGGGCACGACTTTGATCCGGGATTTTCGCCGAGGGAAAAGAACGAGTAGAGGGTCAAACAGGCGGTAGAGAAACCACCTACACAAAACACGGAAGCAATGAAGCGAGCACTTTGCCTTCTGGCAATAAAAAACCCACCTCGGCGGGTGGGTTTTTGGACATCCAGACTAAACCTACATGATCAAAGGAAAAAGCATCGTCTTGAAATGGCTAATTCCGAGGAACTATCGGCCTCGACTCAAGACGACAGGTAGGAAGAACGGGTCAGGCCCAGACGCAGGGCGTCGAGGAACTGGGTCCGCTCCTTGACGCTGATGCTGGCACTGGCGACCTTGTCGCGGTAGTGGGTCATCAGTTCCTCCGGCGACAGGTGCACATAGCGCAGCATGTCCTCGATGGTGTCATGGGTTTCGATACCCGCGTGGTACACGCTGCCATCGGCGTTCTGGTAGATGTTCACCGAGTCGGTGTCACCGAACAGGTTATGCATGTCGCCCAGAATTTCCTGGTAGGCGCCCACCAGGAAGATCCCCAGCAGATAGTCCTCGCCTTCATTCACAGCGTGTACCGGCAGGCTGGTCTCGATGCTCTGCTCGTCGACGTACTGCTTGATCTTGCCATCGGAGTCGCAGGTCAGGTCCTGCAGCACCGCCCGACGCAGCGGCTCCTCGTTCAGCCGGTGCAGCGGCAGGATCGGCAGCACCTGGCCGATGGCCCAGGTATCGGGCAGGCTCTGGAACACCGAGAAGTTGCAGATGTACTTGTCGGCGAGCTTGTCGTTGAGCTCGTCGAGTACCTGGCGATGCGAGCGCTGGCGGGCCTTCAGCGAGTTGTGCAGACGCCGGCACACGGCGAAGTAGCACTGCTCGGCCAGGGCTTTCTCGGCCAGGGTCAGCTTGCCATCGGCGTACTGGGTGGCCACGTCGCTCATGTAGTGGGTGGCGCGCCAATAGGTTTCGGTGACCATCTCGATATCGGTCGGACCCAGCAGCTCCACCAGCCATTGCACGGTTTCCGGCAGGTCCTGCGGATTCTCGATATGCGGCACGTCGTCGTTGTGTTTCTCGACGTCGGTCACCTGCACCACCAGCATCGCATGGTGAGCGGTCAGCGAACGGCCGCTTTCGGAGAAAATGTGCGGATGCGGCAGGTTCTGCGCATCGCAGAACTCCTTGAGCATGCCGACCACGACACCGGCGTAGTCATCCATGTCGTAGTTGATCGAACTGGCGTTACGCGAGTGGGTGCCGTCGTAGTCGACCCCCAGGCCGCCGCCGACGTCGATGTGATCGACCGGCAGGCCGAGGTTGCGCAGCTCGCCGTAGTAGCGGATCGCTTCCTTGAAGCCGTATTGATAGTCCGCCAGGTTGGCGATCTGCGAGCCCATGTGGAAGTGCAGCAGGCGAATACCCTGGTCCAGGCCGGCCGCGCGGAAGCGCTCGACCACCGACAGCAGTTGCGCCGCCGACAGGCCGAACTTGGATTTCTCGCCGCCGGTATCGGCCCACTTGCTCGACGCCAGGGACGACAGGCGCACCCGCAGGCCGACCTGGGGCTTGACCTTGAGGAACGCGGCTTCCTCGATCACCAGTTCGACTTCGGACTCCTTCTCGATCACGATGAACACGTTGTGGCCGAGCTTCTGCCCCATCAGCGCCAGGCGAATGAACTCGCGGTCCTTGTAGCCGTTGCAGACAATGGTGCCGCCCTTCGGCGCCAGCGCCAGCACCGCCAGCAGCTCGGGCTTGGAACCGGCTTCCAGGCCGATGGAAACGTTCTGGGTGGCGATGATGTTCTCGATCACCGCTTCCTGCTGGTTGACCTTGATCGGGTACAGGGCGGTGTACTTGCTCTGGTATTCCAGGCGCGCGATGTTCGCGTCGAACGCGCCGGTCAGTTGGCGCACGCGGTCCTGCAGGATATCCGGAAAGCGCACCAGCAATGGCAGGGACAAGCCGCTCTTGCGCAGCTCATCGACCTGCTCGAAGAGGTCGATGGGTGAACTGTTCGGGCCGTTCGGACGAACCTCGACACGACCGGCGTCATTGATCGCGAAATATCCGGCCCCCCAATGGCGAATCCCGTAAACACTGCGGCTGTCCGCAACTGTCCATTGGCTGCCATCGTCTTTGCGTGTGCGTCGTACGGACATCGAAGTCCCCTATAGAAGAAGTCAGGTAGCGCCGCCTGGACCCAGGCTGCGCGCAGTCTAAAGAATGAAAATGACGATTCGCCTGTATCCGGGTAGGACCACGGATCCAGCTTCGAGTTTAGAGGCTGTGCGGGAACAGGCTCTGTGAAAACCATGGGCACGACTGCCAGGCCACGTTCATCCGGGCGGGCGGGTCGACTTCACGGTGGTTTTCACAGAGGCTGCTAGCCGCCGGACTTCTTCGCCTTGAAACCGTGCTTGACCAGCTCGCCCAGCAGCAGCTCGACATGGTCGCCCTGGATCTCGATGACGCCGTCCTTCAACGCGCCACCGGTACCACAACGCTTCTTCAAGGTACTCGCCAGTTCCTTGAGAGCGTCCTCGGCCAGGGGCACGCCGGTGATCGTCGTCACCGTCTTGCCGCCACGGCCCTTGCTTTCGCGGCGCACGCGGGCAATGCCGTCGCCTTCGGGGATACGGGTCTGTTTGCAGGTACAGGCGGCCACCGGCTGGCTACAGTCGGGGCAATGTCGGCCTGCGTCGGTGGAAAACACCAGGCCGCCGAGAGCGGCGAAGGATGCGGCTTTTTTGGCCACCGGCAATCCTCTTGGGAGGACGAAAGACTGGTCGAAAGCCCCAGGGGCGACGACCGCGAAGCCCCACTCAGGCAGGGGCAGCGCTACTCGAGACGGCCAGGCCGTCCGAGCTTGAAAAGGCGCGCAGTTTAACGGCAAAAGGCCGATGACCCAAGAGCCAATCGGCGCCATTTCATGAAGGTTTTGCGACGCCCTGCAAATAGCGCTTCAAGGCCGCCAGGGAGTCCGGGCAGTAAGGCTTGTGCGCACTTTCCGCCACGGCGGCCTCCACCGGGATGAAACGGGCTTCGAGCACTTCTTCCGGTTGCAGCCGCAAGGGCCCGTCCCAGACGGCGCTGAACACCGCGCACCAGAGCCGGTTGCCCGGCTGGTCGAAGAAGAAACGCTCATGGGCGGTCAAGGGCACGCCACTGACCCCCAGTTCCTCCTCCAGCTCGCGGGCGGCCGACTCGGCATAGCTTTCATCGGCCTGGACCATGCCCCCCGCCGCCACGTCCCAGTAGCCGGGATAGATGGCCTTGCTGAGGGTCCGCCGATGCACGCACAGCTCACCGGCCGAATTGAATAGCAGGATGTAGGTACCCCGGCCGATCAGGCCGCGTTCGCGCAGTTCGGCGCGGGCGAGGCTGCCCTGTAGTCGATCGTCGTCGTCGACCCAGGCGATCAGCTCGGCATCGGAGGCGGCGCGATGCGCCACCTCGTTCGGGGAGAGATTCATCGATCAACCCTGGTTGAGCAGTTGGCGCAGGTCGATCACCGCGGCGTTGGCCCGCGAAATGTAGTTGGCCATCACCAGCGAGTGGTTGGCCAGGACACCGAAGCCACTGCCGTTGAGGATCATCGGGCTCCACACCGGCTCCTGCGAGGCTTCCAGCTCGCGAATGATCTGCCGTACGCTGACCGTGGCGTTTTTCTTCGCCAGCACGTCGGCGAAATCGACCTCGATCGCGCGCAGCAGGTGCGACAGCGCCCAGGCCTGGCCACGGGCTTCGTAGAAGACGTTGTCGATCTGCAGCCAGGGTGTCTCGACCACTTCCTCGTCAACCTGCGGCACTTGTCCGGGTGCCACGCTTTCGGTTTTCAGCGCGGAGTTCAGCTTGACCCGCCCGACACTGGCCGACAGGCGCTGGGACAGCGAGCCCAGGCGCGTGGCGACATCGCCAAGCCAGTTGTTCAGGTTGTCGGCACGGGCGTAGAACAACGCGTTGTTCTGATTCGGGTCGGACAGCCGCGCCTGGTAGCGATCCAGGGAGTTGATGCCCTCCTGGTACTCTGCCTCGCTGGAAGGCAGCATCCAGCTGCGGTTGTCGAAGTTGAAGCGCGGCTCGGCCTTGGCCAGATCGGCGTCTTCAGCCGATTGCGACTGCGACCGGGCGAAATCCTTGCGCAGGGCACGGGTCAGGTCGCGCACCTGGACCAGCACGCCGTATTCCCAGCTGGGGATGTTGTCCAGCCAGACGCCTGGCGGGAAGCGATCATTGGACAGATAGCCACCCGGCTTGTTCAGCAGGGTACCGACCACTGTCTTGAGGGTTTCGACCGTGGTGTAGCCGACGACCATCTTGCGCCCCTGCTTCTCGGCGGCCATCTGCGCGTTCTGCTGGACGGGAAACAGCGCCGGCTCCTGACTCCAGTACCAGCCGAGCAGAATCGTCACCACCAGGTACAACCCGACCAGGGTTGCCAGGGCGCGACTGAACAGCAGGCCGGCGAAATAGCCGCGGGGGGCCGGCGAGGGTTCGGCGGCGCGTTCCGGCGCGCTGCCTGCGCGTTTTTTCCAGTCCAGCATGGCTCTATCCTTTCGATCACATGAGTTCATCGGTTGACCACAACCCTGGCCCATCGTGCCCTGCCCGAGCGAACCCGCCTCAGGGCCGGCGTTCGTCGCGCAAGGCACGGCCACGTTGCCATCCATCGCCCCACTATAAATCAAGCGGCCTCGGGACGCTTCATGCAAGCGCCGCCCGATTGACCATCCCCGCCACCTCGAACGCCGACCAGGAGGTCATGAAATGAATTCGAGAAGTTGACGCATGGCACATATACCAAGGCCAGAGAAGTGCTAGCATAGAGCCACTACCCTCCGCCGTTCGTCTAACCAGTAGCCAGCTATGAGCGAGCCAGAAGACCCCAACCGCGAGCGCCTCAGGCAGCACTTTGCCCAGCGGGTCATTCACCAGGCACGCCAGATTCTGGAGATATGGCAGCGCCTGCAACGCAGCGAATGGTCGAGCAGCGACATGTCCGAACTCAATGAGGCGAACCTGCGCCTGTTGCGCTTCGCCGAACGCTTCGAACAACCGGAACACGTCCAACTGGCCCATGGCATCCATCGCTCGCTGGAAGCGGTCGACGCCAACCGGGGTCGACTCAGCAGCGGCCTGATCACCGAACTCAACCGCCTGATGCAGCGCCTGTCGCGCACCGGCCTGCGCCATGGCGACCAGCTCGAGCACACCTTCCTGCCACCGCTGCGCAAGCCGGTCTACGTGATGCTGCAGGATCACGAGCGTGCCGAGCGGCTGGTCAAGCAACTGGAGTTCTTCGGCCTCGGCGCCCAGGCGCTGGAAAATGTCGCGGCGTTCCGCTCGTCCATGGCCGAACGCCTGCCGGCCGCGATCGTCATGGACGTCGACTTCACCGGCAGCGGCATGGGCCTGCACCTGGCGGCCGAAGCGCAGCTCGGCCTGGAACAGAAGCTGCCGCTGCTGTTTTTCAGCCTGCATGAAACCGATACGCCGACCCGCCTGGCCGCCGTGCGCGCCGGCGGCCAGGAATTCCTCACCGGCACACTGGAGGCTTCCAGCCTGCTGGAGAAAATCGAGGTGCTGACCTGTGCCGCCCAGTACGATCCGTACAAGGTGCTGATCATCGACGACTCACGCGCCCAGGCCCTGCACACCGAACGCCTGCTCAACAGCGCCGGTATCGTCACCCGGACCCTGATCGACCCGATACAAGCCATGGCCGAACTGGCGGACTTCCAGCCGGACCTCATCATCCTCGACATGTACATGCCGGCCTGCACCGGCACCGAGCTGGCGAAGGTGATCCGCCACAACGACCGCTATGTCAGCGTGCCGATCATCTATTTGTCCGCCGAGGACGACCTGGACAAGCAGCTCGACGCCATGAGCGAAGGCGGCGACGACTTCCTGACCAAGCCGATCAAGCCACGCCATCTGATCACCACCGTGCGCAACCGTGCGGCGCGGGCGCGCAACCTCAAGTCGCGAATGATCCGCGACAGCCTGACCGGCCTGTACAACCACACCCATATCCTGCAGTTGCTCGAGGATTGCAGCTTCCGTGCCCGTCGCGAATGCAAGCCGCTGAGCTTCGCGATGCTCGATATCGATCACTTCAAGCGGGTCAACGACAGCCACGGCCATCCCATGGGCGACCGGGTGATCAAGAGCCTGGCGCTGTTTCTCAAGCAGCGCCTGCGCAAGACCGACTTCATCGGCCGCTACGGCGGCGAAGAGTTCGCCATCGTCATGCCCGACACCGACCTGGAGTCGGCCTACAAGGTGCTGGAGGAAATTCGCCAGCGCTTCGCCGAGATCCACTATCCGGCCCAGCCGGAGGACCTGTGGTGCACGTTCAGCGCCGGCGTGGTCGAGCTGCAGGAAGACAGCGACAGCCTGCTCATGGCGAGCCAGGCCGACGAAGCCCTCTACCGGGCCAAGCATGCCGGACGCAACCGGGTGCAGGTTGCACGGCAAAGTGCCACCTTTTCATCGGATTCCACTGATTCCGTCATAACGCTGTAACTAAACAGCAATAAATTCAGGCGCTTACCACTTTTGTCGTGGGTAGGATCCAGAATGCGCCTGAAGTTGCTGACCAATCTCAACACCCTGTTGCTCGTTGCCGTCTGCCTGGCACTCGGGGCTACGCTCTGGTGGTCGCAGCGGGCACTGGAACGTCCCTACCAGTTGATGGAGCGCTACCTGGGCCTGTCGCAGCAGTTCCAGAACCAGGCGGCACGCAATATCGAAGACTACCTGGGCAGCGGTGACGCCCTGCGCCTGAGCGGCGCCGGACAGTCCATCGAAGCGATCGGCAAGGAAATCGCCGCCCTGCCGCCGTCCATGACCGAAAGCCTGCGCTCCAGCCTGGCCGCCCTGGGCGACTTCAGCAAGACCGACCTGCTGGCCGCCGGCAAGCTGGCCGGCGACCCGCAGGCCCTGTTGCTGCAGGCCGAACGCGAGCTGGGCGGCAACCTCGAACAACTGACCCGGTACGCCACCGGTGCCGGCAAGCCCGAGGCCGCGGCCTATCTGCCGCCGTTGCTGGCAGCCTCCTCGCACCTGGCGAAACTGTCGCTGGCCCGGGACAAGCTGGTCAGCAGCGGTCGCAGCGAACTGGCCGCCGACGTCGAGCGTGAACTGGCCAGTATCCGCAGCCAGGCCGAACAACTGGAAGCCCTGCCCCTGCTCGGTGTGACCTCCAGCAGCGAGTCCGGCGCCGACGACTTCAACGCCATGATGGGCCTGGAGACCAGCGGGAAGGCGACCGCCGAAGACACCGGCGTCGGCCTCAAGCGCGAACTGCACAGCCTGCTGAACCGCTACCCGGCCGAGTTGGCCCGCACCCGCGAGCAGATCCGGCGCCGGGCCGACCTGGCGACGGCGACCCACCTGAAGATCAGTGCCGTGCAACAGGCGATCGCCGCCATGGAACCGGTGGTACGCGCCCAGCATGGCCAGATCGAAAGCGAAGTACGCCTGATGCAAGGCGCGATGATCGGCCTGATCCTGCTGATCGCCCTGTTGATCGACACCCTGCAGCGCAAGCTGGCCCGGGTCCTGACCAACCTCGCGCCGGCCCTTTCGATCTGGGCCGAAGGCGACTTCAGCCGGGATATCCAGTTGGGCAGGACCAATCGCGAACTGCACGATATCGAAGCCTCATTGAACCGCCTGCGCGCCTACCTGGTGGATCTGGTCGGCACCATTCGCCAGAACGCCGAACAGGTTGCCGGCAGCAGCAGGACCCTGGCCGAGCTGAGCAGCGGCCTGCACAGCGGTGTCGAGCGTCAGGCCGGCGACACCGGGCAGATCCGTGACGCGCTGGGAGAACTGGAGGCGACCATCCAGCAGGTCAGCGGCGATGCCAGCCAGGCCGCGGATGCCAGCCGCAGCGCCGGACTGGCGGTGGAGCACGGCCAGAAGGTCATCGGCATGAGCCTGGCCGGCCTGCATGCGCTGGTCGGCGAGGTCCAGGGCAACGCACAGATGATCGAGCACCTGGCCGAGGAATCGGCGACCATCGGTGGCGTGCTGACAGTGATCCGCTCGATCGCCGACCAGACCAACCTGCTGGCCCTCAACGCCGCCATCGAAGCCGCCCGCGCCGGGGAAATGGGTCGTGGTTTCGCGGTGGTCGCCGAGGAGGTCAGGACCCTGGCCCAGCGCACCGCGGGGGCCACCGGGGAAATCCAGAACCTGATCGCCGGACTGCAGAGCGCGGCACGCGAATCGGTGGAAGGCATGCGCGCCCAGGTCCAACACGCCGAGGCGACCGCCAACCAGGCCCAGGCGGCCGATGGCGCGCTGGATGAAATCGTCGGGGCGATCCAGACCATCTCCGACACGGCCGTGCGCATCGCCGACGTCACCGCCCAACAAAGTGGCGCGGTCAGCGAGATCCGCGATCACAGCGAGCGCATCCACCAACTGGGCGAAGACAACCTGCTGCGTATCGGCGAAGGCCGCAGCCAGGGCGAACGCCTGCTGGAGCTGGGCACGCAGTTGAACACGGCGGTGCAGGCCTTCCGCGTCTGAGCACGCGGCCCCGCCATTTTCCACGCGCCTGCTACCCTTCTTCGCGGCAGGCGTTTTCGCCCAAGGCATCGTCCAATCGGTCGTTTTGTGAACTCACGGTCGGCCTCCCACAGCCAACTTCGCCGAACCTGCTGCGAACAGGGATGACCGGTTTCAACAAACGAGTCACAAATTTTTCGCGAACATCGGACATCGTGCTGGCTATTGCAGTCAACTGGACAGTCATCCGCGCTTTGCGGCATAGTCGGCGCGCATTGACCACTGCGCACCGATAACAAGGAAACAGCCGATGGCGACCCTACTGGTCCTGCACGGACCCAACCTGAACCTGCTGGGCACCCGCGAGCCGGGCGTCTACGGCGCGGTCACGCTGGCCGAAATCAACCAGGACCTGGAGCGCCGGGCCCGGGAAGCCGGGCACCACCTGATGTATCTGCAAAGCAATGCCGAATACGAATTGATCGAGCGAATCCATGCCGCCCGTGGCGAAGGCGTGGACTTCATTCTCATCAATCCGGCAGCTTTTACACATACAAGCGTCGCATTACGTGACGCGTTGCTGGCGGTGAGCATCCCATTCATCGAAGTGCATCTGTCGAACGTGCACAAACGCGAACCTTTCCGCCATCACTCCTACTTTTCAGATGTAGCGGTAGGAGTGATCTGCGGCCTGGGCGCCAGCGGTTACCGACTGGCCCTGGAGGCCGCCCTAGAGCAGCTTGAAAGACTGGCGACAGCTTGAACGACAAGCGATAAACGCCCCTGACCGACCCTTGGGAGTTGATGATTCATGGATATCCGTAAAGTTAAGAAACTGATCGAGTTGCTGGAAGAGTCCGGCATCGACGAGCTCGAGATCAAGGAAGGCGAAGAGTCCGTACGCATCAGTCGCCACAGCAAGGCCCCGGCGCAGCAGTACTATGCGCCTGCACCGGTACAGGCTCCGGCTCCAGCCGCTGCCCCCGCCGCACCAGCTGCCGCCGCTGCCGCTCCTGAAGCCGCCGCCGCACCGAAACTGAACGGTTTCGTGGTCAAGTCGCCGATGGTCGGTACCTTCTACCGTACCCCGTCGCCAACTTCGGCTCCATTCGTCGAAGTCGGCCAGACCGTCAAGAAAGGCGACACCATCTGCATCGTCGAAGCGATGAAGATGATGAACCACATCCAGGCCGAAGCCAGCGGTGTGATCGAATCCATCCTGGTAGAAAACGGTCAGCCGGTTGAGTATGACCAGCCGCTGTTCACCATCGTTTGAACCGCGGAGTGCCTTCGATGTCCAAACCTGCGAAGCTGGAAAAAGTCCTGATCGCCAACCGTGGCGAGATCGCTCTGCGTATCCTGCGCGCCTGTAAGGAACAAGGCATCAAGACCGTAGCTGTTTACTCGACGGCCGATACGGAACTGATGCACGTGAAACTGGCGGACGAAAGCATCTGCATCGGCCCGCCCCTGGCCACCCACTCGTACCTGAACATCCCGAACATCATCGCGGCCGCCGAAGTCACTGGTGCCACGGGGATTCACCCAGGCTACGGCTTCCTCGCGGAAAACGCCGATTTCGCCGAACAGGTCGAGAAATCCGGTTTTGCCTTCATCGGCCCGAAAGCCGACACCATTCGCCTGATGGGTGACAAGGTTTCGGCCAAGGCCGCCATGATCGCGGCTGGCGTACCGACCGTACCCGGCTCCGACGGCCCACTGCCTGAAGACCCGGAAACCGCCCTGCGCATCGGTCGCGAAGTCGGCTACCCGGTGATCATCAAGGCGGCAGGCGGCGGCGGCGGTCGCGGCATGCGCGTGGTGCACAGCGAGGAAGAGCTGGTCGAAGCGGCCAAGCAGACTCGTGAAGAGGCCGGCGCCTGGTTCAGCAACCCGATGGTCTACCTGGAAAAGTTCCTGACCAACCCACGTCACGTGGAAGTCCAGGTGATTTCCGACGGCCAGGGCCATGCGATCCACCTGGGCGACCGTGACTGCTCGCTGCAGCGTCGTCACCAGAAGGTCCTGGAGGAAGCTCCGGCACCGGGTATCGACGAAAACGCGCGCAAGGAAGTCCTGGCTCGCTGCGTCCAGGCCTGTATCGACATCGGCTACCGTGGCGCCGGTACTTTCGAGTTCCTGTACGAGAACGGCCGCTTCTACTTCATCGAGATGAACACTCGCGTGCAGGTGGAGCACCCGGTATCGGAAATGGTCACCGGCATCGATATCGTCAAGGAGATGCTGAGCATCGCCGCTGGCAATCCGCTGTCGTACACCCAGGACGACGTGAAGATCCACGGTCACGCGCTGGAGTGCCGGATCAACGCCGAAGACCCCAAGACCTTCATCCCGAGCCCGGGCCTGGTCAAGCATTTCCATGCTCCGGGCGGCAACGGCGTGCGGGTCGACTCGCATCTGTACAGCGGCTACAAGGTTCCGTCGAACTATGACTCCCTGATCGGCAAGCTGATCACCTGGGGAGCCACTCGCGACGAAGCCATGGCGCGCATGCGCAATGCCCTGGATGAAGTCGTGGTGGACGGGATCAAGACCAATATCCCGCTGCACCGTGACCTGGTTCGTGACGAAGGCTTCTGCGAAGGTGGTGTGAACATTCACTACCTGGAACACAAGCTCGCCCACCAGTGAGCCGGTGATCCGAACGACAAGGCCGCTTTCGAGCGGCCTTGTCGTTTTTGCAGGAGCAGGCCCACTCCCACAAAGCATCGCGCTGGCGTAAACTGCCGCGTTTCTCGCGACCACCCCGATCGCACACTCATTTTCACAGGTGCCCGCCATGCCTTGGCTGCAAGTACGCCTCGCCATCAGCCCGGAACAAGCCGAAACCTACGAAGACGCTTTCCTGGAAGTCGGCGCTGTTTCGGTAACCTTCATGGATGCCGAAGATCAGCCGATTTTCGAACCCGAACTGAACACCACCCCGCTGTGGTCCCACACCCATCTGCTGGCGCTGTTCGAGGCCGGCACCGAGGCCGCCAGCGTACTGGCGCACCTCGAGCTGCTGACCGGCGCCCCGCTGCCCGAACACCACAGCGAAGTGATCGAGGACCAGGACTGGGAACGCAGCTGGATGGACAATTTCCAGCCGATGCGTTTCGGTCAGCGCCTGTGGATCGTGCCGAGCTGGCATGCCGCACCGGAGCCGGGCGCGGTCAACCTGCTGCTCGACCCGGGCCTGGCCTTCGGCACCGGCACCCACCCGACCACCGCCCTCTGCCTGGAATGGCTCGACGGCCAGGACCTCAAGGACTGCAACGTCCTCGACTTCGGCTGCGGCTCGGGCATCCTGGCGATTGCCGCCCTGCTGCTGGGCGCTCGCGAAGCGGTCGGCACCGACATCGACGTGCAGGCCCTGGAGGCGTCCCGCGACAACGCCGGGCGCAACAACATCGCCGAAGAGCTGTTCCCGCTGTATCTGCCCGAGCAATTGCCGCAGATGCAGGCCGATGTTCTGGTGGCGAACATTCTCGCGGGCCCGCTGGTTTCCCTGGCACCGCAACTGTCGACCCTGGTCAAGCCGGGTGGCCGCCTGGCGCTGTCCGGCATCCTCGCCGAACAGGGCGAGGAAGTGGCCGCCGCCTATGCCAAGGACTTCGATCTGGACCCGATCGCCGATCGCGACGGCTGGGTGCGCATCACAGGCCGTCGGCGCTAGAATGGGCGCTTGCATGAACCGGATCGCCGCATGACCGACAGCTTCGTCACCCAGTGCCCGCATTGCCAAACCAGCTTTCGCGTCAGCCATGCCCAGTTGAGCGTGGCGCGCGGTGTCGTGCGCTGTGGCTCGTGCCTGCAGGTGTTCAATGCGGCGCGCCAGCTGCTGGAGCAGCGCGCGGCCCGGGAAGCGGCAGCCAACCCGCCGACCCCGCCCGTCACAGCCGCCCCGGCGACACCGGCACCGGCAGAAGCGCCTCCCGCCGCACCGGCAGTGCCGACAGCGCCAGCCGAGCCGCCTCGCGCCATCAGCCAGAAGCAATGGACGGCGCAAGAGCTGGATCTGGACGACCTGGACCTCGACGAAGAACTGGCCCGCCTGGAACAGCGGGAAATCCAGCCGGCCCGGTCATTCGGCCAGGATCATCCGGGCAAGGAAGAATCCTTCAGCGCCCGGCGCGACAGCGATGATGACGAAGCCCAATGGTCCGGCAGCCTGTTCAGCGCACCGACCAGCGAGCCCGACGAACTGGCCGAAGACGAACAGGAACGGCCGGTTCCGACACCAAAGGCCGAGCGCAAGGTCGAACGCAAGCCCGAACAGCCCAAGCCGGGCCGTACCGAGCCATCGCTGTCCTTCGACCTCGCCGACCTGGACGATGAGCCCGAGGCGCCACGCCTGGCCATCGAAGACAGCGAACTGGAAGGGCTCACGCCTCACGAAACGGTGAACGCCGACCGGGAAGATACGGCCGACGACGCCGTCACCGAGCAGAAAAAGCCCGCCCGTACCCGCAGCGAACCCGGTGTCGGGGCACACGACGACGTGCTGCTGGACCTCGAGGACGACCCGATTCACCTCGACTGGCAACGTCGCCGCTCGCCCTGGGGCAAGCGCCTGCTGTGGCTGCTGCTGGTGCTGCTCGCCGGTGCCGCCCTGCTCGGCCAGTACGTCGCCTACCATTTCGACGAACTGGCGCGCCAGGACCAGTATCGGCCGTGGTTCCAGCAACTGTGCCCGCAGTTGGGCTGCAAGGTGCCGTCCAAGGTCGATATCGCCCGGATCAAGAGCAGCAACCTCGTGGTGCGCAGCCACCCGGATTTCAACGGCGCCCTGGTGGTGGATGCGATCATCTACAACCGCGCGTCGTTTTCTCAGCCGTTTCCGCTGCTGGAGTTGCGTTTTGCCGATCTCAACGGCCATCTGATCGCCAGCCGGCGCTTCAAGCCCGGTGAATACCTGGGCGGCGACCTCGGCGAACAGAGCGAAATGCCCCCCCAGACCCCGATCCATATCGCCCTGGACATCCTCGATCCAGGTGCCAAGGCCGTGAACTACAGCCTCAGCTTCCATTCGCCCGAATAGCCCGGGTTGTCAGGTTGTTTGACGGCAGTTTTCCGCCGACGACCAAACCGCTGGCGATAACAGAATAACTGTTCAGATTTTATCCAATTTTGCCTTTATCCGGTCATCGAGAGCGGGTATCATGCCAACCCTTTTTCGAACTCCCATGATCCGGCCCCACAACAGGGAAGTCCTATGTCGGCGGTACGCATCGGCCCATACACACTGCAGAACGGTTTGATTCTCGCCCCCATGGCGGGTGTGACCGACCAGCCCTTTCGTCAGCTTTGCCGGCGCCTGGGCGCAGGCCTGGTGGTTTCGGAAATGGTGACCAGCGACATGAGCCTGTGGAACAGCCGCAAGTCGCGTCTGCGCATGATTCACGAAGGCGATCCCGAGCCGCGCTCGGTGCAGATCGCCGGTGGCGATGCCCGGATGCTCGCGGATGCGGCCCGGGCCAACGTCGAGCTGGGCGCACAGATTATCGACATCAACATGGGGTGTCCGGCCAAGAAGGTCTGCAACAAGGCCGCCGGCTCCGCACTGTTGAAGGATGAAGACCTGGTGAGGGAGATCCTGCACGCCGTCGTGGCGGCGGTCGATGTCCCGGTCACCCTGAAGATCCGCACCGGCTGGGACCGGGCGAACAAGAACGGCCTGACGGTGGCGAAGATCGCCGAACAGGCGGGCATCACCGCCCTGGCGGTGCATGGACGGACCCGTGCAGACCTGTACACCGGCGAAGCCGAGTACGACACCATTGCCGCGATCAAGCAGGCGGTGTCGATCCCGGTCTTCGCCAACGGCGACATCGATTCGGCCGAAAAGGCCCGGTACGTGCTGAACGCCACCGGTGCCGACGGCCTGTTGATCGGCCGGGCTGCCCAGGGGCGACCGTGGATTTTTCGTGAGATAGAGCATTTCCTGCGTACCGGTGAAACCCTCCCGGCACCGGAGTTGTTGGAAGTGGAACGCATTCTGCTTGAGCATCTGGCCGCATTGCATGCCTTCTATGGAGAGGTCATGGGCGTACGCATCGCCCGCAAGCATGTCGGCTGGTATCTCGCAACCTTGCCGGGCGCCAGGGAGTTTCGCGCCCACTTCAATCGTTTGGAAGATACGGAAGCACAGTGCGCCAACGTTCGTGAGTTCTTCGCCGGACGTTACAAGAGCCTGGTGACAGGGGACGCAGAGGGGGTGGCCGCATGACGATGATGACCGAGACTTTAGTGAGTGGAACAACGCCCGTGAGCGACAACGTCAATTTGAAACAGCACCTCAATACGCCAAGCGAGGAGGGCCAGACCCTTCGCGGCAGCGTCGAAAAGGCGCTGCACAATTATTTCGCCCACCTCGAGGGCGCGGCCGTCACGGACGTGTACAACCTGGTGCTCTCCGAAGTCGAGGCTCCCCTGCTCGAAAGCGTGATGAACTACGTCAAGGGCAACCAGACCAAGGCCAGCGAGCTGCTGGGCCTGAACCGCGGCACCCTGCGCAAGAAACTCAAGCAGTACGATTTGCTGTAAGCATTCAATAAAACCAGAAAGGCGCCCGCGTAGAAACGGTCGCCTTTTTTGCTGACTCCCTTGTTTTGATGGACATCGAGATGACCGACCAGACTACCCGCCTGCCGATCCGCCGCGCCCTGATCAGCGTTTCCGACAAGACCGGAATCCTCGATTTCGCTCGTGAACTGGAAGCCCTGGGCGTGGAAATCCTCTCCACCGGCGGCACCTTCAAGCTGCTGCGGGACAACGGCGTCGCCGCCGTGGAAGTCGCGGACTACACCGGTTTTGCGGAAATGATGGACGGCCGGGTGAAAACCCTGCATCCGAAAATCCACGGTGGCATCCTCGGTCGTCGCGGCATCGACGATGCGATCATGAGCGAACACGGCATCCAGCCGATCGACCTGGTCGCGGTCAACCTCTACCCGTTCGAAGCCACCATCAGCAAGCCGGGCTGTGACCTGCCGACCGCCATCGAGAACATCGACATCGGCGGCCCGACCATGGTCCGTTCGGCAGCCAAGAACCACAAGGACGTCGCCATCGTCGTCAACGCCAGCGACTACGCCCAGGTCCTGGAGAGCCTCAAGGCCGGCGGCCTGACCTACGCCCAGCGCTTCGACCTGATGCTCAAGGCGTTCGAGCACACCGCCGCCTACGACGGCATGATCGCCAACTACATGGGCACCGTGAACCAGGCGGCCGAAACCCTGTCGACCGAAGGCCGCGGCGAATTCCCGCGCACCTTCAACAGCCAGTTCGTCAAGGCCCAGGAAATGCGCTACGGCGAGAACCCGCACCAGAGCGCGGCGTTCTATGTGGAAGCCAAGCCGGCCGAGGCCGGCATCGCCACCGCGACCCAACTGCAAGGCAAGGAACTGTCCTACAACAACGTGGCCGACACCGACGCCGCGCTGGAATGCGTGAAGAGCTTCGTCAAGCCGGCCTGCGTGATCGTCAAGCACGCCAACCCGTGCGGCGTGGCCGTGAGCCCGGACGCCGAAGGCGGCATCCGTCAGGCCTATGAACTGGCCTACGCCACCGACAGCGAGTCGGCGTTCGGCGGCATCATCGCCTTCAACCGCGAACTGGACGCCGAAACCGCCAAGGCCATCGTCGAACGCCAGTTCGTCGAAGTGATCATCGCTCCTTCCGTCAGCGAAGAGGCCCGTGCCATCGTCGCCGCCAAGGCCAACGTGCGCCTGCTGGCCTGCGGTCAGTGGGACGCCGAGCGCGCTCCGGCCTGGGACTACAAGCGCGTCAACGGCGGTCTGCTGGTCCAGAGCCGCGACATCGGCATGATCACCAGCGCCGACCTGAAGGTGGTGACCAAGCGCGCCCCGACCGAACAGGAAATCAACGACCTGATCTTCGCCTGGAAAGTCGCCAAGTACGTCAAGTCCAACGCCATCGTCTACGCCAAGAACCGCCAGACCATCGGCGTCGGCGCCGGCCAGATGAGCCGCGTGAACTCGGCGCGCATCGCCGCGATCAAGGCTGAACACGCGGGTCTGCAGGTGCAGGGCGCGGTCATGGCCTCGGACGCCTTCTTCCCGTTCCGCGACGGCATCGACAACGCGGCCAAGGTCGGTATCACCGCGGTGATCCAGCCAGGCGGCTCGATGCGCGACAGCGAAGTGATCGCCGCCGCCGACGAAGCCGGCATCGCCATGGTCTTCACCGGCATGCGCCACTTCCGCCACTAACGTACGACAGCGGCCGCACTGACGCCAGCATCTGCTGCGTTGGAGCGGCCCTCGCCGATGCTCATTGCCAGGAGGCAACTGCGCTCAGCGAGGACCGCTCCGCCTTGCATCTACCAGCTTCATTGCGACCTCCTAGGGCGTGAAGCGCCATAGGTTTCAACAGAATTCCGCGTCATCGAGGTTTTTGAAATGAATGTCCTGATCATTGGCAGTGGCGGTCGTGAACACGCCCTGGCCTGGAAAGTCGCCCAGGATCCGCGCGTCGAAAAAGTCTTCGTCGCCCCGGGCAACGCCGGCACCGCCATCGAGGCCAAGTGCGAAAACGTCGCCATCGACGTCCTGGCCCTGGAGCAGTTGGCGGACTTCGCCGAGAAGAACGTCTCCCTGACCATCGTCGGCCCGGAAGTGCCACTGGTCGCCGGCGTGGTCGACCTGTTCCGCTCCCGAGGCCTGGACTGCTTCGGCCCGACCGCCGGCGCCGCCCAGCTGGAAGGCTCCAAGGCCTTCACCAAGGACTTCCTGGCCCGCCACAAGATCCCGACCGCCGACTACCAGAACTTCACCGAGATCGAGCCGGCCCTGGCCTATCTGCGTGAAAAAGGCGCCCCGATCGTGATCAAGGCCGACGGCCTGGCCGCCGGCAAGGGCGTGATCGTCGCCATGACCCTGGCCGAAGCCGAAGACGCCGTGCGCGACATGCTCGCCGGCAACGCCTTCGGTGACGCCGGTTCCCGCGTGGTGATCGAGGAATTCCTCGACGGCGAGGAAGCCAGCTTCATCGTCATGGTCGACGGCAAGAACGTCCTGCCGATGGCCACCAGCCAGGACCACAAGCGCGTCGGCGACGGCGACAGCGGTCCGAACACCGGCGGCATGGGCGCCTACTCGCCCGCTCCGGTGGTCACCGCCGAAGTCCACCAGCGCGTGATGGACCAGGTGATCTGGCCGACCGTGCGCGGCATGGCCGAGGAAGGCAACGTCTACACCGGTTTCCTGTACGCCGGGTTGATGATCGACAAGGCCGGCAATCCCAAGGTCATCGAGTTCAACTGCCGTTTCGGCGACCCGGAAACCCAGCCGGTGATGCTGCGCCTGCAATCGAGCCTGGTCCTGCTGGTCGAGGCCGCCCTCGCCCAGGCCCTGGACAAGGTCGAGGCACAATGGGATCCACGGCCAAGCCTGGGCATCGTCCTGGCCGCCGGCGGTTACCCGGGCGACTATGCCAAGGGCGCGCCGATCAGCGGCCTGGATGCAGCAGCCACCCTGGAAGGCAAGGTGTTCCACGCCGGTACCGCCCTCAAGGACGGCCAGATCGTCACTTCCGGCGGTCGTGTGCTCTGCGCCACGGCGCTGGGCGAAAGCGTTGGCGCCGCCCAGCAGCAGGCTTACCAGCTCGCAGCTAAAATCAACTGGGAAGGCTGCTTCTACCGAAGCGACATTGGCTACCGTGCAATTGCACGCGAACGCGCAGACAGCCAGGAATAAGCTATTCGTTCGGATAGGCAGGGGCGTCAAGCCCTTGCCGTCTTATTCCCGCCCCGCGCATAGTTATGACTCAGGCATCAACCTACGAAGGGATTTCGCCGTGCGCTGGCTCAGGATCGCCATAAGTTTCACCGTCAGCCTGCTGACCCTGCTTTGCCTCGCAACGCCCGCACAGGCCTCGCAAGGCAGTGGCTGGGCGGTATTGCTCGATGATCAGGCCGATCTGCAACTGAGCGACATCCGCTCTTCGCGCTACATCAACCAATTCAGTCCCATCGACCTCGATCGCCTCACCGCGGCCCCCTCCGACGGGGCACTGTGGCTGCGCTTTCGCCTGCAACCGGGCAAACACGAACAGATCCTGCGGATATTCGCACCGGACCTGGCCCGACTGGACCTGTACACCTTCGACGGCGACACGCTGATCGACCAGGTACGCAGCGGCAACGAGCTGTCCAGGGTCGAACGACCATTGCCCAGCCGCGACTTCATGCTGCCTCTGGTGCAAAGCCCCAAGCCCCTGGATATCTACCTGAGGCTGGTTTCCAAGCACGAACTGCGCCCGCACATCACCCTTGAGTCCGCCGTGATGAGCGCCGCCGACCGTGGCCAGAGCCTGCTCTACGGGCTGCTGTTCGGCTGCCTGTCGATGCTGATCCTGCACAACCTGACCCGCTTTGCCTATACCCGTTCGCGCAGCAGCCTGTGGCTGGCCTCCTGCGAATTCCTGCTGCTGCTCAGCGCGCTGTTCCTGCTGAACGTGATCGGCCCGTGGTTCCCCGGCTGGCAAGGCGCGCAGACCGCCGGAGCCTACCTGGCACTGCTGCTGACCGCCCCTTGCGGGCTGATGTTCACCTACAGCTTCTTCTCGCCCCTGGGCCCGCACCCGCTGAACAAGCTGCTGCTGGGCGACATCCTGGTGATCTGCCTGGGCGGGCTGTTGCTGCTGTTCGTCGACACCCTGCCGCTGAACGTGATGACCTACGGTCTGGTCGGACTGGCCAGCCTGAGCATCCTGCTGGTTTCCACCTATCACTGGCAGAAGGGCTATCGGCCGGCGCGGCTGTTCGTGGTCGCCATGGTCATCTTCAACATCGGCACCCTGGTCATTCTCCCCGCCTTGCTGGGCCTGACCCTGGTGGCCCCGGAGGGCCTGATCGTCGCTCTGCTGATCTTCATTTCCGTCAGCGGGCTGCTGATGAGCATCGCCCTGGGCGAGCGCCGCCGCAGCATCACCGAGGACCAGTTCAGCCTCAGCCGCGACCTGGCGGCCAGCAATGCCGAAATCGCCGCCAAGGCCGAGTTCCTGGCGAAGATCAGCCACGAGATCCGCACTCCGATGAACGGCGTGCTGGGGATGACCGAACTGCTGCTGGGCACGCCACTGTCGGTCAAGCAACGTGACTACGTGCAGACCATCCACAGCGCCGGCAATGAACTGCTGACCCTGATCAACGAGATCCTCGACATCTCCAAGCTGGAATCCGGGCAGATCGAACTCGACGACGTACAATTCGATCTCAACGCCCTGATCGAAGACTGCCTGAGCATCTTCCGCGCCAAGGCCGAACAGCAGAATGTCGAGCTGATCAGCTTCATCCAGCCCCAGGTGCCGCGGGTGATCAGCGGCGATCCGACGCGCCTGCGCCAGACCCTGCTGAGCCTGCTGGAAAACGCGATGAAGAAGACCGACGAAGGGGAAATCCTCATCGTCGTCGCCCTCGACGAACGCAGTGGCCAGCCGCGCCTGCGCATTGCCGTCCAGGACAGCGGGGTGCCCATGGACGAGGAGGAACGCGACGCCCTCCTGCATGCCGAACTGCAGAGCAAGAACTTCCTCGCCGCAACCCGCCTGGGTGGCCACCTGGGCCTGGTGATCGCCCGCCAGCTGGTGCTGCTGATGCGTGGCGAATTCGGCATCAAGACCGGCGCCAACCAGGGCAGCACCCTGTGGCTGACACTGCCGCTGGACCCGCAACACCTCGAGCACCCGACCTCCGACCTCGACGGCCCGCTCAAGGGCGCCCGGGTACTGGTGGTCGACGACAACGACACCTGCCGCAAGGTCCTGGTCCAGCAATGCAGCGCCTGGGGCCTGAACGTCAGCGCCGTGCCTTCCGGCAAGGAAGCCCTGGCCCTGCTGCGCACCAAGGCCCACCTGCGCGACTATTTCGACGTGGTCCTGCTGGACCAGAACATGCCCGGCATGACCGGCATGCAACTGGCGGCGAAGATCAAGGAAGACCCGAGCCTCAATCACGACATCCTGCTGGTGATGCTCACCGGCATCAGCAACGCGCCGAGCAAGATCATCGCGCGCAATGCCGGCATCAAGCGCATCCTGGCCAAGCCGGTGGCCGGCTACACGCTCAAGACTACCCTGGCGGACGAACTGACCCAGCGCGGCAAGGGCCAGGTCGTGTCCGCACCGTCGAGCGCGGCCGCCACGCCCGCGGTCACGGTGCCCAGCGACTTCCGCATCCTGGTGGCCGAGGACAACAGCATCTCCACCAAGGTGATCCGTGGCATGCTCGGCAAGCTCAACCTGCAGCCAGATACCGCCAGCAATGGCGAGGAAGCGCTGCGGGCGATGAAAGCCCAGCGTTACGACCTGGTGTTGATGGATTGCGAAATGCCGGTGCTCGACGGGTTCTCCGCCACCCAACAGTTGCGTGCGTGGGAGGTCGGCAACCAGCGGGTCCGCACACCGGTGGTGGCGCTGACCGCGCATATCCTCAGCGAACACAAGGAACGGGCGCGCCAGGCCGGTATGGACGGCCACATGGCCAAGCCCGTGGAGCTTTCGCAACTGCGTGAACTGGTCGAGCACTGGGTCGCGCGCCGCGACAGCCAGCAGGTACAGGAACAGAGCACCTCCTGAGCCGACAGACGGCCTGGCGCCTGATAGACTGCCCGGGCCCTCCCCTGTTCGAGCTCAGACCATGCTCCACGTGTTGTTCAGCGTTTACCTGAAGATGCTGGTGCTCTACAGCCCGTTCTTCGTCCTGTCCTGCTTCATCGGCCTGACCCGCGGCTACTCCAGCAAGGAGCGCCGCCGCCTGGCCTGGAAGGTCGCCCTCGCCACCCTGGTCTCCAGCGTGCTGTTGTATCTGTTCGGGCGGGTGATCTTCAGCGTCTTCGGTATCACCGTGGATGCCTTCCGCATCGGCGCGGGGAGCGTGCTGTTCATCTCGGCGCTGGGCATGGCCCAGGGCAAGTCGGCGGTGCAGAGCGACAATGTGCAGCAGGACGTGACCATCGTGCCGCTGACCATCCCGCTGACGGTCGGCCCCGGCACCATCGGTGCCCTGCTGGTGATGGGCGTGAGCCAGCCGCACTGGGACGACAAGCTCACCGCCATCGTCAGCATCGCCCTGGCCAGCTTCACCGTCGGCGTGGTGCTGTACCTGTCGAACCGGATCGAACGACTGCTAGGTGATCAGGGACTGCAGATCGTCAGCCGCCTGATGGGGCTGTTCGTCTGCGCCCTGGCGGCGCAGATCATCTTCACCGGGGTACGCGGCTACCTGGTGCCCTGAGGCCCTCAGGAGCCGGGTTTCTCGCCGTACCAGCGAGGCGTGTAGACCCACTCGCCGCCCTCGGCGCGGGGGAACACGCAGGTGGTGGACGAACCGACGATGACCAGGGTGCGCATGTCCACCTGGTCCGGGGTCAGCTTGCCCAGGGTGGTTACCCGCAGCGTCTGCCCGGGTCGACCGATGTCGCGCCCCAGCACCACCGGGGTTTCGGGCGTGCGATGCCGGGCCACGATCTCCAGTGCCCGCCCCAGTTGCCAGGGACGTGAACGGGAAATCGGATTGTAGAACGCCAGCGCCAGATCGGCCTCGGCGGCGAGGTCGAGGCGTTTCTCGATGATCGTCCAGGGCTTGAGGTTGTCCGACAGGGACATCACGCAGAAGTCGTGCCCCAGCGGCGCCCCGGCCTGGGCCGCGGTGGCCAGCGAGGCGGAAACGCCGGGCAGGATCTCCAGCTCGACACCCTGCCAGGCGGGATCGTCGGACTCGTGCAGGGCTTCCAGCACCGCCGCCGCCATGGCGAATACGCCCGGATCGCCGGACGATACCACCACCACCGAACGCCCCGTGGCCGCCAGCTCGAAGGCGTGCCGGGCACGCTGCATTTCCTCGCGGTTGTCGGTGCAGTGCAGCACCTGCTCGGCCCGAAACGGCCCGGCCATGCGCACGTAGGTCTCGTAACCGAGTACATCGTTGGCCCGATCCAGCTCGGCCCTGACCGCCGGCACCATCAGTTCGGCGGCACCGGGGCCGAGGCCGATGACCGCCAGGCGTCCGCGTGGGCGACCGATCTGCAGCGGGTCCAACGGCTGCGCGGCAACGGCCAGCGCCAATTCCGCGCCAATGTGCAGCGATGCTGAGGGCACGGCCTGCCGCGCCAGCGCTTCCAAGCCGGCGCCGGCTGCGCCGAAACGCAGCGGCACGCCCAACTGCCCGGCGGCCTCGTGCAGGGCCGCACTGGCCATCTGCGTGTCCGCTGCCAGCAGACAGGCCAGGGACGGCTGGGCAATCCCCGCCGCCCGCAGCGCCGCCCGCACGTGCTCGGCCAGCTCCGGCACATCCGCCGAAACCGCTGCCAGCACGCAACGCGGGTAGATCAGCAACTCGTCCATCGCCGGCCTGCGCTCGGCGCTGCCCACATGAATCGACAGCCTGGCGTTCTGCTCCTCGGGCAAGCGTGCCTCGGCCAGCCAGGGCGCGTCACCCTCGATGCGCACGCTCTCGCCCGCCAGCAGATCCGAGACGAAACGCTTGCCCCGCTCCAGGTCGGCCAGGGCGTAGCCGCTCGGCGGATTGAGCAGGCAGGTGCCGAAACGCAGTTCGCCACTGGTGGTAATCGCGGCCGCCACCCCCAGGCCATCGGCCATTTCCCGGGCCATGACATTCACCCCACCCAGCCCGCCGAGCAGCGGCACCACCGCGCTGCCGTCCTCGGCCACCGCGAGTACCGGCGGCTCGGCGCCCTTCTCCAGCAGCACCGGCGCCAGGCTGCGAATGACGATTCCGGCCGCGCACAGGGCGATGATCGGCGTGTCATGCTGGTAGAGTCGGCGCAAGGTCGCGCCGAACTCGCCGTAGCTGCGGTCCGCGCCCTCGACCCGCTCGACCAGGCCGTGGATCAGGGCATCCGGGTAGATCTGCTGAAGCCTGCGCGCGGTGGCCAGACTGCCATTGCCGAGGATGACAATGGCCGGAGCCGGGCGGCTCATCCCTGCCACCGTTCGCCGGGCACGATGATCAGCGAGAAATATGGCGAGGACATCGGGTCCACCTCATCGAGCGGGACGATTTTCTGGTTGGCCATGGTGGCCCGTTCCACATACAGGGCACGGCCGGCCAACCCCAATTCTTCCAGGACCAGGCGAACCTTGGGGAAGTTGCGCCCCAGTTTCATCACCACCGCCGCATCGGCATCGGCCAGCCGGCGCTTGAGATCTTCATGGGGCAGCACGCCGGACAGCACCGACAGACTCTGGTTGCGGTACACCAGCGGCACACCGAGGACCGAGGCGCCACCGAGCATCGAACAGACACCGGGGATCACCTGGGTCTCATAGCGTTCGGCCAGGCGGTCATGCAGGTACATGTAGGACCCGTAGAAGAACGGATCGCCCTCGCAGATCACCGCCACATCGCGGCCGGCGTTCAGGTGCGCGGCCACCTCCAGGCTGGCTTCGTCGTAGAAATCGCTGATCACCTGCTCATAGGACAGCGGCGCCGGCAGGGCCTCGGTGGTCACCGGGTAGACCAGCGGCAGCAGGGTCTGAGCCTGCTGCAGATGGCCCTCGATGATACCGAAGGCATTGCCCTTCTTGCCCTTGGCGACGAAGTACGCCACCACCGGCGACTCGCGCAACAGGCGCAGCGCCTTCACGGTGATCAGTTCCGGATCACCCGGCCCGACGCCGAGGCCGATCAGACGTCCAGCCTTGCTCATCATTCCACCTCCGTGGCGAGGGCATTGACGGCCGCGGCGGCCATGGCGCTGCCGCCGAGCCGACCCTGCATGATCACGAACGGCACGCCACGACTGTCGGCGGCCAGCATGGCCTTGGATTCGGCGGCGCCGACGAAACCTACCGGAAAACCGAGGATCAACGCCGGTTTCGGCGCACCGGCATCGAGCATTTCCAGCAGGTAGAACAGCGAGGTCGGCGCATTGCCGATCACCACCACGCTGCCCTCCAGGTGAGGCCGCCACAGTTCCAGGGCGACCGCCGAACGGGTATTGCCCAGTTCCTGCGCCAGGGCCGGCACCTGCTCGTCGCGCAAGGTGCAGATGACCTGATTGTCGGCCGGCAGGCGGGCACGGGTGATGCCCTCGGCAACCATCCGTGCATCACAGAGAATCGGCGCCCCGGCCGCCAGGGCCTCACGTCCGGCCTGGCCGGCGCCCGGCGAGAACTGCAGGCCATCGATGGCATCGACCATGCCGCAGGCATGGATCACCCGCACGGCCAGTTTCTCCAGGTCGGCGGGGATCCGCGCCAGGTTCGCTTCCGCGCGAATGATCGCGAAGGAGTTGCGATAGATCTCCTGACCATCGCGGATGTAATCAATCATCGGTACTGCTCCGTGAGCGGGCTTCGAGCAAGGCGCCCACCGCATCAATAGTGAGGTTGCGTGCGTGCAGCAGGCCGAAGCCGGGCTGGGCTGCATCGCGAAAATAGAGGTCGTAGTGGCCGGGGGCGACCGCCAGCAACGTGGTCGGCACGACATGGGCCGCGGCGCAGGAACGCTTGCAGCCGGACAGGTGCACTCCCTGGTGCCGCCCCGGCAGGAGCGTCGCCAGGCGGCGGGCATCGGCCTTGGTGTCGGCCAGGCCTTTGGCGCAGCCAGCGGAACCGGTGCAGGCGACGGTCCGTGCCAGTGGCTGGTCGGCATCGCAGAGCAGGCCGAGTTGCTGCAGCCGGGTAGTGACGAGGCCCGCCTGCTGCTGCCGGATACCAGGCAGCAGCAGGCTTTGCCAGGGCGTCAGGCGCAGGCTGCCGTCGCCGAACTGCCGCGCCAGTTCGGCGACGCCTTCGAGCATGGCCGCATCAAGACGGCCCAGTGGGAACACGGCGCCGACATACACAAGATCCGGCTGACGCTGTGGATAAGTCCCCACATGCAGCCACTCGGCGACCGACGGGCGCCGCCAATCGCCAACAGCCATCGGCTCGCTGCCGAGGCGTGCGGCCAGTTGCGCCAGAAACGCCTCGACCGGCACCTCGGCCAGCAGATGCCGCATGCGCGTCTGCTCGGGACGAGCCAGGTCGAGAAACAGCTCCAGTACCGCCATCACCAGGGCATGCCCATGCTCCAGCGGTACCGCCGCCAGGGGCGCGTCATGGGCCGGACAGCCGGCGAGGCCGAAGGCCAGGCAGGGTCGCTCCTCGATCAACAGGGCCGACAGCCACAGGTCATGGGGATGTTCGAGCATCGCCAGGGCCTCGCCACCGTCGAGCTGGATGGCGAACTTGGCCGACAGCTCATGCAAGCGTGGGCGTTCCTGCAGGCTGGCGAGAATCTGCGCCGCCAGTGGACGGGTATCGATCAGCATCCGCGAATCGATGCCGGCGCTGGGGCTGAGCATCAGGTTGCGCACATCATCGGCAGCGCTGACCCGTGACATCTCCGCCCCGGCCCCAGTGGATGCCTCTGCCCCTCTCGGCCCAAGCCCGGCCGCCAGCAGGCGGTCGATCAGCGCCTGATGCTGCGCCCCGATCCCGCGAATCTGCAGATTGGCCCGATTGGTCGCCTCGATCACCCCACCGGCATACCGCTCGGCCGCCTGGGCCACCGCCCGCGCCTGATCGGCACTGATCACCCCACCGGCCAGCTTGATCCGGCAGATACCGCCATCCAGCGCCGGGACGATACGCAGCAACCCCGGACAGGCCGAGGGGCGGACAGCGTTGGCAAGCGGGTGTTCGTTCAAGGGGCAACCGGCAGTCAGGGAAAGTGCTCGTTATCGTCGAAAGGCGTTTCGCCGTCGAAGGCGCGGTATTATGCCTGCTTTGTCCGACGGCATGAAAAGACTGCCGGTCGGAACAGTTGCGTTTCGAGGATTTTAGATGGCGCCCTGGCTGACAGTAGTGGGAATCGGTGAAGACGGCTACGCAGGCCTCGGCGATAACGCCCGGCAGGCCCTGCTGGGCGCGACGCGGGTATTCGGCGGGCAACGCCAGCTCGATCTGCTGCCGGCGAGCGTGGCGGCCGAGCGCCTGGCCTGGCCGCGCCCGTTCTCCATCGAGCCGGTGCTGGCCTTGCGCGGCACGCCGGTGTGCGTACTGGCCAGCGGCGACCCCATGCTGTTCGGCGTCGGCGCCAGCCTGTCGCGCCAGGTCGAGCCCCGGGAAATGCTTGTGCTGCCGGCCCCGTCCGCCTACTCGCTGGCCGCCGCCCGCCTGGGCTGGGCGCTGCAGGAGGTGGTGTGCCTGTCGGTGGTCGCTCGCCCGGTTGCGGCGCTCGCCGCGCAATTGCACAACGGTCTGCGCCTGCTGGTGCTGAGCAACGACGAGCACAGCCCCGAGGCCATTGCCAAGCTGCTGCGCGAACGGGGCTTCGGTCCCAGTCGGATCAGCGTACTGGAGCACCTCGGCGGTCCGCTTGAACGGCGGATCGATGGCTGCGCCCATGACTGGCAGGAACAATCGTTCGCCCGCCTCAATCTGGTCGCCATCGATTGTCTGGCCGATCCGGCCACCCCGCGCCTGTCGCGCATCGGTGGGCTGCCGGACTCGGCGTTCCGGCATGACGGCCAACTGACCAAGCGCGACGTACGCGCCATCACCCTGGCCCGCCTCGCGCCGGTCCCCGGCGAACTGCTCTGGGATGTCGGCGCCGGTAGCGGCTCCATCGGTATCGAGTGGATGCGCGCCCACCCTTCATGCCGGGCCATTGCCATCGAAGCGGACGCGGGCCGCCAGCAACTGATCGAACACAACCGCGATGCCCTCGGCGTTCCCGGCCTGCACCTGGTCCGCGGCGATGCCCCGCAGGCCCTGGATGGACTGGAGCCGCCGGACGCGATTTTCATCGGCGGCGGCGTGACCGTACCCGGCGTCCTGGACACCTGCTGGGCCCGCCTGAAGCCCGGCGGACGGCTGGTGGCCAATGCCGTGACCCTGCAAAGCGAACTGCTGCTGATGAACTGGCGACAGGCCCATGGCGGCGAACTGACCCGCATCCACGTCGCCCAGGCCCAGCCCCTCGGCGACTTCGACACCTGGCGCCAGGCCCTGCCGATCACCCTGCTCGATGTGGTGAAACCTTGAGCCCCGACCAGCCTGGAGTCAGAGCACGATCCCATGCGTGACGAAACCGCCGAACAACCCGCCCCTCTGCGCAGCGGCCTGACCACCGGCAGTTGCGCCACCGCCACCGCCCTGGCGGCGGCACGCCTGCTGCTGAGTGGTGTCAGCCACGATGCCGTGCAGATCATCCTGCCCAAGGGCAAGCAGGTCGAGATGCGCCTGGAATTCTGCCGACTGCACGAAGACGGCGCCGAAGCCGGCACCCTCAAGGATGCCGGCGACGACCCGGACGTCACTCATGGCGCCCTGCTCTATTCGCGGGTGCGGCTGACCGCCGAGCCGGGCGTGAGCTTCCATGCCGGCAGCGGCGTCGGCACCGTCACCCGTCCCGGCCTGGTGCTGGCCGTCGGCGAACCGGCGATCAACCCGGTACCGCGCAAGATGATCACCGACCACCTGCTGCAACTCGCCGCCGAACACGCCTACAGTGGCGGCTTCTCGGTGACGGTCAACGTCGAGGGCGGTGAAGCCCTGGCCCTGAAAACCATGAACCCGCGCCTGGGCATCCTCGGCGGCCTGTCGATTCTCGGTACCAGCGGCATCGTTCGGCCGTTTTCCTGTTCGGCCTACATCGCCTCGATTCACCAGGGCATCGACGTTGCCAGGACCAACGGCTACCTGCACATCGCCGCCTGCACCGGCAACGCCAGCGAAGACACCATGCGCCGCGTGTACGACCTGCCGGAGATCGCCCTGATCGAAATGGGCGACTTCGTCGGTGCCGTGCTCAAGCACCTGCGCAAAGTACCTGTGGACAAGTTGAGCCTGTGTGGCGGCTTCGGCAAGATCAGCAAGCTGGCGGCGGGGCATATGGACCTGCACAGTCGGCATTCGAGCATCGACCTGCCGCAGTTGGCCGAATGGGCAGCGGCCGTGGGCGCCGACGAAGTCCTGCAACAAGCCATTCGCCAGGCCAACACCAGCCAGCAGGCACTGGCGATGGCCAGCGCCGCCGGTGTTGCCCTGGGCGATGCGGTCTGCCAGCACGCCCTGGACTTCGCGCGCAGCGTGGTTCCGCCTCGGGTGCAGGTGGAAGTGTTCGCCATCGACCGCCAGGGCGGCATCGTCGGCCATGCCGGAGTCTTTCAATGAGCGCACCCATCAAACGCCTGCTGTTGCTGGGCGGCGTCACCGAAGCCCTGGCGCTGGCCCGCACGCTGGAGCCACAGCATGTCTACAGCCTCGCCGGTGTCGGCCGGGTCCCCACCGACCTGCGCTGCCAGGTGCGGGTCGGCGGCTACGGCGGAGCCGAGGGCCTGGCGCAGTTCATCCGCGAGCAAGGCATCGACCTGCTGCTCGATGCCACCCACCCCTACGCCGCGCAGATCAGCCGCAACGCGGCGGCTGCCGCACAAGCCAGCGGCATCCCCTGCTGGGCCCTGCGCCGCCCGGCCTGGGTCGCCGAACCCGGCGACGACTGGCGGGAAGTGGCGGACTGGGCCGAACTGGTCAAGGCCCTCGAGCCGTTCCGCCGACCGCTGTTCACCCTCGGCCGCGAGCCCCTGCAACACCTGGAGGAAATCCCCCCAGGGCAGTTCTGGACCCTGCGCGCCCTCGATCCGTATCCCGGCAACGAGCGCTGCGAAGTCATCGGCGCCCGCGGCCCCTTCCACCTGGAAGACGAGCGGGCCCTGTTCGAACGCCGTGCCATCGACGTGCTGATCAGCAAGAACAGCGGCAGCGGCGCCACCGAACCCAAGCTGCAGGTATCCCGAGAGCGCTCGATCCCCGTCCTGATCCTCAGGCGCCCGCCCCTGCCGGCCGTGGACCGGGAGTTCCAGACGCTTGAGGAAACACTTGCCGCCTTGGCGGAAGCCCTCCAATAGATCACGCTCCCTGCTTGCCAATATAGTAACTTATTTGTTACCTTTAGAGCAGGGATGATCAACCTCGAAGAATATGTGCGGGACAACCACTGCAATCCGTTCGAACGCTGGTTCGCTTCACTGGATGTGCAAGCGGCCGCCAAGGTTTCCACCGCCCTGCTTCGGCTGGAGATGGGTAACACCTCGAACAGCAAGTGGCTGGACGGACTCGGGGAGTACCGTATCGACTGGGGGCCGGGCTACAGGATCTACCTCATACGCGAGGGCACACGCTTGATCATCCTGTTTGGCGGAGGTAACAAGTCGACCCAGAAAAGGGATATCCAGCAGGCCAGGCAGTTGGTGGCAGAGTACAAACGCCGCAAACGCACAGAATCGCAAACGAGGTAGACCCCATGGCGCTGAGCCGCAGTTTCAAGCAAACCATCGCCGACAGGGCGCAACGCGATCCAGCCTTCGCCGAGGCACTGCTCGATGAAGCCGCCAGCCTGTTTCTCAATGGCGAGCCGGAAATGGCCCGGGTCATACTGCGCGACCTGGTCAACGCCACCGTCGGCTTCGAAGGACTCGCACGGGAAACCGACAAGCCCAGCAAAAGCCTGCATCGGATGCTGTCAGCCAACGGCAACCCGAGCATGGACAACCTGGCCGCCATCTTCGCCGTCATACGCACCGCACTGGGCGTCAATATCGAAGTACACAGCGTTCCCCTCAACTGATCGACGTCCTCGCCACGCCATGCCTGCTACGCTTGACAAAGACACCTGGGGTGAACGACCTGCAAGCCATTGCGACCTTACACCGCAGCCCGTGCTTTTACTTATGCAGGACGTTCAGGCTAAATAACCCACCGGTTTGAAACATCCGACGGAAACCCTTCCATGTCCCGACAACGGCTCGCCGCAGCTCACTGGATCGCCTGCCTCGCAGTGCTGTTCAACCTGCTTGCCATGCCGATTTCCGGGAGCATGGCGCCGGCGGCGGATCGCTCCGTCTCCGAACAACTGCTCTGGGGCAGTTTCTGCTCGGCCAGCGGCACCAAGCTGGTCGCCACCGTCATCGGCAAGCTGGAGCAGAAAGCGCCCCAGGGCGATGACCACTCCAACATGCAGCATTGCTGGTGCTGCTCCGGCTCGGCGCCACTCGTGGCCTTGCCCGGCCATGTGCCACAACTCGCACTCGCGCCGACCGAAAGTAACCCGCTCCCCGCCGCCCTCCCGGTCGACTCTCCGACACCTCGCCAGCAATGGCCCTCACTCAATCCCCGAGCCTCTCCAGCGGTCTGACTCACATTCGCCCCCCCTATGCGTTTTGAATCGTTATGGAGAACTCCCATGCTCAAGAATGCCCTGCTTCTGGCCGCGTTGCTGCTGCCCGTCGGTTTTGCCCATGCCCACGAATTCACCGTCGGCGAGTTACGGATCGACCACCCCTGGTCCCAGGAACTGCCCCCCAATGCCCCCACCGTGGCGGCCTATTTCACCCTGCAAAACCGGGGAGCGACGGCTGACCGCCTGACCGGCGTCGACAGCCCCATCGCCGGCAAGGCCGAACTGCACGAGCATGTGATGCAGGCGAACCTGATGAAGATGCAACAGGTGCCGGACGTCACCGTTCCGCCCCAGGGTGAAGTGAAGTTCGCGCCCATGGCCTACCATGTGATGCTGCTCGACCTGCGCGACCGCAGCCTGCTGCGCGACGGCCAGCACTTCCCGCTGACCCTGCACTTCGAGAAGGCCGGCACGGTTACCGTCGACGTCTCGGTACAGAAGCAACCGCCCGCCGCCACGGACAAGATGCACATGCACGCCCAGTAAGCCTCGGCTCCGTTGCACCCCATGCGCGCTCGCCGCAGCAGATCCAGCCACTCCCGCACTCAGGTACGCGGCAGTTGGCTGAGCCTGTTCGCCATGCTGATGATCTTTATCGGTCCGCTGATATCCCAGGCGATGCCGATGGATCGGCACGCCATGTCGATGGCGATGAACATGGCAATGCCCATGGACATGCCCGGTCACCATGGCGCACGGCTCGGGCAAGACGCCAGCGAGCACCACGGTAATAGCGCCGAACACCATGCACTCTGGGAAAAATGCGGCTACTGCAGTCTGCTGTTCAGTTGCCCGGCACTGCCGCTGTCCCCCAGCTTAGCCGCCCTCGACGGTCCTCGGCCAACCCCCACGGTCGACTCCCGAACCCGCCTGGGCCATGCCCGCCAGAGCATCTTCCCCGGCGCCCGCACCCGCGCGCCACCAGCCGTCCATCAGGCAACGACATATCTCTCACCCGGCTTGACCGCCCTGTAGCCAGAGCGCGGTGGCCGTGTTGTATTCGCTTGAATGATGGAACCCCTATGTCCATTGCAAAGACTCGCCTGCGCGCTGCGCGGGCGGAAAACCCTTTCGCCCCGTACGCGCTGCGCCTGAGCCTGCGCCAGGCTACCACGCTGATGTGCGGGGCTCTGCTGGTGCCCACGGCTTTCGCCGCCGATGACACCGACAACCACGAACAGCACGCCCGGGAAATCAGCCCGACCGTGATCACCGCCGTCGCTCCCAGTTCACCGCTGACGGTCATCACCAACCCCAAGGACCCACGCCAGCCGGTACCGGCCAGCGATGGCGGCGACTACCTCAAGACCATCCCCGGCTTCGCCCTGGTACGCAATGGCGGCACCAACGGCGACCCGGTGCTGCGCGGGATGTTCGGTTCGCGCCTGAACATTCTCACCAATGGCAGCATGATGCTCGGCGCCTGCCCCGGCCGGATGGACGCGCCGACGTCCTACATCGCGCCGGAAACCTACGACAAGCTGACCGTGATCAAGGGCCCGCAAACCGTGCTCTGGGGCCCTGGCGCCTCCGCCGGAACGATCCTCTTCGACCGCGAGCCGGAACACTTCGGCGAGCTTGGCAGCCGGATCAACGCCAGCCTCCTGGCCGGCTCCAACGGTCGCTTCGACAAGCTGGTGGATGCCGCCGCAGGTGGCCCGCTCGGCTACATCCGGGTGATCGGCAACCAGGCCCACGCCGACGACTACAGGGACGGCCACAACGACACCGTGGCCTCGCGCTACGACAAGTGGAACGGCGATGTCGCCCTCGGCTGGACCCCGGACGCCGACACCCTGCTGGAGCTCACCGCCGGCAAGGGCGACGGCGAGGCCCGCTACGCCGGGCGCGGCATGGATGGCGCGCAGTTCAAGCGTGAAAGCCTCGGCCTGCGCTTCGAGAAATCGAATATCGGCGAGGTACTCGACAAGCTCGAGGCCCAGGTCTACTACAACTACGCCGACCATGTGATGGACAACTACACGCTGCGCCAGCCGTCCGGCACCGGGATGATGGCCGGCCCCATGGCCTCCAACGTCGACCGCCGGACCCTCGGCGCGCGGATCAAGGCCACCTGGCACTGGGCCGACTGGCAACTGATCGGCGGCCTCGATGCCCAGACCAATGAACACCGCCAGCGCAGCAGCATGGGCATCGACACCTACAAGGACTTGCCACGGGTCAAGGACGCCGACTTCCACAACTACGGCGTGTTCGGCGAGCTGACCTGGTACGCCGCCGAACGTGATCGCCTGATCACCGGCGCACGGCTGGACCGCGCCTCGGCCCGGGACTCGCGCCAGAGCCTCGGCTCCGGCATGACTGCCAGGGCCAACCCGACCGCCAACGACACCCGTGCCGACACTCTGCCCAGCGGTTTCGCCCGTTACGAGCACGACCTGGCCGAGACACCGGCCACGCTCTATGCCGGCCTCGGCCATGCCGAGCGCTTCCCGGACTATTGGGAGCTGTTCTCGCCGAACAGCGGCCCGGCCGGTTCTCTCAACGCCTTCGATGCGATCAAGCCAGAGAAGACCACGCAACTGGACTTCGGCGTGCAGTACAAGACCGCCGACCTGGAAGCCTGGGCCTCGGGTTATGTCGGCCAGGTGCGCGACTTCATCCTGTTCGACTACCAGCCGGGGATGATGGGCATGACCTCCCAGGCCCGGAACGTCGACGCACGGATCATGGGCGGCGAACTGGGTGCGGCCTACGCCTTGACCTCGAACTGGAAAGCCGACGCGAGCCTGGCCTATGCCTGGGGCAAGAACAGCAGCGACGGCAAGGCCCTGCCGCAGATCCCGCCGCTCGACAGCCGCTTCGGCCTGACCTACAGCGAGGATGACTGGAGTGCCGGCGCCTTGTGGCGGGTGGTCGCGGCGCAGAACCGTATCGACCAGAACAAGGGCAACGTGGTCGGCAAGGACTTCTCGAAGAGTGCCGGGTTCGGCGTGTTCTCCCTCAACGGCGCGTACCGGATCAACCAGCACCTGAAGCTCAGCACCGGCGTCGACAACCTGTTCAACAAGGCCTATGCCGAGCACCTGAACCTGGCGGGCAACGCCGGCTTCGGCTACCCGGCCAATGACCCGCGGGCGATCAGCGAACCGGGACGGACCTTCTGGACCAAGGTGGACATGGCCTTCTAAAGAACATCACCGACTCCCCCCCTGTGGGCGCCGGCTTGCTGGCGATCCGCCGAAGGCGGCCATCAATAGACCGGTGGCGCTCATGCGGCAGCCATCGCCAGCAAGCCGGCTCCCACGGAAGAGGGATTGCGCATACCCGACATTCGAACCATCAAACCTTGCGGAGCGCTCCCATGAGCCAACCGAAAATCTCGTTCTACAACCTCGCCTGGCGCTGGCATTTCTACGCCGGGCTGTTCGTCGCCCCATTCATGATCCTGCTGGCCCTGACCGGGATCATCTACCTGTTCAAGCCGCAGCTCGATCCGCTGATGTACGGCGACCTGCTCAAGGTCGAACCCGGCCATCACCTGATCAGCGCCGACGAGCAGATGCAGCGGGTTCAGGCCACTTATCCACAGGCACGCATCAAGCAGTACCTGCCACCGCCCGCCGCCGGACGCAGCGCACAGTTCGTGGTGATCCAGAGCGGCCGTGAACTCAACGTGTTCATCGACCCCTACCGCGGCAACGTGCTCGGCGAGCAGGACGCCAAGCTCAACCTGCAGGCCGTTGCCCGCGCCCTGCACGGCGAGCTGATGATCGGCACCGTCGGCGACCGCCTGGTGGAACTGGCCGCCGGCTGGGGCGTGATGCTGGTGGTGTCCGGGGTCTACCTCTGGTGGCCCCGCGGTCGCTCCCCGGGCGGCGTGCTCTGGCCGCGCCTGGGCGCCCGAGGGCGGTTGCTGTGGCGCGACCTGCACGCGGTCAGCGGCTTCTGGGGCTCGATCCTGCTGCTGTTGATGCTGCTCAGCGGCATGACCTGGACCGGTTTCTGGGGCAAGCAATACGCCGAGGTGTGGAACCAGTTTCCCGATCCGATGTGGAACAACATGCCCCAGTCCGACGTCGAGGCCCGCAGCCTGAACACCGCCGCGCGCCAGACCGTGCCCTGGGCCATGGAGAACACACCGATGCCGATGTCCGGCGACCATGCCGAGCACATGCACCACGGCGGCGCCTCGGCCGGCCCGGCGGCACCGGGCGTGAAACTGCAGCAGGTGGTCGACATCGCCACGGCGCGCCAGGTCGAACCCGGCTACAGCATCACCCTGCCGACCACCGCCGAAGGAGTCTTCACCATCGCCGTGTTCGCCGACGACCCGCGCAACGATGCCACCCTGCATGTCGACCAGTACACCGGCACGGTCCTGGCCGACGTGCGCTGGCAGCAGTACGGCAATGTCGCCCGGGCCACCGAGATGGGTGTGATGCTGCACGAGGGCAAGCTGTTCGGCCCGATCAACCAGCTCGTGATCCTGCTGATCTGCCTGATGATCCTGCTCGGCTCGGTCAGCGGCCTGGTCATGTGGTGGAAGCGCCGTCCGCAGGGCAGCCTGGGCGTGCCGCCACTGCGTCACGACCTGCCACGGTGGAAAAGCGCGATGCTGGTCATGCTGGTGCTGGCGATTCTATTCCCGCTGGTGGGGGCATCGCTGATCGTGGTCTGGCTGCTCGACAAGCTGCTGCTGTCGCGCCTGGGTCGTCAACATGAACCGGCCTCACCTTCAGCCTGAAGAACCCGAGATGCGCCAGGTAGAGGGATCTATAGACTTTGGAAGGTATCCGCTTGCAGTCAATATTGTTATATTATAACAATATCGCAAGATGCCCGACCCGCGGTCACACGCCGCGGGCCCCTTCGAAGAACAGCGACTCACTGCCCCGATGAACAAGTACCTCGTGTCCGGCCTCTGCCTGCTGGCGTTCAATCACGCCCAGGCGGACGCCACGCTGACCCTGCCCACCGGCACCATCACCGCGCCCGCCGTCGACACCGACGACGTCGACCTGAACACGCCGACCAGCGCCGGTTCACGCCTGGGCCTGAGCGCCCTGGAAACCCCCGCCAGCACCGAAAGCCTGACCGGCACGCGCATTCGCGAACGGGGCGACACCAGCGTACAGGACGCAGTCTCGCGCAGCACCGGCATCAGTCGCACCGGTACCCCGGGCGACGGCGGCACTTCGCTGCAGGCTCGCGGTTTCACCGGCCAGAGCTCGGTGATGCAGTTGTACGACGGTAACCGGATGTACACCGGCATGGGCACCGTGACCTTCCCGGTGGACACCTGGTCGGTCGAGCGCGTGGATGTGCTGCGCGGCCCGGCCTCGGTGCTGTATGGCGAGGGTGCCACCGGCGCGGTGATCAACACCGTTCCGAAAAAGCCGTTCACCGGCGAGATCGAAAACCACCTGCGCCTCGGCTACGGCTCCCAAGACAGCCAGCAACAGGCCTTCGACAGCGGCGGCTCGCTGAGCGACAGCCTGAGCTACCGGATCAACCTCAACCGCCTGCGCAGCAACGGCTGGGTGGATCGCGGCGACTCCGCCAGCGACTTCGTCAGCGCTGCCCTGCGCTGGCAGGCCAATGACAACCTGGTGTTCACCCTCGCCCACGACTATGGCGACCAGCAGCCGATGAACTATTTCGGTGTGCCGCTGATCAACGGCCACTACCGGAGCCATCTGCGCGAGAAGAACTACAACGTTGGCAACAACACCCAGCACTACAACGACCAGTGGACACGCCTGACCACCGAATGGCAGATTTCCGACAATGTCAGCTCGAACAACGAGCTGTATTACCTCAAGGCCCGGCGCCGCTGGCAGAACGCCGAGAACTATAGCTTCGACACTGCCAGCCAGCAGTTGCTTCGCAGCGGTTTCCTCGGCATCGGCCACAACCAGGAGCAGGTCGGCGACCGCCAGAACTTCACCTTCAAGCACAACCTGTTCGGGCTCGACAGCCAGACGGTGACCGGGGTCGACGTCAACCGCATCCGCTTCAAGCTCGCCAACAACTCGCCGTACGAGGATCTGCTGCCGGCCGGCCAGCCGATCGATATCGAGCACCCGACACCGGGCGCATTCGACAGCGCCAGTCTCTATCGCGACCAGTTCAAGAGCACCACGCGCCAGTTCTCGGTCTTCGCCGAAAACCGTACCCAACTGAACGAGCAGTGGTCGCTGGTGACTGGCGTGCGCCGGGATTTCGTGCACATCGATCGCGACAACCTGGTCGACGGTAGCGACAGCGACAAGAGCCTGGTCGGCAGCAACTGGAAGGTCGGTCTGGTGTATGCCATGACCCCGGACACTTCGCTGTACGGCCAATACGCCACCAGCACCGACGGGGTCGGCGGCCTGATCTCGCTGAGCCCGAGCCAGCAGCAATACGACCTGTCCACCGCGAAGCAGACCGAAGTCGGTCTCAAGCAGATGTTCTGGGACCAGCGCGGCGAATGGACCCTGGCGGCCTATCACATCGTCAAGAAGAAGCTGCTGACGGACGACCCGAGCAATACCCAGAACAAACTGCAGGTCGGCCAGCAATCGTCCGACGGCCTGGAGGCCAGCCTCGACCTGAAACTGGCCCACGACTGGCAGTTGCAGGCCAACGCCGCCATCGTTCGGGCACAGTACGATGACTTCCAGCAGAAGGTCGACGGCGTCTACGTGTCCCGCGACGGCAACCGCCCGGTGGATGTGCCCCGGCGTACCGCCAACCTGTGGTTGAGCAAGGCAATTACGGAGGGTGTGAAGGCCGGTGCCGGCGTGCGCTACGTCGACGCCCGTTATGCCGACCTGGCCAACAGTGCCGAGTTGCCGAGCTACACCGTGGTCGATGCGAATCTCTCGTGGAAAGCCATGCGCAACACCACGTTGGGCCTGCAATTGAACAACCTGTTCGACCGCCAGTATGCACAAAGCCAATACAATGATGGTCAACAATGGATCCTGGGGCAGCCGCGCTCGTTCTTCGTGACGGCGGACTACACCTTTTGACCGTGACACGGTGGAGCTCTTGGGCAGGGGCCTTGGCGTTCCTGGGCTGAACTGGGAGTCTGTAGAGTTCTTGAGCTGAACTGGGACTCTGTGGAGCTCTTGAGCTGA
>NZ_AQOH01000110.1 GCF_000364705.1 Pseudomonas fuscovaginae SE-1 | reverse complement strand
CCGGCCGGAATGCGGTTGGCCGGCGCCTGGAACAGGGCCTGGCTGTCGCGATCGATGGCCTGGGCCATCTCGCGCACGCTGGGGGCGGTGAACACGGTACGTACGCTGGCGTTGAGGCCATGCTGGCGCAGGCGGTCGATCAGACTGACGGCCAGCAGCGAGTGACCGCCGAGTTCGAAGAAGCGATCGTGCCGGCCGACCTGCTCGATACCCAGCAGGTCCTGCCAGACGCCGGCGACGATCTGCTCGAGCGTGCCGCGCGGGGCTTCATAGGCACGGCTGGCAAAGGCTTCCTGACCCGGCGCGGGCAGGGCGCGGCGGTCCAGCTTGCCGTTGGGGGTCAACGGCATGGCTTCCAGGTGCACATAGGCGCTCGGCACCATGTACTCCGGCAAGCTTTCCAGCAGGGTCGCACGCACTTGCTCGACCGGCACGGCGTCGCCACACAGGTAGGCGACCAGGCGCTTGCTGTCGGACCGGCCCGGCTGGCTTTCGCGGGCGACCACCACGGCTTCGTCGATGCCTTCGCAGGCGGCGAGCGCGGCCTCGATTTCCCCCAGTTCGACCCGGAAACCACGGATTTTCACCTGGTCGTCGTTGCGGCCCAGGTATTCCAGGGTGCCGTCCGCGCGCCAGCGGGCCAGGTCGCCGGTTTTGTACAGGCGGGCGTTCGGTGCGGTGGTGAACGGGTCGGCGATAAAGCGCTCGGCACTCAGTTCGGGCCGGTTGAGGTAGCCACGGGCAACGCCGACGCCACCGATATGCAGTTCACCGGCCACGCCCAGTGGGGCGAGGTTGCCGACGGCATCCAGCACATGCAGCTGGGTATTGCGCAGCGGCGTGCCGATGCAGCGGAAGTCTTCGCTGTCGCGCTCCATCAGACGGATCGAGGCGTTGACCGTGGCTTCGGTCGGGCCGTAGGCGTTGAACAGCGCCGGCCGATGGGTTTCGCGTTCGAACCACTGGGTCACGGCCTGCTTGCCGACCGCTTCACCGCCGATCATGAACTGACGCAGAGAAGTGGGCAGCGGCACATGGGCATCGCGGGCGATCTGTTGCCAGAACACGGTGGGCAGGTTGGCGACGGTGATCGCGTATTGCTCGCACAACGCGGCGAAGGCGGCGGTGCCGGCGATCCAGGCATCACTGCGCAGTACCAGGGTGGCGCCGGAGAGCAGGGCGCCGAAGATCTCCTCGACGGACATGTCGAAGGTCATGCTGGCGAATTGCAGGATGCGGTCCTGCGGATTGAGGCCGTAGCGCTCCTGCAGGGCACCGATCTGGTTGCACACGGAGCGATGTTCGAGCATCACGCCTTTGGGCTTGCCGGTGGAGCCGGAGGTGTACATCACGTAGCACAGGTGACGCGAGGTCAGGCCGGCGATCCGTGGGTTGGCATCGTTGCCAGGGCTGTCCGCCAGCGACAGGCTGGGGATCGCCAGTGGCGGCAGTTTTGCGATCAGATCCCGCTGGCCCAGCAGCACGCGTGGCATGCTGTCGTCGAGCATGTGTTGCAGGCGGTCCTGCGGGTAGTTCGGATCCAGCGGCACATAGGCGCCCCCGGCCTTGAGGATGGCCAGGATGCCGACGATCATTTCCGGGCTGCGCTCCACCAGCAGCGCCACCCGTTCATCCGGTTGCAGGCCTTCGGCGATCAGGCGATGGGCGAGGCGGTTGGCCCGGGCGTTGAGTTCGGCATAACTGAGAGCGGCG
The DNA here is from genome assembly GCF_000364705.1 of Pseudomonas fuscovaginae SE-1. Classification (GTDB taxonomy): domain Bacteria; phylum Pseudomonadota; class Gammaproteobacteria; order Pseudomonadales; family Pseudomonadaceae; genus Aquipseudomonas; species Aquipseudomonas fuscovaginae_A. The sequence continues at coordinate 1,856 of NZ_AQOH01000110.1, read as the reverse complement.
CCTTCGGCCTGGACCGCGATGGCCTCGGGGCGCGCCTGCACCTGTTGTTCGAAGACTTCCTGCAACAGTAGTCCTTCGTTGAACGGCGCATAAGTCGGGTTGAAACCGATGAGCAACTCGCGACGCTGCTGGTGATTGAGCAGCGGCAGGCTTGCCAGCGGCTGCGCAGTGTCGCCGAGCAGGGCGTCGAGCAGGTGCAGCAGATGGCGGCCCCAGCGGGCGATGGTGCTTTCGTCGAACAGGTCGGTGGCGTATTCGAACTGGCCGCGGATGCTTTCACCGTCGTCGTTGAGCGACAGGCTCAGGTCGAACTGGGTGGTGCCGGTGGCCTGTTGCAGCGGTTCGATATCCAGGCCGGGCACGGACAGCGCCTGGTCTTGCGGGGTGTTGCCCAGTACCAGCATGGCCTGGAATAGCGGGCTGTGACCGAGGCTGCGTTCCGGTTGCAGGGCTTCCACCACCTGTTCGAACGGCAGTTCCTGATGATCGTAGGCATCCAGGGTGATGGCCTTGATCCGGGCCAGCAACTGGTCGACGCGCTCGTGGGCCTGGACATCGACGCGCAGGGCCAGGGTGTTGACGAAGAAGCCGATCAGCGCCTCGGTTTCCTGGCGTGGACGGTTCGCCACCGGGGTGCCGACCACCACCTCGGCCTGGTTGCTCAGGCGCGACAGCAGGATCGACCAGGCGGCCAGCAGGGTCATGAACGGGGTCAGGCCCTGTTGCTGGCTGAACTGGCGCAGTCGGGTGCTGAGCGTGGCTGGCAGTTCCAGCGGCAGGGTCGCACCGAGGTAGCTTTGCACCTGCGGCCGCGGACGGTCGCCGGGCAGTTCCAGCAGAGCTGGGGCTCCGTCTAGGTGTTCACTCCAGAAGCGGGTCTGGGCCTGCAGGCGTTCGCCTTGCAGGTGTTGCTGCTGCCAGGCGGCGTAGTCGGCGTATTGCAGGGGCAGTGCTGGCAGTGGATCGTCCAGGCCCTGGCTGAAGGCGGCGTAGAGGCGATTGAATTCGCCGATCAGCACGGCCACGGACCAGCCATCGGAGACGATATGGTGCTGGGTGACCAACAGGACATGCTCGTCGGCGGCCAGTTGCAGCAGGCGCCCACGGATCAGTGGGCCCCGGCTCAGGTCGAACGGTGCGCCGGCTTCCTCACGGCCCAGTCGCTCAACGGCCTGTTGCCGGGCCCGCGCGTCCAGGTCCCGCAGGTCATGCTCGATCAGACTGAAACCGATGTCCGCTGGGGCGAAGTGCTGGCGCACGTCATCGCCCTGGCGTTCGAAGGTGGTGCGCAGGCTTTCGTGCCGGGCGACGATGCGGTCCAGGGCGCGTTGCAGGGCCTGGCGATCGAGCTGGCCGCGCAGGCGCAGGGCCGCCGGCATGTGGTAGGCGATGCTGGCGGCGTGATCCAGTTGATCGAGGAACCACAGCCGTTGCTGGGCCAGGGACAGCGGTAGATCCTGGTCACGGGGCACGGCCTCGATGCTCCGCACGGACGAGCGAGTGGCCTGGTCGACGCACTGGGCGAGGGCTTGCAGGGAGCCGATGGCGAACAGGGTGCGCAGGTCGATTTCGGCGCCGAGTTCCTGATGCAGGCGGGCCTGGAGCTGTACGGTCAACAGGGAATGGCCGCCCAGTTCGAGGAAGCCGTCGTGACGACCGACCTGGTCGAGACCGAGCAGGGTCTTCCAGATTTCGGCGATGGCTGTTTCGGTATCACCGACCGGAGCCTCGTAGGCCTTGCTGGCCAGGGATTCGGCACCCGGTGCGGGCAGGGCACGGCGGTCGAGCTTGCCGTTGGCGGTCAGTGGCAGCTTGTCCAGATGCACGAAGGCACTGGGCACCATGTATTCGGGCAG
>NZ_AQOH01000108.1 GCF_000364705.1 Pseudomonas fuscovaginae SE-1 | reverse complement strand
CGAGCCAACGACCAATATGCGCATTGGCGGTGGCCACATCCAACGGTAATCCCGCGCTCTTGAGCGTGGCCGCCAATGGTGTAATGAAACTGCCCTTGAGGTAGCCGTTGAAGCGCTCGACCTTGCCTTTGGTCTTGGCCCGATAGGGCCTACAAACACGAGGGCGAAAACCATATTCGTCGGCCAGCGCCAATAGCCGGGGATGCCAGCGATGCAGACCTTCGCCATAGGCATCGCGCTCCAGAATGATCGCTCCGGCGTTGTCGAACAGCGCCTCCTCGGGTACCCCGCCGAAATAAACAAAAGCCTCACGCAAGCCGTCCAGCCATGCATCACTGTCTTCGCGGGCACCGAAGCGGACGAAAGTGACGCGGCTGTAGCCCAGCGTGGCGACGAACGCCTTAAGCGGGTTACGGCCCCTGCGGATAGTGGTGAAATCGACTTGCACCTGCTGACCGGGCGCCGTCTCGAAGCGCACCACAGGGTCATGACGTGGACGTTTGAACGGTGCCAGATAGGATTTGAGCCTGCTGATGCCGCCTGTGTAGCCTTGCGCCTGGACTTCACGCAACAGCACCGTCGCAGGAATCCAATGCGGCCGGGCCGCTTCCACGCGCTCTTGCAGATAGACCTTGAACGGGTCGAGCTTCTCCGGACGCGCTGCTCGCCCTGTATAGCGCGGTGACTCGGCCTCGCCACGCAGGTACTTGCGCACGGTGTTACGCGACACCCCCAGCGTGCGCGCGATGGTTTTGATGCCCATGCCCTGACGGGCCAATACCCTGATTTCCACTGACTGCTCCTGGGTCAACATCTCGGCAGCTCAAAGCCGCCATGATGGCCCAGGGGGTCAAATTTGCGTTGGCGTTAGGGGGTCAGTTTTACATTGGCGGTGACA
>NZ_AQOH01000107.1 GCF_000364705.1 Pseudomonas fuscovaginae SE-1 | reverse complement strand
GCGGTAGAGGAGCGTTCTGTAAGCCTGTGAAGGTGAGTTGAGAAGCTTGCTGGAGGTATCAGAAGTGCGAATGCTGACATGAGTAACGACAATGGGTGTGAAAAACACCCACGCCGAAAGACCAAGGTTTCCTGCGCAACGTTAATCGACGCAGGGTTAGTCGGTCCCTAAGGCGAGGCTGAAAAGCGTAGTCGATGGAAAACAGGTTAATATTCCTGTACTTCTGGTTATTGCGATGGAGGGACGGAGAAGGCTAGGCCAGCTTGGCGTTGGTTGTCCAAGTTTAAGGTGGTAGGCTGAGATCTTAGGTAAATCCGGGATCTCAAGGCCGAGAGCTGATGACGAGTGTCCTTTAGGACGCGAAGTGGTTGATGCCATGCTTCCAAGAAAAGCTTCTAAGCTTCAGATAACCAGGAACCGTACCCCAAACCGACACAGGTGGTTAGGTAGAGAATACCAAGGCGCTTGAGAGAACTCGGGTGAAGGAACTAGGCAAAATGGCACCGTAACTTCGGGAGAAGGTGCGCCGGTGAGGGTGAAGGACTTGCTCCGTAAGCCCATGCCGGTCGAAGATACCAGGCCGCTGCGACTGTTTATTAAAAACACAGCACTCTGCAAACACGAAAGTGGACGTATAGGGTGTGACGCCTGCCCGGTGCCGGAAGGTTAATTGATGGGGTTAGCGAAAGCGAAGCTCTTGATCGAAGCCCCGGTAAACGGCGGCCGTAACTATAACGGTCCTAAGGTAGCGAAATTCCTTGTCGGGTAAGTTCCGACCTGCACGAATGGCGTAACGATGGCGGCGCTGTCTCCACCCGAGACTCAGTGAAATTGAAATCGCTGTGAAGATGCAGTGTATCCGCGGCTAGACGGAAAGACCCCGTGAACCTTTACTATAGCTTTGCACTGGACTTTGAATTTGCTTGTGTAGGATAGGTGGGAGGCTTTGAAGCGTGAACGCCAGTTTGCGTGGAGCCATCCTTGAAATACCACCCTGGCAACTTTGAGGTTCTAACTCAGGTCCGTTATCCGGATCGAGGACAGTGTATGGTGGGTAGTTTGACTGGGGCGGTCTCCTCCTAAAGAGTAACGGAGGAGTACGAAGGTGCGCTCAGACCGGTCGGAAATCGGTCGCAGAGTATAAAGGCAAAAGCGCGCTTGACTGCGAGACAGACACGTCGAGCAGGTACGAAAGTAGGTCTTAGTGATCCGGTGGTTCTGTATGGAAGGGCCATCGCTCAACGGATAAAAGGTACTCCGGGGATAACAGGCTGATACCGCCCAAGAGTTCATATCGACGGCGGTGTTTGGCACCTCGATGTCGGCTCATCACATCCTGGGGCTGAAGCCGGTCCCAAGGGTATGGCTGTTCGCCATTTAAAGTGGTACGCGAGCTGGGTTTAGAACGTCGTGAGACAGTTCGGTCCCTATCTGCCGTGGACGTTTGAGATTTGAGAGGGGCTGCTCCTAGTACGAGAGGACCGGAGTGGACGAACCTCTGGTGTTCCGGTTGTCACGCCAGTGGCATTGCCGGGTAGCTATGTTCGGAAAAGATAACCGCTGAAAGCATCTAAGCGGGAAACTTGCCTCAAGATGAGATCTCACTGGAACCTTGAGTTCCCTGAAGGGCCGTCGAAGACTACGACGTTGATAGGTGGGGTGTGTAAGCGCTGTGAGGCGTTGAGCTAACCCATACTAATTGCCCGTGAGGCTTGACCATATAACACCCAAGCAATTTGCGTCGAATGAGCAGATTGCGGTGTATGAAGACGAAGTGAACCGAAAGTTTGCCACGCACAAAACACCGAGAGCTGTCACATACCCGATTCGCTGGAGCGTTGCCCAAACAACGAGCCGGCTACAGAATTTCTTGACGACCATAGAGCATTGGAACCACCTGATCCCAT
>NZ_AQOH01000106.1 GCF_000364705.1 Pseudomonas fuscovaginae SE-1 | reverse complement strand
CTGCCGCCAGCATCGGCGGGCTTGACACTGCCAGCGCTGTGGACCGACCCGACCCGACCGATCTGCCAGGACCATTCCCGGGAAGGTCACTGGAGCATCGGTTGGCGCTGGCACCCCAGCCAGCAGTTGGACCCGGAGCGGATTGCTCGCTGGCTGGCCGGCCTGGACTGGCTGAGGGCCAAGTTGGTTATCCACAGCCCGGCGGGCTGGCTGTCGAGCAACGCTGTGGATAACTTGCCGCTGGATTGGCAGCCCAGCGAATGGCGCAAGGACTCACGGCTTGAGCTGATCTTCAGCCAACCGGGAGACAGCGAGGGATTGAAAGCCGGCATGCTGGCCTGCCGGCTGGGCTAGCCGCTCAGTGACGCGACTGGCTGTGATCCTTGGGGTGGTCCTGGCGCCACTGGCTCAGTTCGATGATTTCCGCCGTCGGCTGCTCGGTCTTGGCCTCGAACGGGTAGGGCGGCAGTTCGATCTGCGCGCTGTGGGCGCCGAACTGGGTGATGGTGCCGACGTGGCGCTGCTCGCCGGTGACGGTGAACTCGAAGTGGTAGATCCGCGCCAGGCGGCGCCGGCCGCTGGCATCGCGGACGATACCGATGCGCTTGAGGGCCACGGCGCCGTCGAGCAGTTCCAGGTCGAGCCGGGCGCAATGCTGCTTGACCCGTTCCAGCGCCCGTTCGCGCAGGCCATGGTTGTGCCAGAGCCAAGCGGCGGCGGTGGCCAGCAACATCAGCACCAACATATTTCCCAGGGTCAACATGAACGCCACTCCATCAAGTTGAGAGCAGCTTAACTGGCTCGCCGGTCTGTCGTACAGGCTCTGTTTAGTCGCATACTGCGTGGCTCGAATCTTTTTGCCTTGTTGGAATTTGGAATGAAACGCACTCCTCATCTGCTTGCCATTCAGTCCCACGTGGTTTTCGGTCATGCCGGCAATGGCGCGGCGGTTTTCCCCATGCAGCGGGTCGGGGTGAATGTCTGGCCGTTGAACACCGTACAGTTCTCCAACCACACCCAGTACGGCCAGTGGGCCGGCGAAGTGTTGGCGCCGCAGCGGATCCCGGAACTGGTGGAAGGGATTGCCGCCATCGGCGAGTTGGCCAACTGCGACGCGGTGCTGTCCGGCTACCTGGGCAGCGCGGCGCAGGGGCGGGCGATTCTCGGTGGCGTGGCGCGGATCAAGGCGGCCAACCCCAAGGCGCTGTACCTGTGCGACCCGGTGATGGGTCACCCGGAGAAAGGCTGCAGCGTGCCGGTGGAGGTCAGCGACTTCCTGCTGCAGGAGGCGGTGGCGCAGGCTGACATTCTCTGCCCCAACCAGTTGGAGCTGGACAGCTTCTGCGGGCGTTCGCCCCAATCGCTGTTCGATTGCCTGGCGATGGCCCGCAGCCTGCTGGTGCGTGGGCCGAAGGTCGTGCTGGTCAAGCACCTGGCCTATCCGGGCAAGCCGGAGGACAGCTTCGAGATGCTGCTGGTGACCGCCGACGGCAGTTGGCACCTGCGCCGTCCGCTGCTGGCGTTTCCGCGTCAGCCGGTTGGGGTAGGCGACCTGACGTCAGGGCTGTTCCTGGCCAGGGTGCTGTTGGGCGACAGCCTGGTGGCGGCGTTCGAGTTCACTGCCTCGGCGGTGCACGAAGTGCTGCTGGAGACCCAGGCCTGCGCCAGCTACGAGCTGGAACTGGTGCGGGCCCAGGATCGCATCGCCCATCCGCGGGTGCGTTTCGAGGCGTTGCCGATCACCCTCTGAGCCTAAAGCGTGTCGGCCTTGAGGTCCTGGTAGCGCTTCTCCAGCTCCTGGCGGATCTGCCGGCGCTGCTTCGCCTGGGCGTAGCGACGCTTGCCTTCACTGGTCTCCGGCTGCAGCGGTGGCACCGAGGCCGGCTTGCGCTGGTCGTCGACCGCGACCATGGTGAAGAAGCAGCTGTTGGTGTGGCGCACCGAGCGCTCGCGGATGTTCTCCGTCACCACCTTGATGCCGACCTCCATCGAGGTGTTGCCGGTGTAGTTGACCGAAGCGAGGAAGGTCACCAGTTCACCGACATGCACCGGCTCGCGGAAAATCACCTGGTCCACCGACAGGGTCACCACGTAGCGGCCGGCATAACGGGCGGCGCAGGCATAGGCCACTTCGTCCAGGTACTTGAGTAGGGTGCCGCCGTGGACATTGCCGGAAAAGTTGGCCATATCCGGGGTCATCAAAACGGTCATCGACAGCTGGGCGTTTCCAGGTTCCATAGCACGCTCACGGTAGGTAGGGCAGGGACGGGTTCAGGCGCCTCTGCGGGCGCTTCAGGCATTTTCTCAGACACCTCGATTACGGGACGCCAGCCAGGGTGGCATCGTCACGCGCCAAGCGATCTGTTTCTACATATTGCACCGGCTTTTTGTCGGAAGTCCCGGTGTTAACCTTCAGAAAGCCATGCCATAGAAAATTCTTACATCCGGGACGGTGATCGCCGACGGCTCAATGGGAGCGGGTGGCGGTCTTGCCAACATCCGCCGACACAAGGAGCGTCACGCCATGCATGCCATCAGTTTTATTCAGGATCTGGCAGTGATCATGCTGGTGGCGGGCGTGGTGACCATCCTGTTCCACCGCTTCAAGCAGCCGGTGGTCCTCGGCTATATCGTCGCCGGCTTCATCATTGGCCCGCACACCCCGCCGTTCGGCCTGATCCACGACGAGGACACCATCAAGACCCTGGCCGAGCTCGGGGTGATCTTCCTGATGTTCTGCCTCGGACTGGAGTTCAGCCTGGGCAAGCTGTTCAAGGTCGGGGCGACGGCGTTCATCGCCGCGTTCCTGGAAATCGTGCTGATGATCTGGATCGGCTACGAGATCGGTCGCTGGTTCGACTGGAACACCATGGACTCGCTGTTCCTCGGCGCGATCCTGGCGATCTCCTCGACCACCATCATCGTCAAGGCGCTCAACGACCTGAAGATGAAGAACCAGCGCTTCGCGCAGCTGATCTTCGGCGTGCTGATCGTCGAGGACATCCTCGGCATCGGCATCATCGCCCTGCTGTCGAGCATCGCCGTCAGCGGCACGGTGAGTTCCGGCGAGGTGTTCTCCACCGTCGGCAAGTTGTCGCTGTTCATGATCGTCGCCCTAGTCATTGGCATCCTGCTGGTGCCGCGTCTGCTGGCCTATGTCGCCCGTTTCGAAAGCAACGAGATGTTGCTGATCACCGTGCTGGGACTGTGCTTCGGCTTCTGCCTGCTGGTGGTGAAGCTCGAATACAGCATGGTGCTGGGAGCCTTCCTGATCGGCGCGATCATGGCCGAGTCGCGCCAGTTGCTGAAGATCGAGCGCCTGATCGAGCCGGTGCGCGACCTGTTCAGCGCGATCTTCTTCGTCGCCATCGGCCTGATGCTCGATCCGGCGGTGCTGCTCGAATATGCCTGGCCGATCGCGGTGATCACCGTGGCGGTGGTGCTGGGCAAGATGCTCTCCTGTGGTCTGGGCGCCTTCATTGCCGGCAACGACGGCCGTACCTCGCTGCGGGTAGGCATGGGCCTGTCACAGATCGGCGAGTTTTCCTTCATCATCGCTTCGCTGGGGATGACCCTGCAGGTCACCAGCCATTTCCTCTACCCGGTGGCCGTGGCGGTGTCGGTGATCACCACCTTGCTCACGCCGTACCTGATCCGCGCGGCAGACCCGCTGTCGCTGAAGCTCGCTGCCGTGGTGCCGCGGCGCATGGGCCGGGTGCTGGGCCTGTACGGCGAATGGCTGCGCAGCATCCAGCCCCAGGGCGAGGGGGCGTTGTTGGCCTCGCTGATCCGCAAGATCCTGCTGCAGGTTGGGGTGAACCTGGCACTGGTGGTGGCGATCTTCTTTGCCGGCGGCTTTTTCGCCCAGCCGATCGCCGCCTACCTGGAAGGCTGGGTCAGCGAGCCGAGCTGGCACAAGGCACTGATCTGGGGCGGCGCGCTGCTGCTGTCGCTGCCGTTCCTGATCGCCGCCTATCGCAAGCTCAAGGCGCTGTCGATGCTGCTGGCGGAGATGGGGGTGAAGCCGGACGTGGCCGGGCGGCATACCCAGCGCGTGCGGCGGGTGATCGCCGAGGTGATTCCGCTGCTGTCGCTGCTGGTGATCTTCCTGCTGCTGTCGGCGCTGTCGGCGAGCATCCTGCCCACCAACGAACTGCTGGTGCTGATCGCGGTGGTCGCCGCGGCGGTCGCGGCCGTGCTGTGGCGCTGGTTCATTCGCGTGCATACGCGGATGCAGGTCGCCCTGCTGGAGACACTGGAGAACAACAAGGATTCGGCGGGGCACTGAGGCCTCAGGTGCCCCGCCGGACCTGGCGGGGTATCAGCTTTCCAGCCAGACGTCCCGCGCCCAGTGCCAGACCGACTCCCAGGACTCTTCGGTGATCAGCTCTTCCTCGCCGGACCACAGCACCACGGTGCCGTCCTCCTCGACGCAGTAGTAGTCGTCGCCGTCCTGGCAGATCGGGATCAGGTCCCGTGGCACGCCGCTGTCCCAGGCGTTGGCCGCCACTTCCGGCAGATAGGTGTGTGACTGCGGGTCGGTGACGGTCACCGGCTCCAGGCTGCCATAGACCACGTCGCTGACGGTCAGCAGGAATTCCTTGAAGACGAAGGGGATGTTGATGAACAGCTCCTCTTCGATCTCGACCAACTGATCCTCGTCGGGCAACTCCAGGGGCACCGGTACGGGTTCGTTGGCTTCACGCAATTGTTCGATAACTTCTTCCACGGCCTCGATCCTCTTGCTGCATGGCGCGGTTGGGTATGACGCGTTTTATACAGTAGCTCGTTACAAGTGCAATCGTGAAATGCAAAACCCCGGACAAGTCCGGGGTTCTGGTGTATCAGACAACGCGTTGGGGTCAGCCGTTCTGGCGGATACCCGCGACCAGCCAAGGCTGGTTGTCGCCTGGCTGGCGTTCCATGTTCCAGCTTTCGCTGAACACTTCGCCCTGGTCGAACCGCGAGGTTTTCGACACGCCGCTGAAGGTCAGGGTGGCGATGGTCTTGTCGGCACGGTCATCCACGCCGTCCAGCTGCACCTGCAGGTTGTCGATGTAGGTGGACTGGAAGCCGTCGCCCAGGCTGGCGCGTTCCTGCTTGAGGAACTGCAGCATCTGCGGGGTCACGAACTCGGCGATCTTGTCCATCTCGTTGGCGTCCCAGTGCTGCTGCAGCGTCTGGAAGTGGCCGCGGGCGGCTTCCAGGAAGCGCTCCTCGTTGAACCAGGCCGGCGCGTTGATCACGCGGCGTGGCGCGGCAGGCGCGGCGGAACCACCGAAGATCGAGTTCTGGGCGGGCGCCGGTTGCTCGAACACTTCACGCTGGTACGGCGCGCCGGCCGGAGCCATCTGCTCCTGCTGCTTGCGACGACGGGCGGCGATGAAGCGGAAGATCACGAAGGCGATGACCGCCATGATCAGGATGTCGAAGAACTGCATGCCCTGGAAGCCGCCGCCCATGAACATGGACGCCAGCAGGCCGCCAGCGGCGATGCCGGCCAATGGGCCCAGCCAGCGCGAGGCACCGCCGGCCTTGGCTGCCGCACCGGCGGCACCGGCTGCGCCAGCCG
>NZ_AQOH01000105.1 GCF_000364705.1 Pseudomonas fuscovaginae SE-1 | reverse complement strand
CAGCCACGGCCGAAGCCGCCAACAAGCTCGCGGCGACCATCGCCGAGAAACTGCGCAACCAGAAGAGCGCCGGCGGCCGTGCCGGCATCGTCCAGGGCCTGCTGCAGGAATTCTCCCTGTCGTCCCAGGAAGGCGTGGCCCTGATGTGCCTGGCCGAAGCGCTGCTGCGGATCCCCGACAAGGGCACCCGCGACGCCCTGATCCGCGACAAGATCAGCACCGGCAACTGGCAGCCGCACCTGGGCAACAGCCCGTCGCTGTTCGTCAACGCCGCCACCTGGGGCCTGCTGCTGACCGGCAAGCTGGTCGCCACCCATAACGAAGCCGGCCTGACCTCGTCGCTGAGCCGCATCATCGGCAAGAGCGGCGAGCCGATGATCCGCAAGGGCGTCGACATGGCCATGCGCCTGATGGGCGAACAGTTCGTCACCGGCGAAACCATCGCCGAAGCCCTGGCCAACGCCAGCAAGTTCGAAAGCAAGGGTTTCCGCTACTCCTACGACATGCTCGGCGAAGCGGCGCTGACCGAGCACGACGCGCAGAAGTACCTGGCGTCCTACGAGCAGGCCATCCATGCCATCGGCAAGGCCTCCCATGGCCGCGGCATCTATGAGGGTCCGGGCATCTCCATCAAGCTCTCGGCCCTGCACCCGCGCTACAGCCGCGCCCAGTACGAGCGCGTCATGGAGGAGCTGTATCCGCGCCTGCTGTCGCTGACCCTGCTGGCCAAGCAGTACGACATCGGCCTGAACATCGACGCCGAAGAGGCAGACCGCCTGGAGCTGTCCCTGGACCTGCTCGAACGCCTGTGCTTCGAGCCGCAACTGAGCGGCTGGAACGGCATCGGCTTCGTGATCCAGGCCTACCAGAAGCGCTGCCCGTACGTGATCGACTACGTGATCGATCTGGCCCGCCGCAGCCGCCATCGCCTGATGATCCGCCTGGTCAAGGGCGCCTACTGGGACAGCGAGATCAAGCGCGCCCAGGTCGAGGGCCTGGAAGGCTATCCGGTGTACACCCGCAAGGTGTACACCGACGTTTCCTATATTGCCTGCGCGCGCAAGCTGCTCTCGGTACCGGAAGTCATCTACCCGCAGTTCGCCACCCACAACGCCCACACCCTGTCGGCCATCTACCATATCGCCGGACAGAACTATTACCCCGGCCAGTACGAATTCCAGTGCCTGCACGGCATGGGCGAACCGCTCTACGAACAGGTGGTGGGCAAGGTCGCCGAGGGCAAGCTGAACCGTCCGTGCCGCGTCTACGCCCCGGTCGGCACCCACGAAACCCTGCTGGCCTATCTGGTGCGCCGCCTGCTGGAAAACGGCGCCAACACCTCGTTCGTCAACCGTATCGCCGACCAGTCCGTGTCCATCCAGGAACTGGTCGCCGATCCGGTTGCCAGCATCGAGCAGATGGCCCTGCAGGAAGGCGGCTTCGGCCTGCCGCACCCGCGCATCCCACTGCCACGCGAGCTGTATGGCGCCGAACGCGCCAACTCGGCGGGCATCGACATGGCCAACGAACACCGCCTGGCCTCCCTGTCCTGCGCCCTGCTGGCCACCGCCAACAACCCGTGGAAGGCCGCGCCGATGCTTGGCTGCGTCTCCAGCAGCGAAACCCCGGCGCCGGTGCTGAACCCTTCGGATCACCGCGACGTGGTCGGCCATGTGCAGGAGGCCAACGGCGAAGACGTCGACAACGCCATCCAGTGCGCCCTCAACGCCGCGCCGATCTGGCAGGCGACGCCGCCCGCCGAACGCGCGGCGATCCTGGAACGTGCCGCCGACCTGATGGAGGGCGAGATCCAGCCACTGATGGGCCTGCTGGTCCGCGAAGCCGGCAAGACCTACGCCAACGCCATCGCCGAAGTTCGCGAGGCGGTGGACTTCCTGCGCTACTACGCGGTGCAGGCCCGCAATGACTTCAGCAACGACGCCCATCGCCCACTGGGACCGGTGGTCTGTATCAGCCCGTGGAACTTTCCGCTGGCGATCTTCAGTGGCCAGGTCGCTGCCGCCCTGGCGGCCGGCAACCCGGTGCTGGCCAAACCAGCCGAACAGACCCCGCTGATCGCCGCCCAGGCCGTGCGCCTGCTGCTCGAAGCCGGCATTCCGGAAGGCGTGGTGCAACTGCTGCCGGGTCGCGGTGAAACCGTCGGCGCGCGCCTGGTCGGTGACGAGCGGGTCAAGGGCGTGATGTTCACCGGTTCCACTGAAGTGGCTCGCCTGCTGCAGCGCAATGTCGCCGGCCGCCTGGACAACCAGGGCCGCCCTATCCCGCTGATCGCCGAAACCGGCGGACAGAACGCGATGATCGTCGACTCCTCGGCACTGACCGAACAGGTGGTGATCGACGTGGTGTCCTCGGCGTTCGACAGCGCCGGCCAACGCTGCTCGGCCCTGCGCGTGCTGTGCCTGCAGGAGGATTCCGCCGACCGCGTGATCGAAATGCTCAAGGGCGCCATGGCTGAATCGCGCCTGGGCAACCCCGAGCGTCTGTCGGTGGACATCGGCCCGGTGATCGACGCCGAGGCCAAGGCCGGTATCGAGAAGCACATCCAGGGCATGCGCGAAAAAGGTCGCAGCGTCTACCAGATGGCGATCGCCGATGGCGAGGAATGCAAGCGCGGCACCTTCGTGATGCCGACCCTGATCGAGCTGGAAAGCTTCGACGAGCTCAAGCGCGAGATCTTCGGCCCGGTACTGCACGTGGTGCGCTACAAACGCAAGGACATCGACAAGCTGATCGCCCAGATCAACGCCAGCGGCTACGGCCTGACCCTGGGCGTGCACACCCGGATCGACGAAACCATCGCCAAGGTGGTCGACAACGTCAATGCCGGCAACGTCTACGTCAACCGCAACATCGTCGGTGCGGTGGTCGGCGTGCAGCCGTTCGGTGGCGAGGGTCTTTCGGGGACCGGCCCGAAAGCCGGTGGCCCGCTGTACCTGTACCGCCTGCTGTCGACCCGCCCGGCCGACGCCATCGAGCAGTCCTTTGCCCGCGTCGACGCGCAGAATGCGCCGGACCTGCGCCTGCGTGCGGCCATGGGCAAACCGTTGAACGCCCTGCAGACCTGGGCCGCGGCCAACCAGCAGCAGGATCTGGCAGACCTCTGCGCACGCTTCGCCACCCAGTCGCAGAGCGGCATCACCCGCCCCCTGATCGGCCCGACCGGCGAGCGTAACAGCTACGCCATCCTGCCACGCGAACACGTGCTGTGTCTGGCCGAGCTCGAAGCGGACCTGCTGACCCAGCTCGCTGCCGTGCTGGCGGTGGGCAGCTCGGCCGTGTGGCCGGAGGGCGAGCCGGGCAAGGCCCTGTATGCCCGCCTGCCGAAGGAAGTGCAGGCGCGCATCCAGCGCGTCGCCGACTGGCACAAGGACGAAGTGGTCTTCGACGCGGTCCTGCACCACGGTCATTCCGACCAGTTGCGCGCCGTGTGCCAGCAGGTGGCGAAGCGGGCCGGCGCGATCGTCGGCGTACAAGGTCTGTCCCAGGGCGAAACCGGCATCGCCCTGGAACGCCTGGTGATCGAGCGCGCCTTGAGCGTCAACACCGCCGCGGCCGGCGGTAACGCCAGCCTGATGACCATCGGCTGATCAGCCTGAGGGCCTGGCATCCGCAACGGATGCCAGGCCTGCGTTCCGCCCTGGCCCGAACCGAGGGCTGTGCTCGACATGAAAACCCTCATCCCTCAACCACCCCTGCAACGCCTGCAATTGCGCCCAGGATGAAACCCGACGAGGCTCGGGCGCCTGCCCGGTCTGGCGATCCGCGGGAAAAAAGAAGATCGGCTCATCCTTGGGATCGAATCCGGATGAAGAGGGATTGCCAGTCTCATCGCCATGCCAGACCAGGTTGCCTCCGGTATAGCCCGCCGCTGCGATCTGCTGGTTCAGCGCCTTCACGAGCGTCACGCCGAAACCATGGATATTGCCCATGTCCTCATGTTCGCGCGCGCCCTCGTAGGCCGTCCGCTCCGTGGTGAACGGCAGAGCCCGGCTGCGCAGCCCCTCGCAGACATGGCCGACGAGCCGGGACGCAACGTGCAGCGGCCGCTGATTGACGGACTGGGCCTGGCGCGGATAAATCGCGAAAAGGTCATAATCGGCGGTGATCGCCCGACCATCACCCGGATTGGTCAGCACCTGAACCGGCCCACTCTCGTCAAACACCCGCCCCTCTTCATCGATACGGAACAGAGCGGACAGACCCGACGGGTATTCGGCCCGGTAGGCCGTCCCATCCCGCTTCATATGCGCGCTTTCCAGCAACGTTGCAATCCGCGCACGGGACAGCCTCAGATCCACCGAACTGGCACCGGATGACAGCGCGTCGTCGATACTGCGCCGCTGCCCATCGAGCTGTTGCGCCTCGACCTTCGAATAGGCCGGATTCACCGCGACGAAACCGGCCGTGGGGCCAGTGCCACTGGACTTGGCCTTGACGTGAAAGCTCTTCGAGGCATACCCCTGCTTGAGCAGTTGCTCGCCCAGGGGATTGGGCGAACGCACAGCGAGCACGACGCGATAGCGGTCCGCCACGGCTTGAAAGGCCTCACCATACAGCAGCCCGCCCGCCGAGTTTTCCACCTGGGGAAAGAGCTCCCGCGCGGGCACCGCTGCATCCCTGCACGGCACATTGCCCACTGACTGCAAGACGCCAGAAAGCCCTGACGGGAGAACCGTCTTGTCGTCCACACTCCTGACCGGAGGCGTTTCCATAAAAAGCCTGCTGGTGACCGTCATGATTACCCCAACAGAAAAGGCACACCTTGCTGGCAAGCCAGCCGCGACGGATATCAGAAAAAACCCATGCACAGCCGAAGCAGCAACGGCGCAGGACGCCTGCCGATAACGTCGTCACCTTGACCTCCATCACCCAGATCAATCTTGCTAGGCATCGCCCATTCAGCCACCTAGACTCGGCTCATCCCATCAAAGGTAGGCCGCCATGCCCGAGACGCTGCTCAGTTCCCGCAATCTGGCTTTCGAGCTGTACGAAGTCCTCGATGCCGAAGGACTGACCCGCCGCGAGCGATTCGCCGAACATTCGCGGGAAACCTTCGACGCCGCCCTGGACACCGCCCGCACCATCGCCGAAAAGTTCTTCGCGCCGCATAACCGCAAGAACGATGAAAACGAGCCACGCTATGAAAATGGCGAAGCGATCCTGATCCCGGAAGTGAAGCCGGCGGTGGACGCCTTTCTCGAGGCCGGCTTCCTCAATGCCGCGCGCAGCTTCGAGGCCGGCGGCATGCAGTTGCCGACCTTGCTGTCCCAGGCCTGCTTCGCGCACTTCCAGTCGGCCAACGCCGCCTCGACCTCCTACCCGTTTCTGACCATGGGCGCGGCCAACCTGATCGAGAGCTTCGGCAGCGACGAACAGAAGCGACGCTTCCTGCAGCCAATGATCGACGGGCGCTTCTTCGGCACCATGGCGTTGACCGAACCCCACGCCGGCTCCTCGCTGGCCGATATCCGCACCCGCGCCGAACCGGCCGCCGACGGCACCTACCGGCTCAAGGGCAACAAGATCTTCATTTCCGGCGGCGACCACCCACTGTCGGAAAACATCGTGCACATGGTCCTGGCCAAGCTGCCGGACGCCCCGCCTGGCGTGAAGGGCATCTCGCTGTTCATCGTGCCCAAGTTCCTGGTCAACGATGATGGCAGCCTCGGCGCGCGCAATGATGTGCTGCTGGCCGGGCTGTTCCACAAGATGGGTTGGCGTGGCACGACCTCTACCGCGCTGAACTTCGGCGATAACGGCAGCTGTGTCGGCTATCTGGTGGGAAAACCTCATCACGGCCTGAGCTACATGTTCCAGATGATGAACGAGGCGCGCATCGGCGTCGGCATGGGCGCGGTGATGCTCGGCTACGCGGGCTACCTGTATTCCCTGGAGTATGCACGGGAACGCCCACAGGGCCGCCTGCCCGACAGCAAGGACCCGACCACCGCGCCGGTGGCGATCATCCAGCACGCCGACGTCAAGCGCATGCTGCTGACCCAGAAGGCCTACGTGGAAGGCGCCTTCGACCTGGGCCTGTACGCCGCCCGCCTGTTCGACGACACCACCACCCTGGAGTCGGAAAGCGAGCGCAAACAGGCCCATGAACTGCTCGACCTGCTGACCCCGATCGTCAAGTCCTGGCCGTCGGAGTTCTGCCTGAAGGCCAACGAACTGGCGATCCAGATCCTCGGCGGCCATGGCTACACCCGCGAGTACCCGGTGGAACAGTATTATCGCGACAACCGCCTGAACCCGATCCACGAAGGCACCCATGGCATCCAGTCGCTGGACCTGCTGGGACGCAAGCTGGCGCAGAACGGCGGTGCAGGTCTCAAGCAACTGATGCGGCTGATCGCCGACACCGGCCAGCGCGCCGCCGCGTACCCGTCGCTGGACGCCCTGCGCGAGCCGCTGGAACACCTGGTCGCCCGCCTGCAGGAAGTGACCATTGGTCTGCTCGGCGACCTGGCACAGGGCAAGGTCGGCAGCGGCCTGGCCAACTCGGCGCTGTACCTCAAGGCTTTCGGCCATACGGTGATCGGCTGGCGCTGGCTGGAGCAGGCGGTACGCGCCGAGGAGGGCCTGGCCCGGGGCAACGCCGCCGACCTGGCGTTCTATAAAGGCAAGCTACAGGCGGCCCGCTATTTCCTGACCTGGGAGGTGCCTGGTTGCCATCATGAGCTGACGATTCTGCAGGCGCGCGACGATACCTGCCTGTCGATGCGGGAGGCGTGGTTCTAAAGCTTTTGACAGCGGTACATTTCAACAGGTTAGAATTGCTGGCACGCAGACTGCATGGAGTCAGTCCGCGCACCCGTCTTTCCAGCTTTACGGAGTACTGCCTTTGAATGCGACGACCATCAACAGCCTGTTCTTGATCGGCGCGTTGCTGGTAGGCGCAAGCATCCTGGTCAGCTCCCTGTCCTCACGCCTGGGCATCCCGATCCTGGTGATCATCCTCGCGGTGGGCATGACCGCCGGCGTCGACGGCGGCGGCATCATCTTCGACAACTACCCGACCGCCTACCTGGTGGGCAACCTCGCCCTCGCCGTGATCCTGCTCGACGGCGGCCTGCGCACACGGGTGGCAAGCTTTCGCGTGGCACTCTGGCCGGCCTTGTCGCTGGCCACGGTAGGCGTATTGATCACCACTGGCCTGACCGGCATGGCGGCGGCCTGGCTGTTCGACCTGAACATCATCCAGGGCCTGCTGATCGGCGCCATCGTCGGCTCGACCGACGCCGCGGCGGTGTTCTCCCTGCTCGGTGGCAAGGGCCTCAACGAACGGGTCACCGCCAGCCTGGAAATCGAGTCGGGCAGTAACGACCCGATGGCGGTGTTTCTCACCGTGACCCTGATCGACATGCTCGCCAGCGGCCAGACCGGCCTGCACTGGAGCCTGCTCGGCCACCTGGTGCGCGAATTCGGCATCGGCGGCGTCATCGGCCTCGGCGGCGGCTGGCTGATGCTGCAACTGGTCAACCGCATCAACCTGGCCAACGGCCTGTACCCGATCCTGGTGATCGCCGGCGGCCTGGTGGTCTTCGCCCTGACCAACGCCCTGCACGGCAGCGGCTTCCTCGCCGTCTACCTGTGCGGCCTGGTGATCGGCAACCGACCGGTGCGCAGCCGCCATGGCATCCTGCACATGCTCGACGGCATGGCCTGGCTGGCGCAGATCGGCATGTTCCTGGTGCTGGGCCTGCTGGTCACGCCCCACGACCTGCTGCCGATCGCCCTGCCGGCCCTGGGTCTGGCGCTGTGGATGATCCTGTTCGCCCGGCCGCTGTCGGTGGTGGTCGGCCTGCTGCCGTTCCGCGCCTTCCATGGCCGGGAGAAGGCCTTCATTTCCTGGGTCGGCCTGCGCGGCGCGGTCCCGATCATTCTCGCGGTGTTCCCGCTGATGGCCGGCCTGCCCCATGCGCAGTTGTACTTCAACCTGGCGTTCTTCATCGTGCTGGTCTCGCTGCTGGTGCAGGGCACCAGCCTGCCGTGGGTGGCCAAGCTGCTCAAGGTCACCGTACCGCCGGAGCCGGCGCCGATTTCCCGGGCCGCGCTGGAAGTGCACGTCACCAGCGAGTGGGAACTGTTCGTCTATCGCCTCGGCGCGGAAAAATGGTGCATCGGCGCCGCCCTGCGCGAGTTGAAAATGCCTGAAGGCACGCGGATCGCCGCGCTGTTTCGCGGCCAGCAACTGCTCCATCCGTCAGGTAGCACTACCCTGGAAGTCGGCGACCTGCTCTGTGTCATCGGCCACGAACACAACCTGCCAGCCCTCGGCAAACTGTTCAGCCAGGCCCCGCAACGCGGCCTCGACCTGCGCTTCTTCGGCGATTTCGTCCTCGAAGGCGATGCCCAGTTGGGCGCGGTCGCGGCCCTGTATGGCCTGAAGCTCGAAGGCGACGACCCGAACACCCCACTGGGCAGCTTCATCGCCCACAAGGTCGGGGGCGCGCCGATCGTCGGCGACCAGGTCGTATGGAACAACACCATTTGGACCGTGGCAGTCATGGACGGGAACAAGATCGGCAAAGTCGGCGTCAGATTCCCCGAAGGAAGTCGCCCAGGGCCGGGACTCTTCCTCTAAACTGCCCACTTCCCGACTTACCTGGCTCGATCGGTACCTATGTCCTTCTTGCGCTCTGTTTCCCTTGCGGCCCTGTTGGGCCTGAGTCTTTCCGTCGGCGCATTGCAGGCTGCCGAGCCACCCACCAGCGAGTCGGTTCAGCAGAGCCTGGACAAGATCGCCGACCGCAAGCTGCCGGATGCCGATCAGAAAGCCCTGCAACAGGTGCTGCAACAGACCCTGAGCTGGCTGTCCAGTGCCGACGACTACACCAAGCGTCTGGCCGCGACCAAGCAGCAGGTGGCCGAAGCCCCGCGTCAAACCAGCGAAAACCAACGCGAACTGGCCCGCCTGAAAGCCACCAAGGTGATTCCGGTGGCCCAGCGCTACGCCAGCCAATCAGTGCCGCAACTGGAACAATTGCTGGCCGAGCGCACCACCCAGCAGGGTGAGCTGCAGAAGGCCCTGGCCGACGCCAACAGCCTGATCATCACCGCCCAGACCCGCCCGGAGCGGGCCCAGTCGGAAATCAGCAACAGCCAGACCCGCATCCAGCAGATCAACACCACCCTCAAGCTGGGCAAGGACAACGGCAAGACCCTCAGCACCGATCAGCGCAACCAGTTGAACGCCGAACTGGCGTCGATCAACGCGCTGATCCTGCTGCGCCGCCAGGAACTGGCGGGCAACAGCCAGTTGCAGGACCTGGGCAACAGCCAGCACGACCTGCTGATGGAGAAGACCGCGCGTCTGGAGCAGGAAATCCAGGACATGCAGACGCTGATCAACCAGAAGCGCCTGGCCCAGTCCCAGCAGACCGTCACCCAGCAGTCCATCGAGGCGCAGAAGGCCGGCGACAGCAGTCTGCTGGCCACCGAGAGCGCGACCAACCTCCGGCTCTCCGACTACCTGCTCAAGAGCACCGACCGCCTCAACGAGCTGACCCAGCAGAACCTGCAGACCAAGCAGCAGCTCGACACCCTGACCCAGAGCGACCAGGCCCTGGACGAACAGATCAACGTGCTCAAGGGCAGCCTGCTGCTGTCGAAGATCCTCTACAAGCAGAAACAGGCCCTGCCACGCCTGAAGGTCGACAAGAACCTGGCGGACGAGATCGCCGACATCCGCCTGTACCAGTTCGAGGTCAATCAGCAGCGCGAACTGCTCAGCAGCCCGTCCAGCTATGTGGAAAACCTGCTGGCGACCCAGCCGCCGGAGCAGGTCACCCCGCAACTGCGCCGCACCCTGCTCGACCTCGCCGTCACCCGCAGCGACCTGCTGGAGCGCCTGAACCGCGAACTGAGCGCGCTGCTCAACGAATCCATCACCCTGCAACTGAACCAGAAGCAGTTGCTCAGCACTGCACAGAACCTGCGCGCGACCCTCGACGAGCAGATGTTCTGGATTCCGAGCAACAAGCCGCTGGACCTGGAGTGGCTGGAGGGCGTGCCCAACCGCCTGCAGAAGCAGGTCACCACGCTGCCCTGGCTGTCCAGCCTCAGCGAACTGACCGACGGCCTGCTGCAACGGCCCCTGCTGTTTTTGCCGCTGCTGCTGGTGATCGGCGCACTCCTGTGGAAACGCAACTACCTGTACGGGCGCCTGAGCAAGGTCCACAAGGACATCGGTCACTTCAAGCGTGACAGCCAATGGCATACGCCGCTGGCGATCCTGGTCAACATCCTGCTGGCGATGCCGGTCACCCTGGCACTGGCGCTGTGCGGCTACGCCCTGCAGATCGACGCCCGCGGCCAGAACGCCAACCTCGGCGCCGCCCTGCTACAGATCTCCCAGGCCTGGCTGGTGTTCTACACCGCCTACCGGGTGCTGGCGCCGGGCGGTGTCGCCGAGCTGCATTTCCACTGGGAAAAGCCTCAGGTCGAATTCCTCCAGGGCTGGGTACGGCGCCTGGGCTTCGTCGTGCTGGCCCTGGTGGCGGTGGTGGCCGTGGCCGAACTGCAGCCGGCCTCGCTGGCCGATGACGTACTCGGCATCGGCGTGGTCCTGACCTGCTATGCGCTGATGGCCTGGCTGCTCAGCCGGCTGCTGCTGGGCAGCCCGAACCACGGCAAGGCCTCGCTGTTCCGCAAGCTGATCGGTGTCCTGTTCACCGCCCTGCCCATCGCCCTGTTCATCGCGGTCTGCTTCGGCTACTACTACACCGCCCTGAAACTCAGTGACCGGCTGATCGACACGCTGTACCTGCTGATGCTCTGGCTGGTGATCGAGGCCACCTTCGTTCGCGGCCTGGCCGTAGCCGCCCGTCGCCTGGCCTATCAGCGCGCCCTGAGCAAACGCCAGGCGGCCAAGGAAGCGGGTGATGGCGAAACGGTGGTCGAGGAACCTACCCTGGATATAGAGCAGGTCAACCAGCAGTCCCTGCGCCTGATCCGCCTGGCCCTGCTCGGCGGCTTCGTCGCCGCACTGTACTGGGTCTGGTCGGACCTGATCACGGTGTTCTCCTACCTGGACAACATCACCCTCTATGAATACACCAGCGGCACCGGCGCGGCCATGAGCATGGTGCCGATCACCCTCGGCAACCTGATCGGCGCCCTGGCGATCATCGGTATCACCCTGGCCCTGGCACGCAACCTGCCCGGTCTGCTGGAAGTCCTGGTGCTGTCCAAACTCGATCTGGCCCAGGGCAGCGCCTACGCCACGACCACCCTGCTGTCCTACATCATTCTCGGCATCGGTTTCGTCTCCACCCTGTCGACCCTCGGCGTGAGCTGGGACAAGCTGCAATGGCTGGTGGCCGCGCTCTCGGTGGGCCTGGGTTTCGGCATGCAGGAAATCTTCGCCAACTTCATCTCCGGCATCATGATCCTGTTCGAGCGTCCGGTCAGGATCGGCGACACCATCACCATCGGCACACTGTCGGGCACGGTGAGCAAGATCCGCATCCGCGCCACGACCATCACCGACTTCGACCGCAAGGACATCATCGTCCCGAACAAGACCTTCATCACCGGGCAACTGATCAACTGGTCGCTGACCGACACCGTCACCCGCGTGACCCTCAAGCTGGGTGTCGATTACGGCTCCGACCTGGACCGGGTCAAGGAACTGCTGCTCAAGGCCGCCCGCGACAACCCGCGGGTGCTCAAGGAGCCCGAACCGCACGTGTACTTCCTCAACTTTGGTGAAAGCACCCTGGATCACGAGCTGCGCATGCACGTTCGCGACCTGGGCGACCGCAACCCGGTGATCGACGAGGTCAACCGCTTCATCAACCGCGAGTTCAAGAAAGAGCACATCAATATCTCGTTCCGGCAGATGGAGGTCTATCTCAAAAACCTGCACGGCAACGAGTACAAGCTGGTCGCGGTCGATGGCGAAGCGGACACCCTGGTGCCGGCCAACAAGTCCGGTACAGAGCCTCAGCAGCCTCTACAGAAGAAACCCGACTAGCATCAGCGCACTAATCCCAGCAGAATACTAGGACATTCTGCTGGAGATGGCCGTTGAAAGCCCTCGACGAACTGACCTTCGACAACCGCTTCGCCCGCCTGGGCGATGCCTTTTCCACCCACGTGCTGCCCGAGCCCATCGACAACCCGCGCCTGGTCGCGGCCAGCCCGGCGGCCATGGCCTTGCTCGACCTGGATCCGGCGAGCGCCGAAGAGGAAGTCTTTGCCCAACTGTTTGGCGGCCACAAGCTGTGGGCCGAGGCCGAGCCACGGGCGATGGTCTACTCGGGGCACCAGTTCGGCTCCTACAACCCGCGCCTGGGCG
Organism: Pseudomonas fuscovaginae SE-1; assembly: GCF_000364705.1. GTDB lineage: Bacteria > Pseudomonadota > Gammaproteobacteria > Pseudomonadales > Pseudomonadaceae > Aquipseudomonas > Aquipseudomonas fuscovaginae_A. Next base: position 6,019 of record NZ_AQOH01000105.1, on the reverse strand, counting down.
ATGGCCGCGGGCTGCTGCTCGGCGAGGTGCGCAACCAGTCTGGCGAACACTGGGACCTGCACCTCAAGGGCGCTGGCCAGACACCCTACTCGCGCATGGGCGACGGTCGCGCGGTGCTGCGTTCGTCGATCCGCGAGTTCCTGGCGTCCGAAGCCCTGCATGCCCTGGGCATCCCCAGCAGCCGCGCGCTGTGCGTGATCGGCTCGGATACGCCGGTGTGGCGCGAACGCCAGGAGCGCGCCGCGATGGTCCTGCGCCTGGCGCCGAGCCATATCCGCTTCGGCCATTTCGAGTATTTCTACTACACCCAGCAGACCGAACAGCACAAGCAGCTCGGTGAATACCTGCTGGCACAGCATTTCCCCGAATGCCTGAAACAGCCGGAGCCCTACCTGGCGATGTTCCGCGAAGTGGTCGAGCGCAACGCCGAACTGATCGCCAAATGGCAGGCCTATGGTTTCTGCCATGGCGTGATGAACACCGACAACATGTCGATCCTGGGCATCACCTTCGACTTCGGTCCTTTCGCCTTCCTCGATGATTTCGACGCCCACTTCATCTGCAACCACTCCGATGATCAGGGCCGCTACTCGTTCAGCAATCAGGTACCGGTCGGCCAGTGGAACCTCAGCGCGCTGGCGCAGGCCCTGACACCGTTCATCGGCGTCGAGGCCCTGCGCGAAGCCCTCGGACTGTTCCTGCCGCTGTACCAGGCCCATTACCTGGACCTGATGCGCCGCCGCCTCGGCCTGACCACAGCCGAGGATGGCGACCAGCAACTGGTGGAGGAGCTGTTGCAGCGGATGCAGGTCGGCGGCGTCGACTACACCCTGTTTTTCCGCCGCCTGGGCGATCAACCGGCCGATCAGGCGGTGGCGCAGCTGCGCAACGACTTCATCGACCGCAATGGCTTCGATACCTGGGCCAAACACTATGTCGCCCGTGTCGCCCGCGAGCCAGACCTGGATGAAAACCGGCGCCAGGCACGCATGCAGGCGGTCAATCCGCTGTACATCCTGCGCAACTACCTGGCGCAGCGGGCCATTGAGGCTGCGGAAAAAGGTGATTACACCGAAGTACGCCAGCTACACGCGGTACTGAGCCAACCGTTCGAGGAACAGCCAGGGATGGAAGCCTACGCCGAACGGCCACCGGAATGGGGCAAGCATCTGGAGATCAGTTGCTCATCCTGAAGCACAAGTCATCCGATTACATCAGATAAAGATCTGCTCTCGCACCCCGAAGCGCTCGGCCAGCCAGCGAATCTGACGCAGGTTGAGCTGACGCTTGCCGCTGAGAATCTCGGAGACCACCGATTGCGGCCCCACGCCGGGCAGGTCGCTCTGGTTCAGACCGTGCTCACGCATCATTTCCCGTAGCACCTCGGCCCCGCTGGCCACTGGCATCGGCCAATGTTCCTTGTCGTAGGCTTCAATGTAATCACTGATGATGTTCACAAGGCTCATGAGCGGATTCGATTCATCCTCACCGATGAGGCCCAGCAACTGGTCGAGCGCCTCCACCAGGGCATCGTAGTCAGCCTCGTTTTTCGGTTTGCGCAGCAATGGCTCCACAAACGGCCAGTGCTCGGAAGCCTGCTTGATGACAGCATTCATCAATACGTCCCCTTCCATTTACCCTTGTCATACTCGCGATGGTCCAGCACATGCTTGATGTACAGCTGCTGGGCACCATAATGCACCCCCGCGATCAGGCGCAGCTTGTTCCCACCGATATCAAACACATGCAGACTGCCCACCTTGTCTGTTGCCGGAAAGATCGCCTTGAGCGCCGAAAAATTTCCAGGACTGCTCCCCTTGATACGTCGGCACCAGGCGTCCAACGCCCTGGCAGCCTCGGGCCATTTCACCTTGACCTCCCGAATCCGCTTCTCGGTAATCACACGCATGCAACATCCTTATCGCATCCTGCTATAGAGATTAGCCGCCGCGTCAGATTATCTCAATTTGCTATAAAAAAACCTGACCGACGGCACGCCTCTTCAGGCTAGGCGCTCAAGACGAGATTCATCGGTTGAAAATGTGAGGGCATGCGACACCGGCGCAACACCTTGATAAAGCGTGCTTCAGCCTCCAAATCAGCAACGATGGTCAATTGCCCGGAGCCACATGCCCATGTCCGAACCCCTGCTGATCCCCTGCCCCCACTGCAACGGCCTCAACCGCCTGCCCGCCGGACGCCTCGGTGACCAGCCGAAATGCGGACGCTGCAAGGGCGAAGTGCTGTTGAACAAGCCTTTCGAGTTGAACCAGGGCGACTACGCCAGCCAGATCAAGGGCGACCTGCCACTGTTGCTGGACGTGTGGGCGGATTGGTGCGGGCCGTGCAAATCCTTTGCACCGGTGTTCGAACAGACGGCGGCCCAACTGGCCGGCAAGTGCCGCCTGGCCAAGCTCGACAGCGAAGCCAACCAGCAACTGTCGGCCCAACTGGGCATCCGCTCGATTCCCAGCCTGATCCTGTTCAGGAATGGCCGGGAAGTCGCGCGGCAGAGCGGCGCATTTCCGTTGCCGCAGTTGCTGGCCTGGCTGCGCAGCCACGGCATCGCGGCCTAGGCGTTTTCTTCCAGCAGGCTGTGCAGTTCAACGAACTGCTGGGTCAGCTTGTGGCGCGGGTCGAAGTGGATCAGTGGTTTGCTGGCTTCATGGGACTCGCGCATCTTCACCGAACTGGCCAGGTACACCGGCAGCACCGGCAACCCGTCGGCGATCAGGCCGTCGAGCATCTGCTGCGGCAGGCTGGCCCGGGCCTGGAACTGGTTGACCACGATGCCCTCGACCTGCAGATCTTCGTTGTGATCTTCCTTCAGTTCTTCGATTTCCTGCAGCAGGCCGTACAGCGCCTGGCGCGAGAAGCTGTCGCAGTCGAAGGGAATCAGCACGCGATCGGCGGCGATCAACGCTGAAACCGCATAGAAATTCAGCGCAGGCGGGGTATCCAGGTAGATCCGGTCGTAATCCTCGGCCAGTTCCTCCAGCAGTTTGCGCAGCTTGTTGATCTTGTGCTTGGCCTCGAGCTTGGGCTGCAGGTCGGCCAGCTCCGCAGTGGCGGTGATCACATGCAGGTTGTCGAACGGCGTTTCATAGATGTCGACCTGGTTCTTCTTCGAGAAAGGCCCCGAGGACAGGGTCTGCTTGAAGAAGTCGGCGATGCCCATGGGAATGTCTTCACCGGTCAGGCCGGTCAGGTATTGCGTGGAGTTGGCCTGGGCATCGAGGTCCACCAACAGGGTCCGATAGCCCTCACTGGCGCTGACCGCCGCCAGGTTGCAGGCGATGCTCGACTTGCCGACCCCACCTTTCTGATTGAACACCACACGCCGCATGACAAGACCTCCGTGTATCAATGAATGACCGAGTGTAGAGGGCTTGACTGCCGCTTCGCCACCTCGAGGAGACAAGAACCACCTGGCAAACGCCGATAACCCGGCAAACCCCAGAAGATTCCACTTGAGCCGAGGAAACGACCGACAGACCTGTCACTGAAAACGTGAATAATGGCCATATGACACCCACCCAATGATCCAACTGCAAATTTTATCGTGCAAAATGTAGCCAATTGTTTGCTACAAGCCCGCCACACCGGGATAATGCGCGCCACTCGGCCACAGCGCCACGCCAAGGTTGGTATCGCTTCCAGGATCCAGCCGCAGCGTTTCAAGGAAGCCCGCAGGGGCGGGAAGACACTCAGTGATCAACTTCAATATCGCTCAATGGCGCGCCTGGGCCCCGAGCCTCGAAAGTGTGTCCGACTGGCAAGCCTGGAGCCACCAGCCCACGGTTCCGGCTGCGAGCGATGCGGCTCCCGACGTATCGTTCCTGCCAGCCATGCAGCGCCGTCGTCTCAGCCGCCTGGCGCGCATGGCCTTCAGCGTCGGCTGGCCACTGGCCGAAGGCTACGAGGCGCTGCCCCTGGTGTTCATCTCCCGCCACGGAGAAACCCCGCGCACACTGGAAATCCTCAGCGACCTGGCCGCCGACCAACCGCTCTCGCCCACCCAGTTCAGCCTCTCGGTGCATAACGCCATCATCGGCTTGTGGTCGATCATGCGCGGCGAAACCAGCGAAATGACCGCCCTGGCCGCCAATGGCGACGGCCTCGAGCACGGCATGCTGGAAGCCGCGGCGCTGCTCGCCGAAGGCGCGCCGGCGGTGCTGCTGGTGATCACCGAGGAACAGCCGCCCGAGGCCTACAGCCGCTGGATCGACGATGTGCCGTTCCCCTACGCCGTCGGCCTGCTGCTGACGCCGGGCGACGACTGGCAACTGTCCCTCGGACGCGGCGAGGACCAGGGCACCCGCGCCGAGTGGCCCCATGCACTGAACCTGGTGCGAACCCTGCTCGGCTCGCAAGGCACCTGCCAACACACATGGAAGACCCGCGCATGGACCTGGCAACGCCGAGCATGACCAGGTCCCGCGATGCCTATTGCTGGCGCCTGCTGGCCACCGCCATCAGCTTTGCCCTGTTCGGCCTGGGCGGCCTGTGCCTGCGCCTGGTGATTTTCCCCCTGCTCGCCTGCCTGCCCGGCGACGCGCAACGCCAGCGCGAGCGCGCCCGACGGACGGTGAGCCGGCTGTTCTGGCTGTTCATCCGCTTCATGGCCCGCAGCGGCGTGCTGACCTACGAGGTCGAAGGAGCCGATCGACTCGGACGCCCCGGACAGATGATCATCGCCAACCACCCTTCGCTGATCGACGTGGTGTTCCTGATCGGCCTGGTGCGCAACGCCAACTGCGTGGTCAAACAGAGCCTCTGGCAGAACCCGTTCACACGCGGGCCGGTGCGCTCCACCGAGTACATCAGCAACGACGGCAGCATGGACATGCTCGATACCGCTGTCGGCGCCCTGCAGGACGGCCAGACCCTGATCATTTTTCCCGAGGGTACCCGCACCTCGCCCGGCACGGCACCGGCCTTTCATCGCGGCGCCGCCGCAATTGCCCTGCGCGGTGCGAGAATCATCACCCCCGTGGTGATCGAGGTCAGCCCCACCACCCTGACCAAGGCCGAACCCTGGTATCGCATCCCGCACCGCCGGGTGCACTTCAGTTTTCGTGTCGGGGCCGATATAGACCCACAGAGCTTCGCCAGCCAAGGCCCCGCGCCCCAGGCTTCGCGCAAGCTCAACGATTTTCTGCATCATTACTTCATTAAGGAGCTCGCCACAGATGAGCGATCCAACAAGCGCCCTGCACCTTGAAATCAAGGAGCTGATCATCGAAGCCCTCGGTCTCGAAGACATCAGCGCCCAGGACATCGGCAACGAGCAGACGCTGTTCGGCGAAGGCCTGGGCCTGGACTCGGTGGACGCCCTCGAACTGGGCCTGGCCATCCAGAAGCGCTACGGCATCAAGATCGACGCCGACGCCAAGGACACCCGTGACCATTTTTCCAGCGTGGCCAGCCTTGCGGCTTTCGTCACGGCAAAACAGGCAGCGTGAGACACCACCATGCAAACCCGTGAAGACATCTTCAACACCCTGCGCGATGCCCTGGTCGAACTGTTCGAGCTCGAACCCGAGCGCATCACCCTCGACAGCAACCTGTACCAGGACCTGGAAATCGACAGCATCGACGCCGTGGACCTGATCGACCACATCAAGCGCCAGACCGGCAAGAAGATCGCCGCCGAGGAATTCAAGGCGGTGCGCACCGTCAATGACGTGGTCGAGGCCGTCTTCCGGCTGGTCCAGCCGGCCGCATGAGCCGACTGATCGGCCTGGGCCTGCTGCTGGCGGGCCTGCTGTACCCCTTCGCGGTGTATTTCGGCATCGAGCATTTCGCCCCCTGGCAGTTCGGGCTGTTGCTCGGCAGCCTGTGGTTGGCCCGTGCCCTGACCGGCGGACGCAAGCCCGGCAGCCTGTGGATGGCCCTGTGCGCCATCGCTTTCTGTGGCTTGCTGGGGCTGGTCAACAGCCCGTCGCTGCTGCGCTGGTATCCGGTGCTGATCAGCGGCTTCATGCTCGGCCTGTTCAGCCTGAGCCTGAAGTTCGGC
>NZ_AQOH01000104.1 GCF_000364705.1 Pseudomonas fuscovaginae SE-1 | reverse complement strand
CCCTCCGGTGGCCGAGCGGCTGGCACGGCTGAGCGAGCCGGAGCTGCCGCAAGTGGCTATCAGCTATACACGCCGGGTGACCCAGGCCTGGAGCCTGTTCTTTCTCTGTAACGGCCTGCTCGCCGCCGCCCTGACCCTCTGGGCGCCGCTGAGCTGGTGGACGTTGTACAACGGCCTGATCGCCTACGGCTTGATGGGTCTGCTGTTTGCCATTGAATGGCTGATACGACAACGCGTGAGAGGCCGCGCATGAATTGGATAAGCCTTGAGCAGTTGCTGCTCGGGATGCACGCCGGGCGTGCCGTGACAATCGATCCGCCGCTGGACCACGCGCAACTGTGCCGGCGCGCCCTGGGCCTGGCCGCGGCACTGCGCGAGCAGCACGTGCAGTGCCTGGCGTTGCACCTGGAAGACGCCGGTGAACTGGCGGTCGCCCTGCTCGGCGCCTGGCGCGCCGGCGTGGCCGTGCTGCTGTTGCCCGACCTGCAGGACCAGACCCGCCAACGCTGGGCGGCCCGGGTCGATCTCTGGCTGACTGACAGCGCCGATCTCGCTGACCTGAGCGCCGCCCCCCTGGAACCGGCCACCTTGGACCTCGACCAATGCCGCCTGAGCCTGTGCACCTCCGGCTCCAGCGGCGAGCCCAAGCTCATCGAGAAAAGCCTGCGCCAACTGGCCAACGAAGTGCTTGCACTGGAACAGTTGTGGGGAGCCGACCTGGGCCAGGCCCGCATCATCGGCAGCGTCGCGGCCCAGCACATCTATGGCCTGCTGTTCCGCGTGCTCTGGCCGCTGTGTGCCGGGCGCACCTTCGTGCGCCGGCAACTGGCGTTCCCCGAGGATCTGCAACGCAGCAGCCGCGAACACCCGCAGTTCGCCTGGGTCGCCAGCCCCGCGCTGCTCAAACGCATGGGCGACAACCTCGACTGGCCGGCGCTGAGCGCGGTGCGCCAGGTGTTCTCCTCGGGCGGTGCCCTGCCGCAAGAGGCGGCCGACAGCCTGCGGCAACGCCTGGGACAATGGCCGACGGAAATCCTCGGCAGTTCGGAGACCGGCGGCATCGCCTGGCGCCAGGGCGATCGTCTGTGGCGTCCCTTCGCCGATGTGTGCCTGAGCCAGGATGCCGACGGTGCCTTGCAGGTCGCCTCGCCATACCTGCCCGAAGGCCATGTCGAGCAGACCGCGGACGCGGCGCGCTTCGAGGCCGATGGCCGCTTCGAACTGCTCGGCCGGCTCGACCGCATCGTCAAGCTGGAGGAAAAGCGCATCTCGCTGCCAATGCTCGAACAGGCGCTGCTGGAACACCCGTGGGTCGCCGAGGCGCGGCTGGGCGTGGTCCAGGAAAATCGCGCCTACCTCGGTGCCTTGCTGGTGCTCTCCGGCCAGGGCCTGCATGCCCTGCGCAACCAGGGGCGGCGCGCCCTGACCGACGCCCTGCGCCAATACCTGCTCGGGCACTGCGAGGCCCTGGCCCTGCCACGGCGCTGGCGCTTGCTGCGGCAACTGCCGCTCAACGCCCAGGGCAAGCTGCCACAGAACGAGGTCCAGGCGCTGTTGCAGGCTCCGCGGCCGAAAGCGCCGGAAGTGCTCGGGCAAAGCGAGACGGACGGTGAATGGCTGCTGCAACTGGCCGTCCCGCCGGATCTCGCCTACTTCAGCGGGCATTTCCCGGTCACGCCGGTGCTACCCGGCGTGGTGCAGGTGGACTGGGCCCTGGAACTCGGTCGCGAACGGCTTGAACTGCCGGCGACATTCGCCGGCATGGAAGTGCTCAAGTTCCAGCAACTGGTACGCCCGGGCGACCGGATCGAGCTGAGCCTGCGCTTCGACCGGGAACGCGGCAAGCTCTACTTTGCCTTCCGCAATGGCGAGGCGGCCTGCTCCAGCGGCCGCATCGTGCTGGAGGCCGCGCATGCATAAGCCGTGTGCGGTGATTCCGGTATACAACCACGAGACCGCCGTACCGGCGGTGGTCGAAGCCCTGCTGGCCGCCGGCCTGCCCTGCGTGCTGGTGGACGACGCCAGCAGCCCGGCCTGCGCCACGGTGCTGGAACACCTGGCCGAAGGCGAGAACACCTTCCTGGTCAAGCTGCCGGTCAACCAGGGCAAGGGCGGCGCGGTCATGGCCGGCCTGCGTGAAGCCTCGCGGCGCGGCTTCAGCCACGCCCTGCAGGTGGACGCCGACGGCCAGCACGACCTGCAGGACGTCGCGACCTTCCTCGAGACCTCCCGTCAGCATCCCGAAGCGCTGATCTGCGGCTATCCGCAATATGACGAAAGCGTGCCCAAGGGCCGCCTCTATGCCCGCTACCTGACCCATGTGTGGGTGTGGATCAACAGCCTGTCGCTGCAGATCCCCGACTCCATGTGCGGTTTCCGCGTCTACCCGCTGCCACCGGTGTTGGCGCTGATCGACAGCGCCCGGGTCGGCAGGCGCATGGACTTCGATCCGGAAATCCTCGTGCGCCTGGCCTGGCGCAACCAGCCCATGCGCTGGCTGCCGACCCGGGTTCACTACCCCCAGGACGGCCTGTCGCACTTCCGCCCGTTCCATGACAACGCGCTGATTTCGAGCATGCACACCCGGCTGTTCTTCGGCATGTTGCTGCGCCTGCCAAGCATCCTCTGGCGACGGTGGCGGGCATGAGCGACACGCAGAAACACTGGGCCGACCACCAGGAGCGCGGCAGCTTCTGGCTGATGAAACTCACCGCCTTCGGCGTGCGGGTGCTCGGTCGAAGAATGCTCAGCCCGGTGCTGCACGGCATCGTCCTGTACTTTTTCCTGTTCGGCCGCAGCGCCCGGCAGAGTGCCTGGCAATACCAGCAGCACCTGGCCGCGTGGAGCGGCCAGAGCGCGCTGCAGCCGACACGGTTGAAAGTCTTCCGCCAGTTCATGGCTTTCGCCGATGCACTGCTGGACAAGCTCGACGTGTGGAACGGCAAACTGGGCATCGACCAGATCAACATCATCGACCCGGCCCGGCTACGCGACCAACTGCGCGGCGAGCGCGGCCAGATGCTGGTGGGTGCCCATCTGGGCAACCTGGAAGTTTGCCGCGCCCTGGCCGAACTGGGTGAAAAGGTCACCATGAACGTGCTGGTGCACACCAAGCACGCCGAGCGGTTCAATCGCCTGCTGGGCGAGTCCGGGGCGACCAACCTGCGGCTGATCCAGGTCAGCGAGCTGGACCCGGCGATCATGCTGCAACTGAGCCAGCGCCTGGACCGCGGCGAGTGGCTGGCGATTGCCGGCGACCGCGTCCCGCTGCATGGCGGGCGCAATGTGCGGGTGAACTTCCTCGGCCACGACGCGGCATTTCCGCAAGGCCCCTGGTTGCTGGCCGGGCTGCTCAAATGCCCGGTCAACCTGCTGTTCTGCCTGAAGCTCGAGGGGCGTTATCACGTCACCCTCGAACCCTTCGCCGAAGCCGTGCAGTGGAAGCGCGGCGATCGCGAGCAAGTCATCGCCCAGTGGACCGCCCGCTATGCCGAGCGCCTGGGCCAGTACTGCCTGCAAGCGCCCCAACAATGGTTCAATTTCTACCCTTTCTGGAAGACCGATGACAACGCATCCGCTTGAGCCGGTAACCTTCGGCGAACTCCCGCTGCGCATCGAGGACGTGCTGGCCCTGGCCAACCGTCAGGTGCCGACGCAACTGCAAGACGACCCGGCCTACCGCCAGCGCATCGCCAAGGGCGCACAGTTCCTGGATTCGTTGCTGGACAAGGAAGGCGTGATCTATGGCGTCACCACCGGCTACGGCGACTCCTGCGTGGTGGCGGTGCCGCTGCAGCATGTCGAGGCGCTGCCACGTCATCTCTACACCTTCCACGGCTGCGGCCTGGGCAAGCTGCTCGACCCGCAGGCCACCCGCGCCGTGCTCGCCGCGCGCCTGCAGTCGCTGTGCCACGGGGTTTCCGGGGTGCGGGTGGAACTGCTGGAACGCCTGCAGGCGTTTCTCGACCAGGACATCCTGCCGCTGATCCCCGAGGAGGGCTCGGTCGGCGCCAGCGGCGACCTCACCCCCCTGTCCTATGTGGCCGCGACCCTGTCCGGCGAACGCGAAGTGCTGTTCCGTGGCGAGCGCCGCCAGGCCGCCGACGTGCATCGCGAACTGGGTTGGGAGCCGCTGGTCCTGCGGCCCAAGGAAGCCCTGGCGCTGATGAACGGCACCGCGGTGATGACCGGCCTGGCCTGCCTGGCCTTCGCCCGCGCCGACTACCTGCTGCGCCTGGCAACCCGCATCACCGCGCTGAACGTCGTCGCGCTGCAGGGCAACCCGGAGCACTTCGACGAGCGCCTGTTCGCCGCCAAGCCACACCCGGGCCAGATGCAGGTCGCCGCCTGGCTGCGCCAGGACCTGGCCATCGACGCGCCGACCGCGCCGCTGCATCGCCTGCAGGATCGCTACTCGTTGCGTTGCGCGCCGCATGTGCTCGGCGTATTGGCCGACAGCCTGGGCTGGCTGCGCGGTTTCATCGAGACCGAACTGAACAGCGCAAACGACAACCCGATCATCGACGCCGAGCAGGAACGCGTCCTGCACGGCGGGCACTTCTACGGCGGGCATATCGCCTTCGCCATGGACAGCCTGAAGAACCTGGTGGCCAACGTCGCCGACCTGCTGGACCGCCAGCTCGCCCTGCTGGTGGACGTGCGCTACAACCACGGCCTGCCGAGCAACCTCTCCGGCTCGAGCAGCGAACGCGCCATGCTCAACCACGGTTTCAAGGCCGTGCAGATCGGTGCCAGTGCCTGGACCGCCGAGGCGCTGAAAAACACCCTGCCGGCGAGCGTGTTTTCGCGTTCAACCGAATGCCACAACCAGGATAAGGTCAGCATGGGCACCATCGCCGCCCGCGACGCCATTCGCGTGCTGGAGCTGACCGAACAGGTTGCCGCCGCCACGCTGCTGGCCGCCAACCAGGGTGTCTGGCTGCGCAGCCGGGAAGCCGACGCCCGCCCATTGCCGCCAGCACTGGCGGTGATGCAGGAAGAACTGGCCCGGGACTTCCCGCCGCTGATCGAGGACCGTGCCCTGGAAACCGAACTGCGCCTGTGCCTGCAACGCATCGGCGAACAACACTGGAGGCTGCATGCGTAGTCGTGGCGTGCTGCACGTCGATACGGAGATCCTCGTGCCGTTCTTCGATGTCGATACCTTGCACGTGGTCTGGCACGGCCACTACGTGAAGTACCTGGAAGTCGCCCGCTGCGCGCTGCTGGACCATATCGGCCACAACTACGTGCAGATGCGCGAGTCCGGCTACGCCTGGCCGGTGATCGACCTGCAACTGCGCTATGTGCGCGGCGCGGTGTTCGGCCAGCGGATCAATGTCCGGGCCGACCTGGTGGAGTGGGAAAACCGCCTGAAGGTGAACTACCTGATCACCGACCTCGCCAGCGGCGAGCGCCTGACCCGTGCCAGCACGGTGCAGGTCGCCGTGCATATCGAAAGCCGCGAGATGCAACTGGCCTCGCCCAGGGTTTTCGTCGACGCGGTCGAAAAGGTGCTCGCATGAACTTCATCACACCTCTGTCCTGCGGGAGCCGGCTTGCTGGCGATAGCACCCGCAGGATCGCTGCAAGGCTCAAAGGCCTCATCGCCAGCAAGCCGGCCCCTACAGGGGGCGTGCGTGGTCTGCTGCTGGTGTTGTGCCTGGGACTTTCCGGGAAGGCGGCGGCCTTCGACCTGCAACAACTGAGCGAACAGTTGGCCAGGCCGTCGGTGATCCACGGCAGTTTCATCCAGGAAAAACACCTGCGCGCCCTGCCACAGCCGCTGACCAGCAAGGGCACTTTCGTGCTGGCCAAGGACCATGGCCTGCTCTGGCTGCTCAAGGCCCCATTGCAACAGGACTACCGCATCACCGCCAAAGGCATCGCCCGACGCGATGGCAGCGGCTGGCAGATGGTCCCGAACAAGAGCGCCGGGGCCGAACAGAACCGCCTGTTCATCGCCGTGCTGCAAGGCGACAGCAGTGGCCTGCAACGGGACTTCGAGTTGCAACTGCAAGGCCAGGCGAACGACTGGAAGCTGACCCTGACACCACGCTCGGTACTGCTCAAGCAGATCTTCACCCGCATCGACATCGACGGCGGCGCTCTGGTGCAACGCATCGAGCTGCTGGAAACCCAGGGCGACAGCACCGTCCTGCGCATGCAGGACAGCACCGCGGACCAACCCTTGAGCGAAGCGGAGCAACATGACTTTGCCGAGTGAACGCCTGCTGCCGCGCCTGTTCCTGGTCCTGCTGCTGGCGGTGCTCGCACTGGCCGGCTGGCAGTGGCGGCACGGCGCGCCGCTGTCGGCGAACCTGATGGAACTGGTGCCGGGCTCCTCGCCCGATGCGCTGGACCTCAAGGCCGAACAGCGCATGCAGGAACCGCTGAACCGGGAGATACTGGTGCTGGTCGGCCATGCCGATCGCCAGCGGGCCATCGCCATGGCTCGCCAGTTGGGTGAGCGCTGGCAGGCCAGCGGTCTGTTCGAAACGGTCCGGTGGGACCTGCAGGCCGACCTGCCCGCCCTGCGCGAGCAACTGCTGCGCGGCCGCCTGGCGATGCTCTCGGCGAAAGACCGCCGGCAGTTGATCGACAACCCGGCGGCCTTCATCCAGCAACGGGTACAAACCCTGTTCGACCCGTTCGCCGGCTTCAGCCTGGTGCCGAGCCAGGACGACTGGCTCGGTCTGACCGGGCGCATCCAGAACAGCCAGCCACAACGTGGCGCGGTGCAGTTGGATATCGGTAGCGGCGCCCTGGTGGCCGACGCCGACGGCAAGAGCTGGGTACTGCTGCGGGCCCGCACCACCGGCAATGCCTTCGACATGAAACTGCCGCTGCAGGTGGCCGAACTGCTCCAGCAGAGCCGCGAGCAAGCCAGCCAGGCCGACGTGCAACTGCTGGCCGCCAGTGGCCTGCTCTACGCCGCCAGCGGCCAGCGACAGGCGAGCCGGGAAATCACCTGGGTCGGTGGCGGCGCCACCCTGGGCATTCTCCTGCTGTTGCTGCTGGCGTTCCGTCGTTGGCGGGTGCTGCTGGCGTTCCTGCCAGTGCTGGTGGGCATGCTGTTCGGCGCCGTGGCCTGCGTGGCGTTTTTCGGTCACATGCACGTGATGACGCTGGTCCTCGGCTCCAGCCTGATCGGCGTAGCGGTGGACTACCCGCTGCACTACCTGTCCAAGAGCTGGAGCCTCAAGCCTTGGCACAGTTGGCCGGCCCTGCGCGTGACCTTGTCCGGCCTGAGCCTGAGCCTGGCCACCAGCTGCATCGGCTACCTGGCCCTGGCCTGGACACCCTTCCCGGCACTGACCCAGATCGCGGTGTTTTCCGCCGCCGGCCTGCTTGGTGCCTACCTGACCGCAGTGTGCCTGCTCCCGGCGCTGCTCAAGGGGGCCGACCTGCGCCCGGCGCAGTGGCCGCTCAAGGCCTGCGAGGCCTTGCTGGCGCTGCGCGAGAAGCTGCTGCGGAAACTCGGCAGCCCAGTGCTGCTGGGCCTGTTGCTGTTATTCTGCGCCGGGGGCCTGTGGCAACTGGGCACGAAAAACGATATCCGCCAGTGGGTCGGCGCGCCGCCGCAATTGCAGGCCGAGGCCCAGGCCATTGCGCGAATCACCGGCTACCAGCCGACCAGCCAGTTCTTCCTGGTCCGCGCCGCCGACCAACAGCAACTGCTGGAACGCCAGGCCGCGCTGGGCAAGCGTCTCGGGCAACTGGTCAGCCTGGACAAGCTGCAAGGCTACCTGTCGCTGAACCAACTGGTCAGCCTGCCCAGCGAGCAGCAGCGCCTGCGTGACGCGCTCCAGCAATTGCCGCAACACTGGCAACCGCTGCTCGACCTCGGCGTCCCACTGGCGGCCCTGCAGCAGGAACTGGCCGAACTCCAGGCCCTGCCGATCGAGGATATCGACAGCGCCCTGGCCGGTCCCCTCGGCGAACCCTGGCGGGTGCTCTGGCTCGGCCCGTACGCCGATGGCGTGGCCGGCATGGTCAGTCTGCAGGGCCTGAACAACGCCGAGCTGCTGCGCATCCAGGCGCTGGACCTGCCGGGCGTGCAGTTGGTGGATCGTCTCGGTGACCTGAACAAGGTATTCGCCGCCACGCAGATCAGTGCGGCGCAACTGAAGCTCGCGTCCTGCGTGCTGATCGTGTTGTTGCTGATCCTGCCATTCGGTCTCGGCGGCGCTTTGCGCATCGTCTCCCTGCCCTTGCTGGCGGCGCTCTGCAGCCTGGCCAGCCTCGGCTGGCTGGGGCAACCGCTGACCCTGTTCAGCCTGTTCGGCCTGCTGCTGGTCACGGCCATCAGCGTCGACTACGCGATCCTCATGCGCGAACAGATCGGCGGCGCGGCGGTCAGCCTGCTCGGCACCCTGCTGGCCGCGCTGACCACCTGGCTGTCGTTCGGCCTGCTGGCGATTTCCAACACGCCGGCAGTGAGCAACTTCGGCCTGTCGGTCAGCCTCGGCCTGGCCTTCAGCTTCCTGCTCGCACCCTGGGCCGGGCGGCATCATGCGACCACGGACAAGGACGCCGCATCATGTTGATCCTGCTGTTCTGGGGCATGGCGCTGGCCGCATTCGCCGTGGCGACCCGCATCGGCCGACGGTTCGGCCTGGTGCCGATCGTCAGCCAGTTGCTGCTGGCGACTTTCGGCCTGCCGCTGCTGATGCTGTTCTGGATCGAGCCGCACTGGCAGTTGAGCGGTGCCGCGCTGGTCGCTCCCGACTGGCTCAGGACCCTCTACGGTTGCGCCTTCGCGCTGGTGCTGGGGAGCATTCTCGGCGACGTGATCGAACTGAAGCTGGACCGTGAGAGCCTGAAGATCGCCCTGCCAAGCTTCGGCGTGCCATTCGCCTGCGGGCTGGCCTGCGCCGTCTGGCTGCTGCCGGAACAGCACTGGCTGAACGCCCTGGCGATCGGCCTGGTGTTCGCCATCACCGCGATCCCGGTGCTCTATCTCTATCTCAAGCACATCGGCTACCCCCTCGCCGCCACCCGTCGCCTGGTGCAGACCGCGATCCTGATCGACCTGACCTGCTGGTCCCTGTTCGGCCTGGCCCAGGGCAGCCTGCACCTGGGCAGCCTGCTGTTGCCGCTGGGTGGGGCCCTGTTGCCGCTGGCCCTGCATGGCTGCCGGGTACGCCAGCCGTTGGTCCATGGCCTGGGCTTCTTCGGCCTGCTGGTGGTGGCCGAACACTACAAACTCAACGCGCTGATCTTCGGCATCGGCTATTTGCTCTGCATGGCCTGGCTCAAGGTGCCGCTGGTACCGCCGCTCAAGCCCGAGTGGATGAGCCGCCTGCAGATCGGCGTGGCGGTTCCGCTGATCCTCACCTTCGGTATCGCGCAGATCAACGTGCACAGTGCCCTGAACAACCTGAGCCTGCTACAGTTCGTCGCGCTGCTGCTGGCCCCGGTCGCCAGCAAGCTGCTGGGCAACTGGCTGGGCCTGGGCTGGGCCGGTCAGTCGTTTCCCGGCGCCAGCCGCTGGAAGGAAAGCCTGCTGCTCAACATTCGCGGCTTGAGTGAGATCGTCTTCCTCAACCTGCTCCTGCAACAACAGCTGATCAGTCCGGCGCTGTACTTCGCGCTGATGCTGATGGGCCTGCTCGCCACGCTGCTGCCAGCGCTGGCAGGCATGAATCGAATTCCCTTGAATAGCGCCGAGACCGGCAAGGAGCCCGTGTGCCAATGACTGAAATGGAACGCCGTGAAGTGCTGGTGATAGGCGCCGGTCCCTCCGGTGCGATTGCCGCCGCCCTGCTCAAGCGCCATGGTCATGATGTACTGATTGTCGAGCGCCAGCATTTCCCGCGCTTTTCCATCGGCGAAAGCCTGCTGTCCCACTGCCTGGACTTCGTCGAGGAAGCCGGGATGCTCGACGCCGTCAACGCCGCCGGCTTCCAGTTGAAAAACGGCGCGGCCTTCGCCTGGGGCGACCGCTACAGCGCCTTCGACTTCGGCAAGACCTTCAGCAACGGCAAGCCAACCACCTTCCAGGTCCAGCGTGCCGATTTCGACAAACTGCTGGCGGACCAGGCCGCCTTGCAAGGGGTGGAAATCCGCTACGGCGAAGAGATCGTCGGCGCCGACTTCGAGCGTCCGCGACCCCAGGTGCAGGTCCGGCGCGAAGACGGTAGCGAGTATCGGCTCGAAGCCCGCTTCGTTCTCGATGCCAGCGGCTACGGCCGCGTTTTGCCGCGCCTGCTGGACCTGGAGGCGCCGTCGGGTTTCCCGGTGCGCCGGGCGGTGTTCACCCACATCGAAGACCGCATCGACCACCCCGCTTTCGAGCGGGAGAAGATCCTCATCACCACCCACCCGGAAAAGCGCGATATCTGGTTCTGGACCATCCCGTTCAGCAATGGCCGCTGCTCCCTCGGGGTGGTCGCCGACGCCAGCCACTTCGCCGGTCGTGGCGAAGACCTGGATGCCTGCCTGAAGGGTTTCGTCGCCGAAACCCCGAGCCTGCAACGCGTGCTGGAAAACGCCGAGTGGGACACCCCGGCACGGGCCATCGGCGGCTACTCGGCCAACGTCAAGCGCCTGCACGGCCCGGGCTACGCGCTGCTGGGCAATGCGGCGGAATTCCTCGACCCGGTGTTCTCCTCCGGCGTGACCATCGCCATGCGCTCGGCCAGCATGGCCGCGGGCCTGCTGCACCGGCAGTTACAGGGTGAAAGCGTCGATTGGCAGCGCGACTTCGCCGAACCGTTGAAACGGGGTGTCGACACCTTCCGCTGCTACGTCGAAGGCTGGTACGCCGGGACCTTCCAGGATGTGATCTACCATCCCGGCAGCTCGGAGGAAATCCGCGCCATGATCAGCTCGATCCTCGCCGGCTATGCCTGGGACGAACGCAACCCCTTTGTCAGTGAGCCCAAGCGTCGCCTGCGGATGCTCTCGGAAATCTGTGCGAGCACCCCGGCATGAGCAATCAATACCTGAGCGACACCTACGTCGAGGAAACCCGTTTCGGCTTCTGGTTCCTGCGCAGCCACACCTGGCAGCACCATGTGTTGCGCGTGGCGATCAACGACCTGCGGCGCCTGTTCAGCGAAGAGCTGCCGAAAAACCCGGTGCTGCTCGATGCCGGCTGCGGCCAGGGCAAATCCTTCCAGTACCTGCAGCAGGTGTTCGCGCCGCAACGACTGATCGGCCTCGACGCCGACCCGCACAGCCTGCAGTTGGCCGCCGAGGAAGCCCGGCGGCGCAATCTCGACATCGAGCTGATCGGCAGCGACTGCGCGACCCTGGAAGTCCCGTCAGAGAGCGTCGACATCCTGTTCTGCCACCAGACCTTCCACCACCTGGTCCAGCAGGACCGGGCCCTGGCCGAGTTCTACCGGGTACTGAAACCGGGTGGCTACCTGCTGTTCGCCGAATCCACCGAAGCCTATATCGACACCTGGGTGATCCGATGGCTGTTCCGCCATCCGATGCATGTGCAGAAAAGCGCCGCGCAGTACCTGGACATGATTCGCGACCAGGGCTTCGAGTTCGAAGAAAGGAACGTCTCGTACCCCTACCTGTGGTGGAGCCGGGCCAAGGACTTCGGCCTGCTCGAACGCCTGCGCCTGAAGAACCCGCCGCCAGTCGGCCAGCGTGAGGAAACCCTGGTCAATGTGGTCGCCCGCAAACCCCTGGCAGGGCCGCGCGAATGATCCGTACATTGTTGCTGGGCTGCTTCCTGCTGCTGGGCGCCTGCGCCAGCCGCCTGCCGCTGCCCGCGTACACCCCGACCCTGAACCTGCCACTGCAACTGCTGGTCGAGCGCCAGCAGGACGGCGTACGTCAGGACTGGCTGCTGGTGATCCAGCGCGAGGCCGGTGGCCTGCGCTGGTCGCTGATGGATCCGCTGGGCATCCCGCTGGCACGCCAGCTCCTGCAGGATGGTGACTGGCACGCCGATGGCCTGCTGCCACCCAACCCGCAAGCCCGCGAGCTGTTCGCCGCGCTGCTGTTCGCGCTGACGCCGCAGGCCGAGTTGGCAGACAACTACCCCACTGCCCGCCAGCAAGCCGGGCAACGGAAACTGGGCGAGCAGTGGCAGGTCAGTTATCGTCAGCCGTTGTTCTTCCGCCTCGACCTGCCGCAAGGTCTGCACTACAGCATCAGCCCGTTGAACGAGAGCGCGCCATGACCGCCTACCTGAACGCCCTCGGCCTGATCTGCGCGCTGGGTCGCGACAAGCAGGAAGTCGCCCGCAACCTGTTCGCCGGCGACTGCTCGGGCATTCGTGCCGAAACCGGCTGGGTCCCCGAGCGCGCGCTACCCGTCGCCGCCGTGCGCGGCGAGCTGGTGGCCTTGCCCGGCGAGCTGAGCAACCAGCACAGCCGCAACAACCAGTTGCTGATGGAAGCGACCCTGCAGATCGCCGAGCCGATCCGCCAGGCCATCGCCACCTATGGCCGCGAGCGCATCGGCATCGTCCTGGGCACCAGCACTTCGGGTATCGATGAAGCCAGCCGCGGTATCGCCAGCTATCTGCGTGACCAGCAATTCCCCGCCGACTACGATTACCGGCAACAGGAACTCGGAGCCCCGGCCAGTTTCCTCGCCGACTGGCTGCAACTGGATGGCCCGGCCTATGTGATCTCCACCGCCTGCACCTCCAGCGCCCGCGCCCTGATGAGCGCCCAGCGCCTGCTCGACCTGGGCCTGTGCGATGCCGTTCTGTGCGGCGGAGTCGACAGTCTCTGCAAGCTGACCCTCAATGGCTTCAGCTCGCTGGAAGCGGTATCGGAACAGCGCTGCAACCCGTTCTCGGTGAACCGCAACGGCATCAACATCGGCGAAGCCGCCGTGCTGTTCCTGATGACCCGCCAGCCGGGCGAGGCGCATTCGATCGCCCTGCTCGGCGCCGGCGCCAGTTGCGATGCCTACCATATCTCCGCCCCGGAACCAGCCGGCAAGGGCGCCACCCAGGCGATGAGCAAGGCGCTGCGCCAGGCCGGCCTGCAACCGGAGCAGATCGCCTATCTGAACCTGCACGGCACCGCGACCCAGCACAACGATGCCATGGAGAGCCTGGCGGTGGCCGGGCTGTTCCCGGACAGCCTGCCCTGCTCCTCGACCAAGCCCATGACCGGCCATACACTCGGCGCCGCCGGGGCGCTGGAGGCGGCCTTCTGCTGGTTGAGCCTGAGTACCGAGAACCCCCACGGCGCCCTGCCGCCCCATCTCTGGGACGGCCAGCCCGACCCGGCCCTGCCTGGGCTGCACTGGGTCGGCCCGAACGACCGGCTCGACGCCAAGACCCCACGCCGGCTGATGAGCAACTCGTTTGCCTTCGGCGGCAACAACGTCAGCCTGATTATCGGAGACGCCCCATGATCGATTGGCCGCTCGCCGAACTGCTGCCCCACGCCGGGGACATGATCCTTATCGATCAGGTCCTGAGCTTCGATGAAGAGCAGATCAACACCCGCCTCACCGTGCGCCCCGGCGGCCTGTTCAACCGCGAGGACGGCAGCCTGCCGGCCTGGGTCGGCATCGAGCTGATGGCCCAGAGCGTGGCCGCCTATGCCGGCTGCCGCGCCCGCAGCGAGGGTCGCCCGGTGGAACTGGGCTTCCTGCTCGGTACCCGCAAGTTCGAATGCAACGTCGAACATTTCCCGCTGGGCAGCGAACTGACCATCCATGCCCAGCGCTCCCTGGAGGACGACAATGGCATGGGAGTATTCGAATGCCACCTCAGCGGTCCGTCCATCCAGGCTTCGGCCCGCCTGAACGTGTTCCGTCCGCCCCAGGCCGCCACCTATCTCAACGAATCACAGGAATCCAGCCATGACTGAATCCATACTGGTTACCGGCTCCAGCCGTGGCATCGGCCGTGCTATCGCCCTGCGCCTGGCCCAGGCCGGTTATGACCTGGTGCTGCACTGCCGCAGCGGTCGCACCGAGGCCGACGCCGTGCAGGCCGAAATCCAGGCCCTGGGCCGCAACGCACGGGTGCTGCAGTTCGACGTGTCCGAGCGGGAAACCTGCCGGGCGATTCTGGAAGCCGACGTCGAGGCCCATGGCGCCTACTACGGCGTGGTGCTCAATGCCGGCCTGACCCGCGACGGCGCCTTCCCGGCGCTCTCGGACGATGACTGGGACCAGGTGCTGCGCACCAACCTCGACGGCTTCTACAACGTGCTGCACCCGTTGATGATGCCGATGATCCGCCGTCGCGCGCCGGGTCGGGTGGTCTGCATCACCTCGGTCTCCGGGCTGATCGGCAACCGCGGCCAGGTCAACTACAGCGCCTCGAAAGCCGGTCTGATCGGCGCGGCGAAGGCTCTGGCGATCGAGCTGGGCAAACGAAAAATCACCGTCAACTGCGTGGCCCCGGGGCTGATCGACACCGCCATGCTCGACGAAAACGTCCCGGTGGAAGAGCTGCTGAAAATGATCCCCGCGCAGCGCATGGGCACTGCGGAAGAAGTCGCCGGCGCGGTGAACTTCCTCATGTCCGCCGAAGCGGCCTATATCACCCGGCAGGTTCTGGCCGTCAACGGAGGCCTGTGCTGATGAAACGCGTCGTCGTCACCGGCATGGCCGGCATCACCTCGCTGGGCAGCGACTGGGCCAGTATCGAAGCGAACTTCCGCGCCGGTCGCAGCGGCATCCGGCGCATGGACGAATGGAACCGTTTCAGCGAACTGAACACCCGCCTGGCCGGACCGGTGGACGACTATGCGGTGCCCTCGCACTGGACCCGCAAGCAGTTGCGCAGCATGGGCCGGGTTTCGCGCTTCGCCGTCGGTGCCGCCGAAATGGCCCTGGCCGACGCCGGCCTGCTGGGCAACGAGATCATCCGCGACGGGCGCATGGGCGTGGCCTGCGGGTCGTCCACCGGCAGCACCGACGAGATCAAGGCCTTCGGCATGATGCTGATCAACTCGGTGGCCGAGGGGCTCAACGCCAACTCCTACGTGCGCATGATGCCGCACACCACGGCAGCCAACATCAGCATCTTCTTCGGCCTCACCGGCCGCCTGATCCCCACCTCCAGTGCCTGCACCAGTGGCAGCCAGGGCATCGGCTACGCCTACGAGGCGATCAAGTTCGGCCGCCTGCCGATGATGCTCGCCGGTGGCGCGGAAGAGCTCTGCGCCACCGAAGCCATGGTGTTCGACGCGCTCTACGCCACCAGCCTGAAAAACGATGCCCCGCACACCAGCCCGCGCCCCTACGACAGCGGCCGCGACGGCCTGGTGATCGGCGAGGGCGGCGGCATGCTGGTGCTCGAAGAGTTGGAGCATGCCCTGGCCCGCGGCGCGCATATCCACGCGGAAATCGTCGGCTTCGGCAGCAATGCCGACGGCCAGCATGCAACCCGTCCGGAGCAGGCCACCATGCGCCGGGCCATGGAACTGGCGCTGGAGGATGCCGGGCTCGCGCCCGAGGCCATCGGCTATGTGAACGGCCACGGCACCGCCACCGAACAGGGCGACATCGCCGAGACCCTGGCGACCCAGAGCCTGTTCGGCAGCCGCATGCCCATCAGTTCGCAAAAGAGCTTCCTCGGCCACACCCTCGGTGCCTGTGGTGCGCTGGAGTCCTGGTTCAGCATCGAGATGATGAACCGCGACAGCTACGTGCACACGCTCAACCTCGACCAGGTCGACCCGCAATGCGCCGAGCTGGACTACCTGCGCGGCGAGTTCAGGCAGATGAGCAACGAGTATGTGATGAACAACAACTTCGCCTTCGGTGGCGTGAACACCTCGCTGGTGTTCCGTCGCTGGTCCTGATTTTTTACCCCACTGGAGAAATGGAATGTCCCTGTTTCGCGTTGTACTGATCGCCCTGGCCCTGTTGACGACCGCCGGTTGCACCAGCAAGAAAATCATCACCCCGACGCGCACCGTCACCCCCGAGATCCAGACCAGCCAGGAGCAGATGAAGCAGGCGATCCTCACCACCCTGGTCAAGCGCAAGTGGAGCGTGCAGCGGGTCAACCCGTCGCAGATCCAGGCCGAGATCACCGTGCGTGAGAAATTCCACGTCGAGGTCGACATCAACTACAGCGCCAGCGGCTACAACATCGCCTACCGCGACAGCAGCGGCATGGACTACAAGGATGGCAAGATCCACAAGAACTACATCCGCTGGGTGCGCCTGCTGGACAAGGGCATCCTGCGTGAGCTGCGCGATCACGATGCCGAGAGCACCGCTCGCGCCATCGGTGTCGACCAGCCGCAACCGATCAGCCAGTAACACCGTTTCTTCCGTGCATCGAAAAACAAGGAGTTGATCATGAAAACGAAAACCTGGGCCGCCGCTGCCACCCTGGTCCTGTGCAGCCTGCCCGGCCTGAGCCAGGCGCGCGATACCACGCTGAACCTGCCATTCGACAAGGTGGTGGCCGAAGCGGTCAGCACCGGCAAGATCGATGGCAGCGTCAAGTTCTACCTGGCGGGCAACACGCCCAAGGGCAAGGTCAGCGTGGTCAGCCCTGGCGCGGTGACCAACAAGAAGACCAACGCCTTCAACAAGAGCGACGAGGAGGCCTGCGCCTGGGCCCTGCAATCGGCGCTGATCACCCTGCACGACGCGGCGAAAAAGGCCGGGGCGAACGCGGTGACCAACATCGTCAGCTACTACAAGCGTAACGAAACCAAGAGCCCGACCACCTACGAGTGCCATGCCGGCGCATTCATCGGCGGCGTAGCGCTGAAGGGCGACCTGTCGAAAGTGCAGTAACCCCCCAGCGATGCGGACTCTCCCTTGTGGCGGGCGGTGCGGCGTTCCGACAAGCCCACTCGCCACAAGTTCAGCGCCCCACTCGCGAGCTTTTGTGTCAGCTGAAAGACCTTTCCCTTTCACTCGCGAGACATTTCCTAGAAAATCCCAATACCTTGTGGGTTGTTCATCACACCGCTAGCCTGCGATTTGTCGCTGCAAAATCAGCGACCGAGTCTGCAAGCTCGATGAACATCAGGCGTGAAAGCGCCCCACCCCGCACGGCACTTTTCAGTGGCTGCGATTTATGGTGGCTGTGCGCGGGTGACCCTTGGGTCAGCCGGTGTCCCTGACGTTCCGGTCTTGCAGGCTCGCGTACAGCTGCCACCCATCATCTGCAAGTGATGCTGGTAGCTCCCTCTTTCGTCAGGAGCATGACCATGAGCAAAACTACCCCTGCACCACCGGCGCACGCCCCCAGCACCAAAGCCCATCGAAACCTGGAAGAATCCCTGATTCACATCTCCGATCTGCTGACCTGCGCAGCGGCCACCGCCTACGAGTCCGGTGATGGTCTCAGCGGCTCCAAGCGCGCCTTGGCGTTCTCGACCATGCATCTGGTGGAGATGGCAAAAGCCGAGTTGGAGCAGTCGTTGAATAATCTACCGGCACACTAGGTCGTTTTACTTCGCGCCGGTGTGATGCTCCGAAAAACCCATCGTCCGCTGCGTCAACAACTCGACAAACGCCTTGGCCATCGGTGACTTCTGGTCCTTGCGCTGAACCAGCCACACCGACGAGATCGCATCCGGGTCCAATAGCGGCCGGTAGACCACACCATCGATGCGGATGCGCTGATAGGACGCCGGCAGCACCGAGACCCCAAGCCCCGCCGCCACCAATCCGATGATGGTCATCGCCTCACCGGCCTCCTGGGCGAAGTGCGGGCTGAAACCGGCCTGGCGCGCCAGCGTCACCAGTTGCGCATACAGGCCACTGCCATAGCTACGTGGAAAGAACACGAAAGGCTCCAGCGCCAGTTCGGACAGATGCAAGCCCGCCTCGCTGCCACTGGCCAGCGGATGCTCGGCGCTGAGCACCGCCACCAGCGGCTCGCGCATCAGCTCGACAACATGCAGGGCGTCGGGCAACGCCAGCGGGCGCATCAACCCCACCTCGATCGACTCGTCCATCAACGCGTCGGCGACCATCTTGCTGCTCATTTCCTGCAGGTTCAGGTGCACCGCCGGGTAGGACTGGCGGAACGAGAAAATCACCTGGGGGATCGTCGAGTTGAATGGTGCCGACGAGGTGAAGCCGATCTTCAGCTCCCCCAGTTCGCCCAACTGGGCGCGACGGGCCACGTCCGCCGCCTTGTCGACCTGGGCCAGCACCAGCCGGGCCTCTGCGAGGAACAATCGCCCCGCTTCACTGAGTTCGACTCGACGATTGGTTCGCTCGAACAGCCGCGCCCCCAGTTCCTGCTCCAGGGCCTGGATCTGCTGGCTCAGCGGTGGCTGGGAGATGCCCAGCAGCTCTGCGGCACGGCCGAAATGCAGTTCCTCGGCGACGGCGATGAAGTAGCGCAGGTGACGCAATTCCATGGAGACCTCATTGAGTCGTAAAACCTATCAAACATGTCGAACAATATATTGGAAAGAATATTTAGCCAGCTATATGATTTTTTCACTGCCTGACCGAATGCGCCTTCCGAGGTCCACCGTGAAAACTGCTGTCGCTCCCCTCGCCCACGAAATTTCCCCCAACGCTTCGGACGATATCGCCCCCCGCCCCAGCGACACCTACATCGAGAAAGGCACCCCGGCGTTCATGCGCACCGTGCTGGCGCTGTTCTCCGGCGGTTTCGCGACCTTCGCCCTGCTCTACTGCGTACAGCCGATGATGCCGATGCTGTCGAAGGAGTACGGCATCAATGCGGCCCAGAGCAGCCTGATCCTGTCGGTCGCCACCGCGATGCTGGCGATCGGCCTGCTGATCACCGGGCCGATTTCCGACAGCCTCGGACGCAAGCCAGTGATGGTGGTGGCGCTGTTCAGCGCCGCACTGTTCACCATCCTCGGTGCCTTCATGCCCACCTGGCAGGGCGTGTTGCTCATGCGGGCGCTGGTGGGCCTGTCGCTGAGCGGCCTGGCTGCGGTCGGCATGACCTACCTGAGCGAAGAGATCCATCCCCAACACATCGGCTTCGCCATGGGCCTGTACATCGGCGGCAACGCCATTGGCGGGATGAGCGGGCGGCTGATCATCGGCGTGCTGATCGACTTCGTCAGTTGGCACACCGCGCTGCTGGTGATCGGCGGCCTGGCGCTGATCGCCGCGACGGTGTTCTGGAAGATCCTGCCGGAATCACGCAACTTCCGCCCGAGCCGGCTCAACACCCATAACCTGCTCAACGGCTTCACCCTCCACTTTCGTGACGCCGGCCTGCCCTGGCTGTTCCTCGAAGCGTTCCTGCTGATGGGCGCCTTCGTGACGCTGTTCAACTACATCGGCTATCGCCTGCTGGCCGAACCCTACAGCTTGAGCCAGGCGTTCGTCGGCCTGCTGTCGATCGTCTACCTGTCGGGCATCTACAGCTCGGCGCAGATCGGCGCCCTGGCCGACAAGCTGGGCCGGCGCAAGGTGCTGTGGTCGATGATCCTGACCATGCTGCTGGGCATCGCCCTGACGCTGGCCACGCCGCTGCCGGTGGTGATCGGCGGGGTGCTGCTGTTCACCTTCGGTTTCTTCGGCGCGCACTCGGTCGCCAGCAGCTGGATCGGCCGCCGCGCCCAGAAAGCCAAGGGGCAGGCCTCGTCGCTGTACCTGTTCTGCTACTACGCCGGCTCCAGCGTCGCCGGGACCCTGGGCGGCGTGGCCTGGCACTACGGCGCCTGGAACGGTATCGGCCTGTTCATTGGCAGCCTGCTGCTGGTGGCCTTGCTGGTGGCGTTGAAACTGGCGCGATTGCCGGTGCTGGCAAGCAACCAGGCGTCCTGAACTAGGGCGCCAGCCACACCACCCGAGCCTCCAACCGCTCATCACGCGGCTCCAGGCTCAGGCTCTGCAACCGCGCCCCGCCCTGCTCGATGCGATCAAGCCAGCCGAGCAGGGCCATGGCGTCGCCCGAGAGGGTCAGGCGCAGCGACTGGCCGTCCTGGTCCAGTTGCTGCAGTTCGAGCCCGGCTGCCCGGGCGGTCTCGCCCAGACGGGTCGACAGTGGCTGCGCCGAATCCGCCCGGACAACCGTCGGCCGCGCCTTATGTACCTCGGCCAGCAGCACCAGGCGTTGCTGGTACAGGCGCTGCGCCTTGTCCAGGCGCTGCTGTGCCGGTTGCCAGAGGCCGCTGAACAGCAGCACCGCCAGCAGGAAGATCGCCAACCCGGCCAGCCACTGGCGCTCCCGCCGGGCCAGGCGCTGCCAGCGCTCGATCAACAAGACCACTATCGGCAGGCGTCCGATCATCCGTTCTGTTCCTCCAGGGTCAGCAGGGCACGTACGCGACTGCCCTCCTTGTTCGCCGTGCCGAGCCGGATCGGCAAGCGGTGCTGCTGCCCACGCTCGCGCAAGCGCTCCAGCTCGGCAAAATCACGGGCGGTCAGCGCCAGTGTCCAGCCCGCGCCAGCCCGATATTCGATCCGCTGAACCTCGACGCCGCTGCCACCGATCACCTGCTCGACCAGTTGCACCAGCCGGACCATCCGCCGGGGCTGCTGTGTCTGGGCAGCGCCCAGCGCCCGGAGCTGGGCAGCCAGGTCGATCACCCGCGTCTGCTCCGGGTAAAGCGCCTGGAAGTGCTGGATACTCCGTTCGTGGAGCCGTCCGGCCTGGGCTTCCAGATAATGGCTGCGTGCCTGGGTAAAACCCCAGGACAGGACGAACAGCACCAGCGCAAACGCCAGCAGCGGTCGCCAAGGCTGACGTGCGCTCGTCGGCCGAAACGGTCCCTGGAGCAACTCCGTCCCCAGCCCAGAGTTCAAGAGTGCCGAGACTTGCGCCGAGTGCGCGCAATCCAGCCGAACGAGTTCGGCCGGCAATCGCGCAGCCAGCCCCGGCAGCGCCGACCCGGGCAACGCCAGGCGCGCCTCAAGAGCACCACCCAGCAGCCAGCGGCCACCCCACCAGACGCAGTAGGCCTGGTCAGCGGGCAACAGATCGGCATCGACCCGCACACTCGCCAATTGCAAACCCACCTGCCGCAGCAGCTCGACGATACGGCCAAAGCGCGCCTTGTCGACCACCAGCAGCGGATAGCGGCGGGCCGGATCGGGATTGCCCGACGCCAGGTGCAGGCTGTCCGGATCATCGGTCAATTGCTCTTCGAGCGCATAGGCCAGCGCCAGGGCCGTGGGTCGACGGCGGCCCGGCCACGGTTCGCTGCGCAGCCAGCCGCAGGCTTCAATCGGCAGCACCACCCGCACGGGCTTGCCCGCCAGCCTCTCGGCGGCCTCGGCCAAGGTCATGTCGCGCCCTTCGTCAGGGACTTGCCAGCAGGCGACCGGCCACTGTTCATCGGGCGCATCGAGCCCTGCCGGGTAAAGGTAAAGCCACGGGATCATGAGGACGATTCGCCTTGGGTCGGAGCCAGGAAGCGGCGTTGCACAACACGCGGCCGCAGGGTTTTCGGATCGATTTCCAGGTCGCTGACCAGCCGCAACCGGCTGCGACCGGCCGCGACTTCGATGCTGACGCGAAACCAGCGGCTGCTCACGCCCAGGCCATGGGCGGAAATGCCACGGCCCCGGAGGCCGGAGACCAGGGCAAAGCTGCCGGCATCCGGATAACCTTCGGCGGGGCGCCGCTCGATCAGGCTTTGCGCATCGCTGTCACTCATGCCTTCCAGGGTCGACAGCAGCAGCGCGCTGGTGGTGTTGACGTTCAGCCCGGCATCGCCCGGTAGCAGGACGACCCAGGGTTCCAGGCGACGCAGGCTCGCCCCGTCCACACCGGGCAGCAGGCGCAATTGGCTCGGGTCGCGAACCTCGGTGCCGCGCAGCGGCGCCAGGTCGATGGCGGCGAGGTCCAGCCGCTCCAGCAGCCGGGCCCAGCGGGCCTGGACGATTTCATCGGCCTTGCCGGAGGCGAACAGCGGGGTCAGGTTGAAGCGCCCGGCCAGGTCCT
This sequence comes from Pseudomonas fuscovaginae SE-1, assembly GCF_000364705.1. Classification (GTDB taxonomy): domain Bacteria; phylum Pseudomonadota; class Gammaproteobacteria; order Pseudomonadales; family Pseudomonadaceae; genus Aquipseudomonas; species Aquipseudomonas fuscovaginae_A. Next base: position 28,412 of record NZ_AQOH01000104.1, on the reverse strand, counting down.
CGATGTCCAGGCGCAATTCGACGTCCGGTAGCGTCAACGCCAGCGGCCGCAGCGCCCAGTCCTGGGCCAGGTTGACGTTCTGCATCGCCTTCGGCTCGGCGATCGGCAGTTGTTGGACGGCCCAGCCCTCGGCGGCGAGCGCCCACTGGCGCAATTGCACCTGGTGGATATGCTGGGCACCGCCCTGCAAGGTCAGCCGGTGACTGCGCAGCAGGCTGGCGGTCAGCAGCAGCGCCAAGGCCATGATCAGCAGTACGGTGATAAGCGCCACACCCCGTTGCTGGCATGGACTCATGCGTCCTCCGGCAGCAGGATGACCCGGCGAATCCCGTCGAAACGCCCGGCGGACAACGTCACCTCGATCGCCCGCGGCAGCTTGGCGCCAGCCGGCCAGTCGCTGCGCCAACCGACCCGGGGGTCGTGGAAACGCCAGCGCCATTGGCGCACATCGCCCAGCAACACCTGCTGGAGAGGGGGCGCCAACCCGGGGCTGCGGCTGTGACGCCAGAGGCTGTGCGCCTCCAGGCGATAGCTGACTTCCTGGCGCTCGCTGCGCGGCTGGTCCAGCGGGTTGCGCCAGTTGCCGCGCAACAGACTCAGTTCACCCTGGCGCAGGCGTAGCGCCGGAGCCTCGGTGGAAACGGCCAGTTGCATGAGGTCCCGCTCAAGCACGCTCAGCGCCCGTTGCAGGCTGCGCAGTGCCTGTTCGTGGGCCGACACCTGCTCCTGCACCCGCAACAGGCCCTCGTAGAGCCGCCAACTGCCCAGGCTCAGCAGGCTGAAAATCGCCAGAGCGATGACCAGCTCCAGCAGGGTGAAACCACTCTGCCTAGTCATCGCGTCGTTCGCTCCCGGTCAGCGGCAACCAACCCGTGAGGCGATGCAACGGTTGCGGGTCATTGCCGAGACGAACTTCCAGTTCGACCTGCATCAGGCGCCCGTCAGACGCCGGAATCAGATTCTGGTCCAGGCGCCACTCGCGTCCGTCGAAACGCCGCAGCAAGTGCTGCCGCCCCGGTGCCGGCGCGTCTTGCAAGCGCAGTTCGCTCAACTGGTTGTCCGCCAGCCAGACCGCGAACAGCCGTTGCTGCAGACTGCCGCCCTGGCGCAGCACGTAGTCGCTGGCCGACAGCACCGCAGCGGCGAGCACGGCAAACACCGCCAGGGCCACCATGACCTCCAGCAAGGTGAAGCCGCCTTCAGCTTTCATCGATGGCCGGGTCGCCAAGGCCGTCTCCCGATACGCTCAGCCAACGCCGCTGGGCGGTTTCGTAATGCAGCGTGAAGGCGCTCATTTCATCGCTGCTCAGCACCAGCAACTGCGGCTGGTTCGGCCGGTTGCCCAGCTTCAGCGGCTGGCCTTCGAGCTCCAGGCGAAAGTACAGGCCGTCGGGCAAGCGATAGGATGCACCGGCAGCACGCCATTCGGGGCGCTCATACAGCACCACCTGGTAACCCTCGGCATCGATGCGCAAGCCGAACTCCTGGCCTTCGAGCACGGCCTGCTCGCGCAAATGCTGCAGCAACTGCAACAGCGCCCCGGCTTCCTGGCGGGCCTGACGCAGCGGACTGGGCTTCATCGAGAAACCGATCAGCCCGGCCACCAGCCCCATGATCACCATGGCCACCAGCAATTCCAGCAGGGTGAAACCACGCGAGCGCGCCGGCACTGGTCAGTGGTCCCAGTTGCCGATGTCGGCGGCGAGCTCGTCGCCACCGGCCATGCCATCGGCACCGAAGGAGTAGAGATCGTAGCCCTTGGTCCGGGCGCCCGGGTTGAGGTACTGGTACGGCGTGCCCCAGGGATCGACCGGCAGGCGCTTGAGGTAGCCCTGGGGGTTCCAGTTCTTCGCCTCCGGTGCGCCCAGCGGCTTGTTCACCAGGGCCTCGAGGCCCTGTTGCGTCGAGGGGTAGTGGAAGTTGTCGAGGCGGTACATCTCCAGCGCCGTGCCGATGGCCTGGATATCGGTGCGCGCCGCGGTGACCTTGGCCTGGTCCGTGCGGCCCATGAACTGCGGCACCACCAGCGCGCCCAGCACGCCGATGATGACCACCACGACCATGATCTCGATCAGGGTGAAGCCACGTTGCCGAAGAGATGCGGGAGTGTTCATGAATCAATTCACCGTTTGGTTGAGACTGAGGATCGGCAGCAGGATCGCCATGACGATCAGCAGCACGATGCCGCCCATCGCCACCAGCATCGCCGGTTCGAAGAGGCTGACGACCAGCGCGATGCGGGCCGCGAGGGTTTTCTCCTGTTGTTCGGCGGCCCGCGCCAGCATGCTGTCGAGCTCGCCGGCGCGTTCGCCGCTGGCGATCATGTGCAGCATCAGCGGCGGGATATCGCCGCTCTGCTCCAGGGCCCGGGTCAGGCTGCCGCCTTCGCGTACCGCACGGGCGACCTCGAGCATGCGCGCACGAACGGCCAGATTGCCGATCACCGCGGCCGAAATTTCCAGGGCATCCACCAGCGGCACGGCGCTCTTGCCGAGAATCGCCAGGGTGCTGGCGAAGCGCGCCGCCTCCACCGCCTTCAGCACGCCGCCGAGCAGTGGCGCCCGCAACAGCCAGGCGTGCCAGCGCAGGCGCAGGGCAGGCTGCCGCCAGGCGCCACGCAGCAGCAGGACCAGGCCGAGCAACCCCGACAGCAGCAGCCAGGCATAGGCGCGCAGGCCGTCGCTGAGGCTGATCAGCCCGCGAGTCAACAGCGGCAGCTCGCGACCGCTGTCGATGAAAATGCGCACCACGTCCGGTACCACGAAACCCAGCAGGAAACCGACGATGCCCAGCGACGCCAGCAGCAGGACCAGCGGATAGACCAGCGCCATCTGGATCTTCTGCCGAGACTGCTGACGCGCCTCGGTGTAGTGCGCCAACTGCTCCAGCACCTGGCCCAGGTGCCCGGAGCGTTCGCCGGCGGCGATGCTGGCGCGAAACAGTTCGGGAAAGGCCCTGGGGAAACCGGCCAGCGCCGAGGACAGCGCGTAGCCCTCCAGGACCCGGTCGCGCACCGTCGCCAGCAGGCTGGCGGTGCGACGTTTCTGAGTCTGCGCCGCCACCGCCCGCAACGCCTCCTCAAGCGGCAACCCGGCCTGGACCAGGGTCGACAGTTGCAGGGTCAGCAAGGCCAGTTCGGCGGCGCCCAGCCCGCCACCGACACCCCGACCGGACAACACGCCGGAGCGTTCGCGCAGCGGTTTCAGGACGCTCGGCAACAGGCCCCGCTCGCGCAGCAACTGCCGGGCATGTCGTGCACTCTCGGCCTGCTGCTGGCCCCGACAGGGTCGGCCGTGAATATCCCGGGCGTGATAGTCGAAGGTCGGCATGCTCAGTCCTCCTGGGTGACACGCAGCAGTTCGTCGAGGCTGGTGCGACCTTCCAGCACCAGCCGCTGTCCGTCCTGGAACAGGCTGGGCCCCAGGCATCGGGCCTGGCGGGCCAGCTCCGGTTCGCTGACACCGTTGTGGATCATCTGCGCCAGGGCCTGAGTGATGCCGATCAGCTCGTAGATGCCGGTACGACCGCGATAGCCCTGCTGACAGTGCGCACACCCCACCGCCCGGAACAGCCTCGGTGCCGCCTGCGGCGCCAGCCCGAGGCGCTGGCAGGCGCTGGCGTCGGCAAGCACCGGCGCCTTGCATTCGGGGCACAGCGTACGGACCAGACGCTGGGCCAATACACCGACCAGCGACGAGGCGAGCAGGTAGGCATCCACGCCCATGTCCAGCAGACGGGTCACCGCCCCCGCCGCGCTGTTGGTGTGCAGGGTCGACAGCACCAGGTGCCCGGTGAGCGAGGCCTGCACGGCTATGGCCGCGGTTTCCCGGTCGCGGATCTCGCCGACCATCACCACATCCGGGTCCTGGCGCAGGATCGCCCGCAGCCCGCGGGCAAAGGTCATCTCGACCTTGGGGTTGACCGGCGTCTGGCCGATGCCGGGCAGGTGGTACTCGATCGGGTCCTCGACGGTGAGGATGTTGCGCGTGCGCTCGTTGAGGTGATTCAGTGCGGCATAGAGGCTGGTGGTCTTGCCCGAACCGGTGGGCCCGGTGACCAGGAAGATCCCGTGGGGTTTGCCGAGGATCCGTCGGAAACGCTCCAGGGTGTCGGCCGGCATGCCGAGCCGGGCCAGCTCCAGGCGCCCGGCCCGCTTGTCCAGCAGGCGCAGTACCACCCGCTCGCCATGGGCCGACGGCAAGGTCGAGACCCGCACATCGACCTCATGCCCAGCCAGCCGCAGGGCGATCCGGCCATCCTGCGGCACGCGCTTTTCCGCGATATCCAGCCGCGCCATGACCTTGATCCGCGACACCAGCAGCGTGGCCAGCTCACGCCGCGGTTGCAGCACTTCGCGCAATTGGCCGTCCACTCGCAGGCGCACCGAGACACTGTGCTCGAACGTCTCCAGATGCACGTCCGAAGCCTTTTCCCGCACCGCCTGGCTGAGCAGGGCATTGATCAGGCGGATGATCGGCGCATCGCCCTCCTGCTCCAGCAGGTCGGCGGCCTGCGGGACCTGGTCGGCCAGGCTCATCAGGTCGAGCTCGTCGTCCAGGCCCTGGGCGACCTGCTCGGCGGCGCTCTGGCCATCGCTGTAGCAGGCGGCCAGGCGCGCGGCGAACTCCGCGTCGGCCAACGTCCGCAGCGGCCAGTCCCGGCCGAGTTGACGCCGCGCCTCGGCCAGCGCGGTCAACGGTGTGTCCGCGCGGATCAGCAGCACGGCCGCCTCGTCCCGCGGCTCCAGCAGCACGCCGAAACGCCGGGCAAAACCAAACGGCAATCGGCGGATCATGGGGCTGCCTGCTGGCGGCGCAGGTCGATCGCCGCATCATCGCCAGGGCCGTCGAACAGTTGCCGTGGGTCGCTCGGCAGCAACAGCGAATTGCCCTGGCGCGCCGACGGCAGACTGGGCTCGCGCAACCGCTTGTAACCGCTCGCACTGGCCTCGACCAGGTCCTCCTTCCCGCGCACGATGGTCGGCCGCAGGAACACCATCAGGTTGGTCTTGACCTGCGTCTCCCGATTCCAGCGGAACAACGCGCCCAGGTAGGGAATGTCGCGCAGCAGCGGTACACCGCTTTTCTCGTTGCGCGTACTGTCCTTGATCAGGCCGCCGATGACGATGATCTCGCCGTCATCGACCAGGATGGTGCTCTTGAGCGTGCGCTTGTTGGTGATCAGGTCATCGGTCACCAGCGCGCTCGGCACCAGTTCGGAGTTTTCCTGCTCGACCCGCAGGCGCAGGGTCGAACCGTCGTTGATATGGGGACGGATCTTCAGCTTGATGCCGATGTCCTCACGGCTGATCGTGTTGTAGGGCTTGTCATTGCCGGAACTGGAGGGCTGGTAGGAACCCGTCCTGAACGGCACGTTCTGCCCCACCAGGATTTCCGCTTCCTGGTTGTCCAGGGTCAAAAGGCTGGGGGTGGACAGCACGTTGTTGCGCGTATTGGTCGCCAACGCGGAAATCAGCATGCTGAAACGGTCACTACCGACGCGCAGCACGGCACCGTCGAACAGCTTGGCGTCAGCGCCACCAACCCCCGACAGGACGACACCGGCACTGGGAAAGGTGATACCCCCCTGGGCACTGCCGGCCTTGCCGCCCCACTGCACCCCGAGCGCGTCGACGATATCCCCGGAAACCTCGACGATCGCCGCATGGATCAGCACCTGCGAACGCGGCTGGTCGAGCTGGCGTACGATACCCTCCAGGGTCCGTACCTGGCTCGGCTCGGCGATCAGCACCAGCGCGTTCTGGCTCTCGTCGGCCTTGACCACCGCCTTGCTCGACGGGTTGTCCCGGCTGGCGACCTCCTGGCCGAGCCCCTGGCCCATGGCGTCGAGCACTTCGGCCAGTTGCTTGGCGTCGCTGTAGCGCAGACGGATCACCCGGGCGTTGTCCGCATCCACCGGAACCGGTGTGTCAAGCGATCGCGCCAGCTCGACGAGGCGCTTGCGTACCGCCTGGGGACCGACCAGCAGCAGACGATTGCTACGGGTATCGGCAATCACCTGGCTGCCCGACTCGGCGCCCTGCTTGCCCAGGGACTGCTCCAGCACCCGCGCCAGGTCGGCGGCCAGGCCATGCTGCAAAGGCAGCACCTCATGGGCATTCTTGTGCCCGGCATCCAGCTCGCGGACGATCCTGGCGATACGCCGCACATTGCCGGCGCTGTCGGTGATCACCAAGGCATTGGCCGAGGCCGAAGGACCGACATAGCCGTTGGCCGAGACCAATGGCCTGACCAGGGCGGCAATATCGCTGGCCAGGCTGTTGCTCAGGGCCACCACCTGGGTGACGAACTGCCCGGCCTGGGCACTGTGGCTGTCGGCATCGCTGGCGCGGGTACGGGCATCCGCCACCGGCGTGATGAGAATCCGGTCACCTTCATCGATCACCGTGAAATTGTGCGCATCGAGCACCGAGTAGAACAGCCGTCGCACACCTTCGCGATCCAGCGCCTGCTCCGAGAGCACCGTGATACGGCCCTGGACACGAGGGTCGAGGACCACCGTGGTGTCGAGTATCGATGACATCTCACGCACCACATCACGCAGTTCGGCGTCGTTCATCGCCAGTTGCCAGCGCGGCTCCTCGGCCCATGCCGCCGGAAGCGACAACGACAGCAGCAGGCCAGCGATGAGCAGGCGCCATGGGGCGAACACTGCAGGAAGTTTCATGGGTTCACCCTGATTCCCGGGGCCGCCGGCCTCAGATACGAAGAAGACGGTGCGCCAGCGGAGGTGGCGCTGCCGAGTGGCGATAACACCCTGCGGGCAGGCGCCTCCAACGCCAGCCACTCCTCGCGGCCATTGCGCCAGAGCACCACGCGCCCGGCCTCGACCCGACGCAGCATGCTGCCGCCGGGCAGGCTGTCACCGACCCGGTACACGCGCTGGCCCTGGGCCCCCGCGAGCAGGGCGCGGGACGCTCCCGTGCTGGAGACGAAACTGGCCCGCAGTTGCAACGGCTCGCTGCTGCGCGCCAGACTGTCCCGGACCTGCAGACCGAGTACCGTGGCTATCGCCGCCGGGTTGAGCGGCTGCGCCGGCTCCGGTGTCGCGCTGCCCAAGGCGGCAACCGGCACGCTTGGCAGGTCACGACGAAACGCCCACTCGCTCCAGGCCAGCCAGACGCCATAGGCCAATGGCAGAGCCCAGCACAAAAGCCGCATGGAAGACCTCACCAGCGCATACGCCAAAGCACCGACCGCCCGGAAAGCTCATGCCTGAGCACCGCCGCCACATGCAGGAACACCAGCAGACCGAGCAGGATGCAGGACAGTCGGTGCACCTGCATGAACAGATCGATGCCCGCGCCGCCCTGAAGCGGCGCGGGCATGACGAACAGGCCGAAGACATCGGTCGGCTGCTTCATCATCAGCACCCCGCTCGCCAGCACGACGGCTGTCGTCAGGTAGATGAGCTTGTGAACGGCAAAGGCCGCCCAGGCCTGCGCGGAATCGAGGCAACGACAGTCACTGCGGACATGAGCGAGACAGACCAGCATTCGAATAACAAAAAAAGGAATGAACAACGTTCCGACAAAAATATTGAATAAGCCGATTCGTTCCCGATATAGAACGGGAACATCAAACATCGCTATATAAAATCCACTGGGCAACACCCATAAAATAACGACAGCCGACAACCAGTGCAGAACAATCCGAAAACGACAATACGGTAATCTTTCGCTCGCCGAAGATTGGCTCATATAATGAAATCCGATACGGCACGGGCAGGGACCCGGAAACTTTCACAGTAATTTCCAGGCCCCCGACAGTGGCTCTTACTTGGCTATCCAGGCATCCTGCCAGTTGGTTCCGTGCCCCGGTTTGTAGTGATGCTCACTGGGAACCTTGCACCAGTCACCATCCGGAAACGGCTTGCACTCGTAGACATTGTCATCCACCAGTACAGTGGTACCCGGGCGATAGTTTTCAATATTTTGCGGATAGACCCAGTCGTATTCGTGGCCTACCCCTTCGCCACCCAGCTCGATGGACACGAGATCCTGGCGGGTGGTGCGACCATCAGGCGTCACGCCGACCAGCTTGACCTGATGAGGGCCTGGCGCACTGCGAACGTCCACGTTCAAGCTGGTGGAACCGGCCTCGACCTGTTGCGTGATGGAGCCGACGACCTTATTGTTGGCGTTGAACACCGTGAGTTCGACATTCATCAGGCGGTTGCCGAGCAGCGGCACGGGCAAGGTGAGACGCCCCTTGTCCAGCGCGAAGTCATTGCCCAGCGTCGAAATGCGCAGGTCGGCGCCAGCGTCTTCCTGCAGCTCCATTTGCAACTCATAGCGCTTCACGCCGCTTTCGGCCTTGGCAAAGACCTTGTTTGCGCCCTTGATCGGGTTGATCTTGCCCTCATCGTCACGAACACCGGCCCGCACCAGCTCCTGGGTCCGGTTGATCTGCTCGGCCAACTTGAACGACCAGTTCTCCGGGCGCCCTTCCTCGGCCGTCGCGATGGCGATCTCGACACGCCGCTCGTTGATCTCGCCCTCATTGCCAAAGCCGCGGGCCTTGACCTTGTCGCCCACCAGCAGGGCCGTGGAAGCCGGGGTGATGTTGCCGACCGTGTGCCAGCCATCCGGGGTGACCGCCTCGGGGATGATATTCACATCCGCCACGTTGTAGAACGCCGCAGCGGTGTCGCCCACGGTCCAGATCCCGAGAATGACATGCTGGCCGGTCCGGTCCGACGGGATGGAACAGGCATGCCTGGCACCGGAAACCGGCAGCGCATTGCCTCCGTCCACCTCGCAGAAGGGCGCGCTGTCGAACGAGGCGCGGGTCAGCGGTTGGTTCGGGTTCCAGCCGGCCCGGGTGATGAAATACTCATGCCGGGTCGCCGGATGGGCCGCGGTGTAATCCCAGGTGAACTCGATATCGCGGTCCTTGATTTCGGTCAGATGCCAACGCGTCGCACTCTGGGCATCCAGCGCGGAGAAGCTGGCCGACCCGCCGCTGGCGATCCTGCCATCGATGGGCCCCTGCATCGGCCCGCCACCACTGCCGGCCGGAAACCCCTTGAAGGTCTCACCAACACTCTGCGGCTCGTACTGCGCGTTCCCGCAATCCTTGTTCAACCCCTGCTGGCAGGCATAGGCCCGCGACGGTGGATGGCTCAGATAACCGTGAGCCGCCGCCTGTTGCGAAGCGACCAGAGCCGTGAGCATGGCTAGAGAGGACACACCTGCTGCGACCGAACCCGAACGTTTTCTCATCATAGTTTCCAATCCCGGAATGAATTACTGAAGTATTCGTATCCATGTAACTCGAGTAGAGAAGTATCCTTGATGCGGACATACCTATCCCTGGGAAAGCCCCATCAATCGATAGTCATTTGAATAGCAATAGAGAAAGCCGAATTCCACACCACCGCAACTTCAGCAGTAAGAATTCGGATGTGAATTTTACGAACATTGATTTTTTTAGCTGTAAGATGATTCCGAGCAGAAAGAGTGAATCATCAGCAATATTGATTTTTCCCGAAAGAGGCCACTTTTCAAGATAGAGCGCACAATACTCTTCGAAGGAACTTTCAGAAAACGCCCAGAATAGGCAGAAAAAACAGGAATGTTCTTACACAGCGGGATGAAAAAAGTGGAATTTGCAGAGCAGGACCGACGGCCCCGTCAGTGGGGCCGTGGTCGAAACCGAAGACTCAGCGATGGTACTGCGCGGAAAATTCGTGGACGGCGCCGATAAAGGCGCCTGCATGCTCTGGATCGACTTCCGGAGTGATGCCATGACCCAGGTTGAACACATGACCCGAACCTTCGCCGTAGCTGGCGAGAATCCGCGCCACTTCGGCACGGATCGCCTCGGGCCTGGCATACAGCACGGTAGGATCCATGTTGCCCTGCAGGGCCACCTTGTCCCCGACCCGGCGACGGGCATCGCCCAGGTCGCAGGTCCAGTCCAGGCCCAGCGCGTCGGCACCCGCCTCGGCGATGCTTTCCAGCCACAGGCCGCCGTTCTTGGTGAACAGGATGACCGGCACCTTGCGCCCTTCGTGCTCGCGGATCAGGCCGCTGACGATCTTGCGCATGTAGGCCAGGGAGAACTCCTGGTAAGCCGCCGCCGACAGGCTGCCGCCCCAGGTGTCGAAGATCTGTACCGCCTGGGCTCCGGCCCGGATCTGCCCGTTGAGGTACGCGGTGACCGACTGCGCCAGCTTGTCCAGCAGCAGGTGCAGGGCCTGCGGGTTGTCGTAGAGCATGGCCTTGGTCTTGCGGAAGTCTTTCGACGAGCCCCCTTCGACCATGTAGGTCGCCAAGGTCCAGGGGCTGCCGGAGAAGCCGATCAGCGGCACCCGGCCGTTGAGCTCCCGACGGATGGTGCTGACCGCGTCCATCACATAGCCCAGGTCCTTCCGCGGATCGGGGATCGGCAGCGCTTCGATGTCGGCCAGGCTGTCGATGACCTTCCTGAAGCGCGGGCCTTCGCCGGTCTCGAAGTACAGGCCCTGGCCCATGGCATCGGGGATGGTCAGGATATCGGAGAACAGGATCGCGGCGTCCAGGCCCGGGTAGCGGTCCAGGGGCTGCAAGGTGACTTCGCAGGCGAACGACGGATTCATGCACAGGCTCATGAAATCGCCGGCCTTGGCGCGACTGGCGCGGTACTCCGGCAGATAGCGACCCGCCTGACGCATCATCCACACAGGGGTGACATCAACGGGTTGCTTGAGCAGGGCACGCAGGAAACGGTCGTTCTTCAGGGCAGTCATGTCGGCATCCGGAGAAAAAGTGCGGGCATTTTCTCAGAGCGCAACGAAAAAGGCACGGCGAGTGCCGTGTCTTTTGTCTATCGGGTCAATTTGTCGCGGAGGGCGACAGAGGTCCTGGTCTCACCTTGTGGCGAGCGGGCTTGCCCGCGTCGGGGCGCACAGCGCCCCCGAACCCTGACAACCCGGTACATCAGGTCGACCGGGATGACCGGGTTTACGGCTGCTGCGCAGCCGAGCGTGGGCAAGCCCACTCGCCACAAGGTGAGACCAGAGCCCCCTTTACCAGAGCACTCTTGCCGCCATACGGCAGCAAGAGCCTGGCAGAGGCTCAGACGCCCAGGTAGTCCAGGATGCCTTCGGCGGCGTTGCGCCCCTCGAAGATCGCCGTGACCACCAGGTCGGAACCGCGGACCATGTCGCCACCGGCGAAGATCTTCGGGTTGCTGGTCTGGTGCTTGAACTGGCCGTTTTCCGGCGCGACCACACGGCCCTGGCTGTCGGTCTGGATACCGAACTGCTCGAACCATGGCGCCGGGCTCGGACGGAAACCGAAGGCGATGACCACGGCGTCGGCCGGGATGATCTCCTCGGAGCCCGGGATCGGCTCGGGGCTGCGACGGCCACGGGCATCCGGCTCACCGAGACGGGTCTCGACCACCTTCACGCCTTCGACCTTGTCCTCGCCGACGATCGCGATCGGCTGGCGGTTGTAGAGGAACTTCACGCCTTCTTCCTTGGCGTTCTTCACCTCCTTGCGCGAACCGGGCATGTTCGCTTCGTCACGACGATAGGCACAGGTCACGGCCTTGGCGCCCTGGCGGATCGAGGTGCGGTTGCAGTCCATCGCCGTGTCGCCACCGCCGAGCACCACGACCTTCTTGCCCTTCATGTCGACGAAGTCTTCCGGCGACTTTTCGAAGCCCAGGTTGCGGTTGACGTTGGCGATCAGGAAGTCCAGGGCGTCATGCACGCCTGGCAGGTCCTCGCCGGCGAAGCCGCCCTTCATGTAGGTGTAGGTACCCATGCCCATGAACACCGCATCGTATTCGGCGAGCAGTTGCTCCATGGTCACGTCCTTGCCCACCTCGGTGTTGAGGCGGAACTCGATGCCCATGCCGCTGAAGACTTCGCGACGATTGCTCAGCACGGTCTTTTCCAGCTTGAACTCGGGAATGCCGAAGGTCAGCAGACCGCCGATTTCCGGGTTCTTGTCGAACACCACCGGGGTCACCCCGCCGCGCACCAGCACGTCGGCGCAACCCAGGCCCGCCGGGCCCGCGCCGATGATCGCGACGCGCTTGCCGGTCGGCTTGACCTTGGACATGTCCGGACGCCAGCCCATGGCGAAGGCGGTGTCGGTGATGTACTTCTCCACCGAACCGATGGTCACCGCGCCGAAACCGTCGTTGAGGGTGCAGGCACCCTCGCACAGGCGGTCCTGCGGGCACACCCGGCCGCAGACTTCCGGCAGGGTGTTGGTCTGGTGGGACAACTCGGCCGCCGCGAGGATATTGCCTTCGGCCACCAGCTTCAGCCAGTTGGGGATGAAGTTGTGGACCGGGCATTTCCATTCGCAGTACGGGTTGCCGCAACCCAGGCAGCGGTGGGCCTGGTCGGCCGACTGCTGGGGCTTGAAGGGCTCGTAGATTTCCACGAACTCTTTCTTGCGTTGACGCAACAGTTTCTTCTTCGGATCCTTGCGCCCGACATCGATGAACTGGAAGTCGTTACTCAGACGTTCAGCCATTACAAAAACCTCATCAAACTCTTCAGGCGCATCACTGCGGGTTGGCACGGGTGCTGGACAACAGCGACTTCAGGCTGGCTGCCTTCGGCTTGACCAGCCAGAAGCGCCGCAGGTAGTCATCCAGGTTCTCGGCGAGGTTGCGACCCCATTCGCTGCCGGTCTCCTCGACGTATTCGTCCAGCACGCTCTGCAGGTGGCTGCGATAGGCTTCCATCGCTTCGCCGCTGATCCGCTGGATCTCCACCAACTCGTGGTTCACCTTGTCGACAAAGGTATTGTCCTGGTCCAGCACGTAGGCGAAACCGCCAGTCATGCCCGAACCGAAGTTGTAGCCGGTCTTGCCGAGTACGCAGACGAAACCGCCGGTCATGTATTCGCAGCAGTGGTCGCCAGTGCCTTCAACCACGGCGTGGGCGCCGGAGTTGCGCACCGCGAAACGCTCGCCCGCGGTGCCGGCGGCGAACAGCTTGCCGCCGGTGGCGCCGTACAGACAGGTATTACCGACGATGGCGCTGTCCTGGGTGCGATAGGCGCTGCCCTTGGGCGGCACGATCACCAGCTTGCCGCCGGTCATGCCCTTGCCCACGTAGTCGTTGGCATCGCCTTCGAGGTACAGGTTCAGGCCACCGGCGTTCCACACGCCGAAGCTCTGCCCGGCCGTGCCCTTGAAGCGGAAGGTGATCGGCGCCTTGGCCATGCCCTGGTTGCCATGGACACGGGCGATTTCGCCGGAGATCCGCGCGCCGATGGAACGGTCGCAGTTGCAGATATCCAGGTCGAACTCGGCGCCGCTGAGGTCGTTGATCGCAGCCCGGGCCATCTCCACCATTTTCTCGGCCAGCAGGCCCTGGTCGAATGGCGGGTTGCGGTCGACCTGGCAGAACTGCGGCTTGTCCGCCGGCACATGGTCGCTGCCCAGCAGCGGCGTCAGGTCCAGGTGGTGCTGCTTGGCGGTCTGGCCTTCGATGACGTCCAGCAGGTCGGTACGCCCGATCAGTTCTTCAAGGCTGCGCACGCCCAGCTTCGCCAGCCACTCGCGGGTTTCCTCGGCGACGTAGGTGAAGAAGTTCACCACCATGTCGACGGTACCGATGTAGTGGTCCTTGCGCAGCTTGTCGTTCTGGGTCGCCACGCCGGTGGCGCAGTTGTTCAGGTGGCAGATACGCAGGTATTTGCAACCCAGGGCGATCATCGGCGCGGTACCGAAGCCGAAGCTCTCGGCGCCGAGAATGGCCGCCTTGATCACGTCGAGGCCGGTTTTCAGGCCGCCGTCGGTCTGCACCCGGACCTTGCCGCGCAGGTCGTTGCCGCGCAGGGTCTGGTGGGTTTCGGCCAGGCCGAGTTCCCACGGCGCACCGGCGTACTTGATCGAGGTCAGCGGCGAGGCGCCGGTACCGCCGTCATAGCCGGAGATGGTGATCAGGTCGGCATAGGCTTTCGCCACACCGGCGGCGATCGTGCCGACGCCGGCTTCCGCCACCAGTTTCACCGAAACCAGCGCCTGCGGGTTGACCTGCTTGAGGTCGAAGATCAACTGCGACAGGTCTTCGATCGAGTAGATGTCGTGGTGCGGCGGCGGCGAGATCAGGGTCACGCCCGGCACCGCATAACGCAGCTTGGCGATCAGCCCGTTGACCTTGCCGCCCGGCAGTTGGCCGCCCTCGCCGGGCTTGGCGCCCTGGGCCACCTTGATCTGCAGCACTTCGGCGTTGACCAGATACTCCGGAGTCACACCGAAACGGCCGGTCGCGACCTGCTTGATCTTCGAGCTCTTGATGGTGCCGTAGCGCGATGGATCTTCGCCACCCTCGCCGGAGTTGGAGCGCGCGCCCAGGCGGTTCATCGCCTCGGCCAGGGCTTCGTGGGCCTCCGGCGACAGCGCGCCGAGCGAGATACCCGCCGAGTCGAAGCGCTTGAGGATCGCCTCCAGCGGCTCGATCTCGTCGAGGCTCAGCGGCGTGTCGAGGGTCTTGACCTTGAGCAGGTCGCGGATCATCGACACCGGACGGTTGTCCACCAGCGCGGTGTATTCCTTGAACTTGGCGTAGTCGCCCTGCTGCACGGCGGCCTGCAGGGTGTTGACCACGTCCGGGTTGTAGGCGTGGTATTCGCCACCGTAGACGAACTTCAGCAGGCCGCCCTGCTGGATCGGCTTGCGCGTGCTCCAGGCTTCGGCCGCCAGCAACTTCTGCTCGGCTTCGAGGTCGACGAAACGGGCGCCCTTGATCCGGCTCGGCACGCCACGGAAGCTCAGGTTGACCACTTCCTCGGACAGGCCGATGGCTTCGAACAACTGCGCGCCACGGTACGAGGCGATGGTCGAGATGCCCATCTTCGACAGGATCTTGAGCAGGCCCTTGGTGATGCCCTTGCGGTAGTTCTTGAAGACTTCGTACAGGTCGCCCAGTACTTCGCCGGTGCGGATCAGGTCGCCCAGCACTTCGTAGGCCAGGAACGGATAGACCGCCGAGGCACCGAAACCGATCAGCACCGCGAAGTGATGCGGGTCACGGGCGGTCGCGGTTTCGACCAGGATGTTGCTGTCGCAGCGCAGGCCTTTCTCGGTCAGGCGGTGATGCACCGCACCGGTGGCCAGGGACGCATGCACCGGCAGCTTGCCCGGCGCGATATGGCGGTCGCTGAGGACGATCTGGGTACGCCCGGCACGCACGGCTTCCTCGGCCTGGTCGGCGATGTTGCGCACGGCCGCTTCGAGGCCGACGCTCTCGTCGTAGTTCAGGTCGATGATCTGGCGCTCGAAGCCCGGACGCTCCAGGTTCATCAGCGAACGCCACTTGGCCGGCGAGATCACCGGCGAGCTGAGGATCACCCGCGAGGCGTGTTCCGGCGACTCTTCGAAGATGTTGCGCTCGGCACCAAGGCAGATCTCCAGCGACATGACGATCGCTTCACGCAGCGGGTCGATCGGCGGGTTGGTCACCTGGGCGAACTGCTGGCGGAAGTAGTCGTACGGCGTGCGCACGCGCTGGGACAGCACGGCCATCGGCGTGTCGTCGCCCATCGAGCCGACCGCTTCGTAGCCCTGTTCACCCAGTGGGCGCAGCACCTGGTCACGCTCCTCGAAGGTGACCTGGTACATCTTCATGTACTGCTTGAGCTGCTCGACGTTGTAGAACGCCGAACCATGGTCATTGTCTTCCATGGTCGCCTGGATGCGCAGGGCGTGCTTGCGCAGCCACTGCTTGTACGGGTGGCGCGACTTCAGGCGGTTGTCGATCGAGTCGGTGTCGAGGATCTGCCCGGTCTCGGTGTCCACGGCGAAGATCTGCCCCGGGCCGACACGGCCCTTGGCGATGACGTCTTCCGGCTGGTAATTCCACACGCCGATTTCCGACGCCAGGGTGATGTAGCCGTTCTTGGTGGTGACCCAGCGCGCCGGGCGCAGGCCGTTACGGTCGAGCAGGCAGACCGCGTGGCGACCTTCGGTCATCACGACGCCCGCCGGGCCGTCCCAGGGCTCCATGTGCATGGAGTTGAATTCATAGAACGCACGCAGGTCGGCATCCATGGTCTCGACGTTCTGCCACGCTGGCGGAATCAGCATGCGCACGCCACGGAACAGGTCGATGCCGCCGGTTACCATCAGCTCCAGCATGTTGTCCATGCTCGATGAGTCGGAACCGACACGGTTGACCAGCGGGCCCAACTCGTCGAGATCGGGGATCAGGTCGTTGGCGAACTTGGTGCGACGGGCCAGGGCCCAGTTGCGGTTGCCGGTGATGGTGTTGATCTCGCCGTTGTGCGCCAGAAAGCGGAACGGTTGCGCCAGCGGCCATTTCGGCAGGGTGTTGGTCGAGAAACGCTGGTGGAACACGCAGATCGCGGTCTTGAGCGTCGGGTCACCGAGGTCCGGATAGAAGGCGGCGAGGTCCGCCGGCATCATCAGGCCTTTATAGATGATGGTCTTGTGGGAAAAGCTGCAGATGTAGTGATCGGTATCGGCGGCGTTGGCCACCGACGAGCGACGACGGGCGCTGAACAGCTTGATGGCGAATGCCTGGTCGCTCAGGCCTTCACCGCCGATGAATACCTGCTCGATCTGCGGCAGGCGCTCCAGGGCCAGGCGGCCGAGGACGCTGGTATCGATCGGCACCTTGCGCCAGCCCACCAGTTGCAGGCCGGCCGCGAGGATTTCGCGATTCATGTTTTCGCGTGCGGCTTCGGCTTTGACCGGGTCCTGGTTGAAGAACACCATGCCCACCGCGTACTGCTTGGGCAGATCGCTACCGAATTGCGTTTTTGCGACAGCGCGCAGGAACTGGTCGGGCTTCTGGATCAGAAGACCGCAACCGTCACCGGTCTTGCCGTCGGCGTTGATCCCACCACGGTGGGTCATGCAGGTCAGGGCCTCGATGGCCGTCTGCAACAGGTGATGACTGGGTTCGCCTTGCATGTGGGCAATCAGGCCGAAACCACAGTTATCCTTGAATTCATCTGGTTGGTACAGACCTGCTTTCATAGACACTTTCTCACCAGGCTGCCTCTGAACGAGGCAAATTTCTTTTCAATTCAACCGCTTACCATCCACGCCGAACGTACGCCGACTTTGTAGGGGCAAAAGGGAGGTCATTGTACACACCGACACAGACGCCCACAAATTTAGCGACGAAATGTCGAAAATTCGCGTCGCATTTATGAAAGTTTTAAAGCGATATTTCGTGTTAGTCAAAATTTTTTGGATTTCGACCGTGACGACTCAAACCTACCGTGACGCAGACACCACAAGGCACGCAGCTTTGCGGGCTGCGCGCCTATGTGGAAATTTTGAGGTGCCGGAAGGGCGACCTGGGTAAGGCCGCCGATTCATCAGCGAGTTGTGGCGAGGTCCTGTTGGACGCTGGCGACAGTGCGTGGCCAAGGTTTACCAGCCTGAACCTTCGCTGGCAAGGCCTTGATAGCGTTTACCGCTGCATCGCGGCTGGCGAAACTACCATAAGTGATCACATAAAGCGGCTTGCCGTTGAGCACTTTCTTGAAATAACGGTACTCGCCGCCCTGCTCCTTGACGAAGTTCTGGGCAGTGGCTTCGGAACTGGTACCGAGGATCTGCACCACGTAGTGGCCAGGAGCCTGGCCTGCGTACCAGCTACTGCCGGCAGCCGGCTTGGCCGCTGCGGCAACTGGCTTCTCGGCCTTGGCCACCGGCTTGGCGGCCGGCACCGGCACTGGCGTCTGCGCTGGCTTGGCGGCGGGAGCGGCCGGCTTGGCCGTGGCTACCTGGGCAGGTGCCGGCGTCGGGCGAGCCGGCGTCGGTGCCGGACCCGCCGGCACGCCCAGCGGTGGTGCGGTGGTGGTCACGGTTGGCGGCTGCGCCACGCCGCCATCCACCGCCGGAGCGCCACCGTCATCGCCTTCCGGCATGCCACCGGCCGCTTCAGCCAGCGGACCGCGCATCACCGGTTGCGACTGGCCGACCAACGGCAGTGGCATCGGTTGCGAATTGCCGGCGAACTCGACCGCCGGACCACTGCCGGGCTTCGGCGCCTGCCCCAGAGGCAGTTGGGCCTGTTCGCTTGGCGCACCGGCGGTTACCGGCGCCTTGCTGCGACCCGAACTCATCCAGGCCGCAGCGATCGCGACCACCACCACGCCGGACAACGCCAACACGTATTTCTTTGACATCTTGAACCCCATACTTGGTCGCTTGACCGCGGAGCGGCTGGCAATCATGGCTTCGATCATCGCGTCGCGGGCCACCTGGTTGATGTTGCCAGGCCAACCCTCGGCGCTTTCATGAATCTCAGTGATCTGCTCAGCGGAAAAAAGTTCTATCCCCTGCCCCGCCCCCTCCAGGCGCTGGGCCAGATATTCGCGGGTTTCCTCTTCCGTGTAGGGCTGCAGCTCAATCACGTGAAAATGCTCTTCCTGCGCGCTGTGCGGCTCCAGAGCGGCAATCAGCGACGACTCGCCGAACAGGAAGACATGCGGCCGGCCTTCCGGAGCTCCGGCGGCCAGAGCCAGCAGGGCCTCGATCGCCGAATCGTCCAGTTGCTCGGCATCGTCGACCAGCAGATAGACCTCCTGGCCGGTGAGCGCCAGTTGCACCACCTGTGCCAGGATAGAGGAAACGTCGGTCTCGGCCACATTCAGCGCCTGGGCGATCTGGTACAGCACACCGGCCGCATCACCGGCACCGCGAGCGGAAACCACCACGCTCTGCACCGACTGCTTGTTGGTGCTGGCCACCAACGCCTGACGCAGCAGGGTCTTGCCGCTCCCCAGGGGACCTGTGACCACCAGCAGCAATTGGCTGTAGCGGGCCAGGTGATGCAACTGCCCCAGTACCGGCTTGCGCTGGGCCGGGAAAAACTTGAAGCCAGGCACCCGTGGAGCGAAAGGATCGTGACTCAACTGATAATGGCCGAGGAAAGCCTCGTCGGCATGCAAACTAGTCATCGGAATCTAATCAACCTTTAAGCTGAGCCAAGGCGCGGTAGTCCGCACCCAGCGTGGCCTGTAGAACCTCTTTCGGATAATCGTCGGTCACCACGGCTTCGCCCAAGCGGCGCAACAGCACCAGGCGCATGCGACCATCGATCACTTTCTTGTCAACCGCCATGTGTTCGAGAAAATCGGCTTCGGTCATCTCCTGCGGAGGAATGACCGGCAAGCCCGCACGCTGGAACAGGCGAATACCACGGTCGCGCTCGGCCTCGCTGATCCAGCCCAGGCGCGTGGACATTTCCAGTGCCATGACCGTACCCGCAGCCACCGCCTCGCCGTGCAGCCATACGCCATAGCCCATGTGGGTTTCGATGGCATGACCGAAGGTGTGCCCGAGGTTGAGCGTGGCACGCACGCCGGACTCGCGCTCATCGGCACCGACTACCGCCGCCTTGGCCGCGCAGGAACGCTCGATGGCCACGGTCAGGGCCGCCTGGTCCAGGCCACGCA
Source organism: Pseudomonas fuscovaginae SE-1 (assembly GCF_000364705.1). Lineage (GTDB taxonomy): Bacteria > Pseudomonadota > Gammaproteobacteria > Pseudomonadales > Pseudomonadaceae > Aquipseudomonas > Aquipseudomonas fuscovaginae_A. Next base: position 8,998 of record NZ_AQOH01000104.1, on the reverse strand, counting down.
GGGCATCGACGTGCTCCTCCAGCCAGGTCAGGAATGGCTCGTCGCAGATGAGCCCGTACTTGATGACCTCCGCCAGCCCCGCCGACAGCTCGCGGGCCGGCAACGTCTTGAGGCTCGCGGTATCGATCAGCACCGCGTTCGGCTGATAGAACGCCCCGACCATGTTCTTGCCCAGCGGGTGGTTGATACCGGTCTTGCCGCCCACCGACGAATCGACCTGCGACAACAAGGTAGTCGGTACCTGGATAAAGTCCACTCCGCGCTGATAACAGGCCGCGGCAAAACCGGCCATGTCACCGATGACCCCGCCGCCCAGGGCGATGATGGTGGTGCGACGGTCGTGACGGGCCTTGAGCAGGCCGTCGAAAATCAGCTGCAGGGTTTCCCAGTTCTTGAAGGCCTCGCCGTCGGGCAGCACCACAGAAATCACCGAATAGGCCGCCAGGCTGCGGCTCAGGCGCTCTAGATAGAGCGGCGCAACGGTTTCGTTGGAGACGATTGCAACTTGCCGACCGGCAATGTGCGGCGTCAGCAGCTCGGGCTGGTCCAGCAACCCCTCGCCAATGTGAATCGGGTAGCTGCGCTCGCCAAGATCGACCTTAAGTGTCTGCATGAGTCCCCACAGTGAAGATGGACGCGGGCGTCCAGTCCCAGGATTAACGATTGTTGGCGGCGTCGGTTTCCGGCGCGGCCCGATGGCCTTGAGCCATGACCGCGAGCGGGCATGGCGGGCGTCGAGGATAGCGCATTTCCTCGCCTGCTTTAACGGGGAGGTAGCTGCTGCAAGCGCTCAAGGATGTCCAGCACGACCATGCGTGGCGGCCGCTCATCGGTTTCCACCACCAGATCGGCGATTTCCCGATAAAGCGGATCACGGATCGCCAGCAGGTCACGCAGGGTTTTCGCCGGATCGGCCGTACGCAGCAGCGGCCGGTTGCGGTCGCGGGCGGTACGCCCCACCTGCTGCTCCACCGAGGCATGCAGGTAGACCACCCGCCCGCCGGCATGCAGCGCCTGGCGGTTTTCATCGCGCATCACCGCGCCCCCGCCGGTGGCCAGGACCACGCCGTCGCTGGCACACAGCTCGGCAATCATCGCCTGCTCACGGTCACGGAAGCCCGGTTCGCCTTCCTTGTCGAAGATCCACGGAATATTCGCGCCGGTGCGCAATTCAATTTCCTTGTCGGAATCCTTGAAAGGCAGACGCAACTCTTTGGCCAGCAAACGACCTATGGTGCTCTTTCCAGCCCCCATAGGCCCAACAAGAATCAAATTTCGCACAGAATCAACGACTCACAGCAATCGCCTGGTTATTCATGATACGCGGAGTCAGGAATACCAGCAGCTCGGATTTTGCTTCCGAAACGATGTCCCGACGGAAAAGGCGCCCAACATACGGCACATCGCCCAGAAATGGCACCTTCTCTTCGGTTTTGCTCTGAGTATTGGAGAACACGCCGCCGATCACCACGGTTTCACCGTCGTTGACCAGCACCTTGGCGTTGACTTCGTTCTTCTTGATCGGCGGTACGTTGTTGAGCACGTTCTGGTAGTCCGGCTCGTCCTTGGTGACCTTCACTTCCATGATGATCCGGTTGTCCGGAGTGATCTGCGGCGTCACTTCGAGGGACAGCGAAGCCTCCTTGAAGGACACCGAGGTGGCGCCGCTGGAGCTCGACTCCTGATACGGGATCTCCGTACCCTTGAGAATCTTCGCGGTTTCCTTGTCGGACGTGACCACCTTGGGCTGCGACACCACCTCACCGTTGCCGGTCTTCTCCATCGCGCTCAGCTCCAGGTCGAGAATGGTGTTGTCGGTGACGAAGCCGATGCCGATACCGGAGGTCGCCGAAGTGGCGCCCAGGTCGACGAACGGCGTGCTGGAACTCTGGCCGGTCAGGCGGCTCAAGGTCGGCGAACCGCCGTTGGTCTTCCAGTTGCCACCGGAAATGCTGCCGCCCCAGCGGGCACCCAGTTGCTTGTCGTAACCGACGTTGGCTTCGACGATACGCGCCTCGATCATTACCTGGCGTACCGGGATGTCCAACTGCGCCACGATCCGCCGCAATTCATCGAGGCGTTCCTGGGTCTGGTAGGCAATGATGTTGTTGGTGCGCTCGTCCACGGTGATCGAGCCACGCTCGTCCCCCTTGCTTTCGGCACTGGTGACCGACTGGAACAGCTTGGCGATATCCGCGGCCTTGGCGTAGTTGACCTGCAGCAGCTCGCGGCGCAACGGTGCCAGTTCGGCGATCTGCTTCTGCGACTCCAGCTCCTGGCGCTCACGCGCGGCGATCTCGTCCGCCGGTGCCACCAGCAGCACGTTGCCGATCTTGCGCTTGTCCAGGCCCTTGGTCTTGAGCACCAGGTCCAGCGCCTGGTCCCACGGCACGTTCTGCAGGCGCAGGGTGATCCCGCCCTGCACCGTGTCGCTGGCCACCAGGTTCAGGTTGGTGAAGTCGGCGATCAGTTGCAGCACCGAGCGGACGTCGATGTCCTGGAAGTTCAGCGACAGCTTTTCGCCGCTGTAGACAAAACGCTCGGCGTTGCGTCGCTGAATGTCATCGACGGTCAGTGGGCGGACGCTGATGGTCAGCCTGTTGTCGGTCTGATAGGTCGAATAATCGAAGGCACCGCCCGGCTCGATGGAAATGCTCGCGCGGTCGGCGGACGCCGTGGCATTGACGTACTGCACCGGCGTGGCGAAATCCTTCACGTCCAGGCGCACGCGCAGGGACTCCGGCAACTGGGTGCGCGGGAAGTCCACATTGATCTTGCCGCCCTTTTCCTGGATATCCGGGCTGATGGAAGGATCGGAAAGCTCGATGACCACATTGCCTTCGCCCTGCTCGCCACGCTGGAAGTCGACGCTGCGAATGGTCTTGCCCACCGGCGCATAGGCCTTGGGCGCCACCCGCGCCGGTTGCGCGGCGCCAGCCACCGGCCGGCTGCCGGCTGCCTGGCTGGCAACCGCGGGCACCGCGCCCTGGCCGACCACCACGAACAGGTTATTGCCATCGATCCGCGTGCTGTAGGGCGCCAGCTTGGTCAGATTGATGATCAGCCGGGTGCGATCCTTGGCTTCGACCACGGTCACGCTGCGCGCGTTGCCCACGCCCAGGTCGCGAGTCCGGGTGGTCAGCTGGCTGGCCACCCCGGTCAGGTCCAGGGCAATCCGCGCCGGCTGCTCGGTGGTATAGCCGTGCGGAGCCGGAGGGGCGCTGTCGAAGGCCAGCTTGATCTCGACCCGATCCCCAGGCAGCGCCGCCACGTCGAGGTTCTTGAGGTTGGCGGCGAACACCATCGGCGACACCAGCGCCATCCATAGCGAAAGGCCGAGGGCGCAAAGGATCCTGTTCATATCGAGTTCCACTATGAGTGCTCTTTCAAGGGGATGGTGCGAGGTCGTTCCAGCCAGCCGCCTTCGCCGTCCGGAACGATCTCGATCACTTCGACCTGGGAATCGGTGATAGCCACGATACGGCCCTCGTTGCGCCCCAGGTAATCGCCCACCTTCAATCGATGAACGCCACCGGCCCCGCGCAGCAAGGCGTAGGTACCGCCGGCATTGGAAAGGGTGCCCACCATCTCGAACTGCTCGATATTGAAGCCTTCGAGGAACTGCCTGGTCCGGTTCGGATCCGGCTTGACCTCGCGCGAGCCTTTCTGGCGATTCACCAGGTCGATCTTGACCGGCGGCTGGAACGGACTGCGCAGCGAAGACGCGTTGTAGGTGAACGCCTCGTAGGATTGAAACTTCGGCGTCGGCTCGATGTTGCCGGCCGGCCGCGCACGCACCTCGCGCATGTAGGCATCCAGGTCGCTGAAATCATTGCCACCGCCACAGCCGGCCAGCAACAGGGTCAGCAGCCCCACGCACAACCCGCGCAAGCCGATCATTTCTGCAGTCCCTTGTCGTTGTAGCGATAGGTCTTGGCGAGAATGTTCATGCGCAGCTTGTTGCCATTGCCCTCGGTCACCGGCCTGATTTCGAAGTCATGCAGGGTGACGATCCGTGGCAGGCTGGCGACACCGCTGACGAAGGTGGCGAGGTCGTGGTAGGCACCGGTGACGGTGATCTGGATCGGCAGCTCGATATAGAACTGCTGCGCCACTTCCGGCAACAGCTTGATCTCCTCGAACTCCAGCCCGCTGCCCAGGCCCGTACGCGTGATGTCTTCCAGCAGCCCCGGTACTTCGGTATCGCTGGGCAGTTGCTTGAGCAGCGCACCGAAGGAGGCTTCCATGTCGAGCATCTGCTGGGTGTAGGCTTCGAGGTTGGCCGCCAGGTGCGCCTTGGTTGCGAACTGCTCCTTGAGGGTGACCTCGCCCGCCCGCTGCTGGTCCAGTTGCTCGGTCAGATCCTGAATGTAAACCACGTAGCCCAACGCCAGCACGAGCACCGCGACAATCACCCCACAGAACACCTTGACCGCAGCCGGCCAGGAGCCGATGTTCTGCATATCGAGATCGGCGATGTCGATCTTGCGCAGGTTTTCCAGCCGTTCGGAAATATTCATCTGGCAGCCCCCGGAACTGGAGGCTGGGTCTGGCGCACGCTCAACTGGAACACATTGGCCTGGTCGACCGTGCCACTGGTGGTCGCCTTGACCTCGGTCAGGCTGGGAGCCTCGAGCCAATCGGAGGCATCGAGGTTGCGCATCAGGTCAGAGACGCGGTTGTTGGACTCCGCCGCACCGGTGATCGCGATGACCTTGCCGGTCATCTTCACATCCGTGAAATACACGCCATCAGGCAGGGTTCGCGTCAATTGATCGAAGATCCGCCCGCTGATCGAACGGTTGCCCTGCAGGTCCTGGATGATCTTCATCCGCTCGATCAACTGCTGGCGACGGGCTTTCAAGTCGCTGATCTGTTTGATCCGCGAGTCCAGTTGGGCGATTTCCTTGCTCACATAGGCGTTGCGCGCGACCTGATGATCGATGGAGCGGCTGATGTACTGGTCGGCAATCAGGATGACACCGACCGAAATCACCAGCACCCCGACCAGGGCCGTCAGGAAACGCTTGCGTCGTTCTTCACGCAGTTGTTCGCGCCAGGGCAGAAGGTTGATCCGCGCCATCAGTCAAAACTCCTCAACGCCAGGCCACAGGCGATCATCAGGGCTGGCGCGTCGCTGGCCAGCGCCCCGGCATTGACCTTGCTGCTCAACGCCATGTCGGCGAAAGGGTTGGCGACCATGGTCGGCGTACCCAGCCGCTGCTGGATCAGGTGATCGAGACCGGCAATGGAGGCGGTGCCGCCGGCCAGCAGGATGTAGTCGACCTCGTTGTACTGGCCCGAGGCGAAAAAGAACTGCAGGGAGCGCGAAACCTGCTGGACCAGGGCATCCTTGAACGGCTGCAGGACCTCGAGCACGTAGTCGTCGGGCAGGCCGCCCTGCTTCTTCGCCAGCCCCGCCTCCTCGTTGGACAGGCCATAGCGCCGCTGGATTTCCTCGGTGAGCTGGCGTCCGCCGAACAACTGCTCGCGGGTATAGATGATCCGCCCGTTGTGCAGGACACTGAGGGTGGTCATGGTCGCACCGATATCGACCACCGCGACGGTCAGCCTGTCGTGGTCGATGGCCAGTTGGGACGCCAGCAGGCCAAAGGAGCGCTCCAGCGCATAGGCCTCGACATCGACCACCCGGGCATCGAGCCCGGCCAGGCCGAGGGCCGCTTCGCGCACTTCGACGTTTTCTTTCCGACAGGCGGCGAGCAGCACTTCGACCCGCTCGGGGTTGCGTGCCGAATACCCCTGGACCTCGAAGTCGATGGCGACTTCCTCCAGCGGGTAGGGAATGTACTGGTCGGCTTCGATCTTGAGCTGGCTCTCCATGTCGTCATCGGAGAGCCCGGCATCCATTTCGATGGTCTTGGTGATGACCGCGGAACCGGCCACCGCCACCGCGGCTTCTCGCGCGCTGGTTCGGGCCTTGAGCAGCACCCGCGTCAGGGCCTGGCCGACGCCTTCGAGCTCGGCGATGTTCTTCTCGACCACGGCATTGGGCGGCAACGGTTCCACGGCATAGGACTCGACCCGATATCGATTGCCCGAGCGGCTCAATTCGAGGAGCTTGACCGAGGTGGAACTGATGTCGATACCCAGGAGCGAATGCGCTTTTTTGCCGAAGAGTCCAAGCACTACCGATTCCCTATTACTATCCGCGACTTACGGACCCTTTATGATGAAGGGCATTTAATAGCAGTCTTGACATAAGCGCAAATGACGCTCAAGGCCAAAAATGCTTATAATGCCCCACGCTTTTCTCCGAGTCGTCGAACCAGCGCTTGCCGTGAATCTAGCCTGACGCCCAACTCATTCTTTTATCTGGAAATCCACAAGCCTTGATTCGTCTGCTGAAGTTTTTCGGGTGGTCTTTCGTCGCCATATTCTGCGGGCTGCTGCTCGTCCTGAGCGGCGCGTTTCTCTATCTTAGTCCGGGCCTGCCGTCCGTGGAGGCTCTGCGAAGCATCCAGTTGCAGATTCCGCTGCGGGTCTACACCAGCGATGGCAAACTGATAGCAGAATTTGGCGAAATGCGTCGTTCTCCCATCCGCTTCGCCGACATCCCCCCGAATTTCATCAACGCCCTGCTCAGCGCCGAAGATGACAACTTCGCCAATCACTATGGCGTCGACCCCAGCAGCCTGATGCGCGCCGCGACCCAACTGGTCAAGAGCGGGCACATCCAGTCCGGCGGCAGCACCATCACCATGCAGGTGGCGAAGAACTTCTTCCTGTCCAGTGAGCGTAGTTTCTCGCGCAAGACCAATGAAATTCTTCTGGCCCTGCAGATCGAACGCCAACTGACCAAGGACGAAATCCTCGAGCTGTACGTGAACAAGATCTACCTGGGCAACCGTGCCTACGGTATCGAAGCCGCATCGCAGGTTTATTACGGCAAGTCGATCCGCGACATCAGCCTGGCCCAGATGGCCACGATCGCCGGCCTGCCCAAGGCGCCGTCGCGCTTCAACCCGCTGGCCAACCCGGTACGGGCCAAGGAGCGCCGCGACTGGATTCTCGGCCGTATGTACAAGTTGGGCAAGATCGACGAAGCCGCCTACCAGGCCGCCCTCGCCGAGCCGATGAACGCCAGCTACCACGTGCCGACACCGGAAGTGAACGCACCGTACATCGCCGAGATGGCCCGCGCCGAAATGGTCGGCCGCTACGGCAGCGACGCCTACACCGAAGGTTTCCGCGTCACCACCACGGTACCGAGCAACCTGCAGGAAATGGCCAACCATGCGGTCCAGGAAGGCCTGATCACCTATGACCAGCGCCATGGCTACCGCGGCCCCGAGTCGCGCCTGCCGGGCAAGACCCGCGAGGCCTGGAACCTCGAGCTGAGCAAGCAGCGCACCATCAGCGGACTCGACCCGGCGATCGTCACCCAGGTGGACAAGAACGCCCTGCACGTACTGACCCGCAACGGCATCGAAACCGTGGCCTGGGACACCATGAAGTGGGCCCGCCCCTACCTGAACACCAACAGCATCGGCGCGGCACCGAGGCAACCTGCCGATGTCGCCCAGGTCGGCGATCTGATCCGCGTCCAGCGCCAGGCCGACAACAGCCTCAAGTTCAGCCAGATCCCGGCCGCCCAGAGCGCGCTGGTCTCGCTCGACCCGCAGAACGGCGCCATTCGCGCCCTGGTCGGCGGCTTCGCCTTCGAGCAGAGCAACTACAACCGCGCCATGCAGGCCAAGCGCCAGCCCGGCTCGAGCTTCAAGCCGTTCATCTACAGCGCGGCCCTGGACAACGGCTATACCGCGGCCAGCCTGGTCAACGACGCGCCGATCGTGTTCGTCGACGAGTACCTGGACAAGGTCTGGCGACCGAAGAACGACACCAACACCTTCCTCGGCCCGATCCGCCTGCGCGAGGCGCTGTACAAGTCGCGCAACCTGGTGTCGATCCGCCTGCTGCAAAGCCTGGGCGTCGACAAGACCATCGACTACATTGCCCGGTTCGGCTTCAACAAGCAGGACCTGCCACGCAACCTGTCCCTGGCCCTGGGTACCGCGACCCTGACACCGATGGAAATCGCCACCGGCTGGAGCACCTTTGCCAACGGCGGCTACAAGATCACCCCGTACCTGATCGACAAGATCGAAAGCCGCAACGGCGAGACCCTGTTCGTCGCCAACCCGCCGAGCGTACCGACCGGCATGGCCGCCAGCAACGGGATCGCCGCACCAAGCCATTCGAGCTTCACCATCAACGGCACCAGCGAAGGCCCGGCGCCTGCCGCCCAGGCACCGGCTGTCGCCGAGCGCATCGTCGACGGACGCACCACCTACATCCTCAACAGCATGCTCGAGGACGTGATCAAGCTCGGCACCGGCCGCCGCGCCCTGGCCCTGGGCCGCAGCGACCTGGCGGGCAAGACCGGCACCACCAACGAATCCAAGGATGCCTGGTTCAGCGGCTACAACGCCGACTACGTGACCACCGTCTGGACCGGCTTCGACCAGCCGGAGAGCCTTGGCCGCCGCGAGTTCGGCGGCACGGTGTCGCTGCCGATCTGGATGGACTACATGGGCGCCGCGCTCAAGGACAAGCCCCCGCACACCCAGGCCGAGCCGGAAGGCATCCTCAGCCTGCGGGTCGACCCGGTCAGCGGCCGCGCAGCGGTACCCGGCACGCCGAACGCCTACTTCGAGCTGTTCAAGAGCGAGGATACGCCGCCGTCGGTCAACGAACTGGGCACTGGCGGCAGCGCCCCTGGCAGCCCTCTGCCAGCAGACGAATCCGCGCCGATCGATCTGTTCTGACCAGACGGGAATGACTCCTCCAACAATGGAGTGGGGTGGACACGCCTGACAGGCGGGCGCTTGTGGCGAGCGGGCTTGCCCGCTCGCCCGGCTGCAAGGCAGCCGCAACTCAGGCAGCGCGTGTCACCTGGACTGACGCAACCAGCAGGCTTCAGGGGTGCCTTGCACCCCAGCGCGGGCAAGCCCGCTCGCCACATCAAGCAGCCTCGACA
>NZ_AQOH01000103.1 GCF_000364705.1 Pseudomonas fuscovaginae SE-1 | reverse complement strand
GTGGCGAGGGGGCTTGCCCCCGTTCGGCTGCGAAGCAGTCGTAACCCGGCCAACGCGTATTTTCCGACAAGACGCGCCGGCTGATCCGGGGCCGCTTCGCAGCCCAGCGGGGGCAAGCCCCCTCGCCACAAACAGCCCCATCACCACACGATCAATCTCTCACCACACAACAGGCCCCATCACCACCGGCGATGCACCGTCAGAAATCCTTGCACAGGCGCAGCGCGTCATAGATCGCTGCATGCGTGTTGCGCTGGGCCACGCAGTCGCCGATGCGGAACAGCAGGTAGCCGTCGCCGGACTGGCTCAGGCAAGGCTGCGGCTGGATCGCGAACAGCGCCTCGACATCGATCTGGCCCTTGTTGCGCGAACCTTCCTTGAGCCCGTAGTAGAGGGCTTCGTCCGGCCGTACGCCGTTCTCCACCACCACCTGGTCGACCACCCGCTCCTCTTTCGCGCCGGTGTATTCGTTCTCCAGCACGGCCACCAGCTTGTCGCCCTCGCGGTAGACCTTTTCCAGCATCATGTCGCCGGTCATGATCACTTCCTTGGGGTACATGCTGCGGTAGTAGGTCGGGAACGACGTACCGCCGATCGCCACGCCCGGCTTGATGTCGTCGGTGACGATCTCGACCTGGCTGCCCTTGTCGGCGAGGAAGTCGGCCACCGACATGCCGGTGAATTCACAGATGGTGTCGTAGACCAGCACGTTCTTGCCCGGTGCGACCTTGCCGTCGAGCACGTCCCAACTGCTGACCACCAGCCCTTCGGCGGCGCCCCAGTGTTCGTTCTGCTCCAGGTTCGGATGCCCGCCGACCGCCAGCACGACGATGTCCGGACGCAGGTCGAGAATGGTCGCCGCGTCGGCGGCGGTGCCCAGGCGCAGGTCGACCTTCAGCCGGGCCAGCTCCAACTGGAACCAGCGGGTGATACCGGCGATCTGGTCACGCTGCGGCGCCTTGGCCGCCGTGGTGATCTGCCCGCCGATGCTGTCCTTCTTCTCGAACAGGGTCACGTCGTGGCCACGCTCGGCCGCCACGCGGGCGGCTTCCATGCCGGCCGGGCCGGCACCGACGATCACCACCTTGCGCCTGGGCCCGGTGGACTTCTCGATGATGTGCGGCACGCCCATGTATTCACGGGAGGTCGCGGCGTTCTGGATGCACAGCACATCCAGGCCCTGGTACTGGCGGTCGATGCAGTAGTTGGCACCGACGCACTGCTTGATCTGGTCGACCTGGCCCATCTTGATCTTGGCGATCAGGTGCGGGTCGGCGATGTGCGCGCGGGTCATGCCGACCATGTCCACGTAGCCGCCTTCGAGGATACGGGTGGCCTGGTTCGGGTCCTTGATGTTCTGCGCGTGCAGCACCGGAACCTTGACCACTTCCTTGATACCGGCGGCCAGGTGCAGGAACGGCTCCGGCGGGAAGCTCATGTTCGGGATCACGTTGGCCAGGGTGTTGTGGGTGTCGCACCCCGAGCCGACCACGCCGATGAAGTCGAGCATGCCGGTGTCGTCGTAGTACTTGGCGATCTGCTTCATGTCTTCGTGGGACAGACCGTCCGGGTGGAACTCGTCACCGCAGATGCGCATGCCGACGCAGAAGTCGTCGCCGACTTCCGCGCGCACGGCCTTCAGCACTTCCAGGCCGAACTTCATCCGGCCCTCGAAGCTGCCGCCCCATTCGTCGGTCCGCTTGTTGACCCGCGGGCTCCAGAACTGGTCGATCATGTGCTGGTGCACGGCGGACAGTTCGACGCCATCCAGGCCGCCTTCCTTCGCGCGGCGGGCCGCCTGCGCGTAGTTGCCGATCACCCGCCAGATCTCTTCCGGCTCGATGGTCTTGCAGGTGGCGCGGTGCACCGGCTCACGCACGCCCGAAGGCGACATCAGGGTCGGCCAGTGGTAGCCGTCCCAGCGCGAGCGACGACCCATGTGGGTAATCTGGATCATGATCTTGGCGCCATGCTTGTGCATGGCGTCGGCCAGGTTCTGGAAGTGCGGGATGATACGGTCGGTGGACAGGTTCACCGAACTCCACCACTGCTGCGGACTGTCGATGGCGACCACCGACGAGCCGCCGCAGATCGCCAGGCCGATGCCGCCCTTGGCCTTTTCCTCGTAGTACTTCACATAGCGGTCGGTGGTCATCCCGCCATCGGTGGCATACACCTCGGCGTGGGCGGTACTGAGCACGCGGTTGCGGATGGTCAGCTTGCCGATCTGGATCGGCTGGAACATTGCTTCGAAAGCCATGATGCGATCCTCGACTTACAGCGGCTTGACGGTGAACAGGCCATCGTCGTGGCCTTCTTCGGAGCCGCCATAGACCTGCTCGGCCACGGTGCGGATCTGGCTGCCACGGGCGGCCAGGATCTGGTCCATGGCGCCGGCGAACCAGCCGGTGAACATGTAGTCGACCTTGCGCCCGACCTTGCCGTAGACGTAGACGAACGCCGAGTGCTCGAGCTTGACGCTGGCGGTGCCCTTGTCGAGGTCGATGTCCTGGATCTTGAACAGGCCCCAGCCGCGCTGCGACAGGCGCTTCATGTAGTGCTCGAACACCGCGACGCCTTCCAGGCCGTGGCATTCGGCTTCCTTCTCGCACCAGTGCCAGGCGGACTTGTAGCCGGCCTTGTAGAGAATTTCGGCATAGGCTTCGGCGCCCAGCACTTCTTCGATGCCCATGTGGTTGTTGACGAAGAAATGGCGTGGCACGTAGAGCATCGGCAAGGCATCGGAAGTCCAGACACCGGTTTCGCTGTCGACTTCGATGGGCAGTTGCGGGGCGATTTTAGCCATGGGAAACACTCCAGAATTCATTGTTTGCGGCTGGCCGCGTACGCCCTGCGCGACCGGCGCGCAGGGGAAATAGCAAAGGGAAAGCGGTTCCGGGGTTACTCGCCCCAGACCTCCTTGAGGACGTTGACCCAGTTCTCGCCCATGATCTTGCGCACCACGCGCTCGCTGTGACCGCGCTTGAGCAGGGTCTCGGTGAGGTTGGGGAACTCGCCCACGGTGCGGATGCCCAGCGGGTTGATGATCTTGCCGAAGCTGGTCAGGCGGCGGGCGTAGCCCTTGTCGTGGGTCAGGTATTCGAAGAAGTCCTGGCCATGGCCCTGGGTGAAGTCGGTACCGATGCCGATGGCGTCTTCACCGACGATGTTCATCACGTACTCGATGGCTTCGGCGTAGTCGTCGATGGTCGAGTCGATGCCCTTGGCCAGGAACGGCGCGAACATGGTCACGCCGACGAAACCGCCGTGGTCGGCGATGAACTTCAGTTCCGCGTCGGACTTGTTGCGTGGGTGCTCTTTCAGGCCCGAAGGCAGACAGTGGGAGTAGGTCACCGGCTTCTTCGACTCGAGGATGACTTCCTCGCTGGTCTTGGAACCGACGTGGGACAGGTCGCACATGATGCCGACACGGTTCATTTCGGCGACGATCTCGCGACCGAAGCCCGACAGGCCGCCGTCACGCTCGTAGCAGCCGGTGCCGACCAGGTTCTGGGTGTTGTAGCACATCTGCACGATGCCCACGCCCAGTTGCTTGAAGATCTCCACGTAACCGATCTGGTCCTCGAACGCATGGGCGTTCTGGAAGCCGAAGAGGATGCCGGTCTTGCCCAGTTCCTTGGCCTTGCGAATGTCCGCGGTGGTACGTACCGGCATCACCAGGTCGCTGTTCTCGCGGATCAGCTTCTGGCTGGCGGCGATGCTGTTGACGGTGGCCTGGAAACCTTCCCAGACCGACACGGTGCAGTTGGCGGCGGTCAGCCCACCCTTGCGCATGTCCTCGAACAGTTCGCGGTTCCATTTGGCAATGATCAGCCCGTCGATAACGATGCTGTCGGCGTGTAACTCGGCTGGGCTCATCAGGCTGTCCCCTTTATTGGCAATTCATGCGCCGAATCGTCTGCCGGCGCTTTGGACCCAGCATATGCCCAGGGCCTGTCGGAGCCGGGTGCAAAAACGACAGGGGAATTGCCGAAAGCGTCAATCCGCGACAAAGGGCGTCAAGGCAGTAGGCTCCAGCACTTATCGTTGTACGACTATTCTTTGCATTCGGCTTCAGACAGAATTGCCGTTTACCGTTTTCCTATCAGCTTCAGGACACCGTAATGAAATCGATTTTCCTGGCCTTGGCCCTTGTCAGCGTGGGTGTTCACGCCGCGGAAGACACCGACAACTCGCCGTGCGACGCGGTTGCGGACGACCAGCAGACCCTGGAATGCGCCACCTACAACAAGAACACCGCCGATCAGTTGCTCAAGGATAACTTCCAGGCCTTGCTGGATAGGGTCACGTCGCAATACGCGAGCAAGAAAGCCGAGCAGAGCGATATCACCGCCAGGCTGCAGAAGGCCCAGCAGCTCTGGACCCAATCGCGGGACGCCGACTGCGCCATCGCGCCGTTGCCGGCCAAGGTTGGCAGCAAGCAGTACAACATCGATTTGAATGACTGCCTGGCGAGCAAGAGCGACGAACGGTCGGAATTCCTCGAATCGCTGCTGCAGGAATGACGTCCACGGGCATCGACAGGTCGGTGCCGCGCTGGTCGTATCGGCCAGCGTCTTGACAAGGCGGACAGCGAAACTTAACTGAAAGGCAGCAACCCATGCCCTGAGCCGGCTGTACAGGCGAGTCGATCACGATCATCAGAGGATTATCGTATGCGCTCACTTTCAGCCATTCCGCTGTATGCCTGCCTTATCTTCATCGCCATCGTGCTCTTCATCGAGATCGGTCGACGGGTTGGCGCCCGCCACCTGGCCGCCGACCCCGAGGGCGCACGCACCGGCATCGGCGCCATAGAGGGCGCGGTGTTCGGCCTGCTGGCACTGCTGATCGCCTTCACCTTCTCCGGCGCGGCCACCCGAATGGACACCCGGCGCACGCTGATCGTCGAGGAAACCAACGCCATGGGCACCGCCTGGCTACGCCTGGACCTGCTGCCCGCGGCCAGCCAGCCGGCCCTGCGCCAGGCCTTTCGCGACTATGTGGACGCGCGCATCGCCTACTACCGCGACCTGACCGACGTCGAACTGGCCAGCCACGAAAGCGCCCGCGCCAACGCCCTGCAACTGGAGATCTGGAAACACTCGATCGCCGGCTTGCAGCAGATGCCGACGCCGACTCTGGGGGTCAGCCTGTTGCAGGCGCTGAACGCGATGATCGACATCACCACCACTCGCAGCGTCGCCCTGGAAACCCACCCGCCACTGATCATCTACCTGATGCTGATCGCCCTGACCCAGGTCAGCGCGCTGTTCATCGGCTACGGCATGGCCGGCACCGGCCGGCACTGGCTGCACATCCTCGGCTACGCACTGGTGATGGTCTGCGTGCTCTACGTGATTCTCGACTTCGAGTTCCCCCGGTTGGGTATCATCCGGGTCGACCACTTCGACAAGATCATGCTGGACTTGCGTAAAAGCATGCATTGACCTCCCCTGGAAAGCCCCAAACTGGCTACAAAGGAATCAGATGACTATCTGCGGTATCGAAATCAAGGGCAGCGAAGCCATCTTCGCCCTCGCCACCCTGCGGGATGCAACGCCGGCACACCTGGCTGTCGCCATCAAGAAGATCGCCCTGGACGATGATGACGAAGCCGCCAACGTCAAGGCGTTCGCCAGCCAGTTGCGAGCGTTCGTCGAGGCCAATGGCATCACTCGCATCGCCATCAAGAAACGCAGCAAGAAAGGCGAATTCGCCGGCGGGCCGACCACCTTCAAGATCGAGGGTATCGTGCAACTGCTGGACAACTGCGAAGTGACGCTGCTGTCGCCGCAGACCCTCAATGCCCAGCACAAGAAACATGGCTTCGAGTTGCCGGAGACGCTGAACAAATACCAGCACGAGGCCTACAAGACGGCCTGTGCGGCGCTGCTGAAGAAGTAACGCCTGCGCCGCGGTGTTTTGTGGGAGCAGGTCATCCGCGAAGCCTTTAGCGATAGCAAGGGCGCGTTCGCGGATAAATCCGGCTCCCACAGTGCCGGCGTCGTTCGCAGGATTCATGCACGGTGCGAGCACTTGTGGGAGCCGGATTCATCCGCGAATGGGCCTTAAGCCCTGCACAGCCCCTGGAACTCCCACAGGATACCGCTACGCCTTGAGCGACCGCCGATCCTCGCGCGGGCAGCGGGCAAACCGGGCCCGGTAGCTGCGGGTGAAGTACGACGGCGACTCGAAACCGCTGGCGATGCTCACCTCCAGCACGCTCATGTCGGTCTGGCGCAGCAACTGCCGGGCCTTCTCCAGGCGCAGGCCCAGATAGAAGTTGCTCGGCGTGTCCTTGAGATAGAGGCGGAACAGCCGCTCGAGTTGGCGCCGCGTGACCTGGATCGACCGCGCCAGCTCCAGCGTGCTCAGCGGCGGCTCCATGTGCTGTTCCATCTCGCCAACCACCTGCACCAGCTTCTTGTTGCTGATGCCGTAGCGCGTGGCGATCTGCATGCGCTGGTGGTCCTTGCGCGGGCGGATGCGCCCGAGCACGAACTGCTCCGACACCTGGATCGCCAGCTCCGGGCCGTGAGCCTGGCCGATCAGGTCGAGCATCATGTCGATCGACGCCGTGCCGCCCGCGCAGGTGATACGCCGGCGGTCGATCTCGAACAGTTCCTGGGTCACCTCCAGCTGTGGATAAGACTCCTTGAACGCTTCCAGCGCCTCCCAATGCAACGTCACCCGATGGCCTTCCAGCAAGCCGGCCTCGGCCAGCACCACACTGCCAGTATCGATGCCGCCGAGGGTGACACCCTCGCCATCCAGGCGGCGCAACCAGTGCTCCAGTGCCGGAGTAGCGAATTTCAGCGGCTCGAAGCCGGCGACCACCAGCAGCGTGGCCCCCTTCTTCAGAGGCTCCAGCGCCGCGTCGGCGTTGACCGACATGCCGTTGCTCGCCAGCACCGCGCCGCCGTCCGAGCTCAACACATGCCAACGATACAGCTCGCCGCGAAAGCGATTGGCCACGCGCAGCGGTTCGATCGCCGAGATGAAACCCATCGCCGAAAAACCCGGCATCAACAAGAAGTAGAGATCCTGGGACATGGAGCGCACTCGCAAGACGGGTAGCGTTGTCGCTGTGATACGCCAGTTCGGGATTGGCTACAAGGGGGGTTGGTCGCCGCAGTGCAAGAGTCGGTCGCCGTAGTGCGTTTTCAGATAACCCGGGCTGCGTAACGTGAGCATCACCGGCGCATCAGACGCCGGAACCGACAATAACGACCTGCCGAGGAAACCCGCATGAAACGACTGATCAGCCGCTGTGCACTCGCACTCACCGGCGCCGCGCTCCTGAGCACCAGCGTGATGGCCGCCGACCAGGCCTCCTGCCGGAACGTCCGCCTCGGCGTGGTCAACTGGACCGACGTGATCGCCACCAGCGCCATGAGCCAGGTGCTGCTCGAAGGCCTCGGCTACCAGGTCAAGCAGACCAGCGCCTCGCAGCAGATCATCTTCGCCGGCATCCGCGACCAGCGCCTGGACCTGTTCCTCGGCTACTGGAACCCGCTGATGACCCAGACCATCACCCCATTCGTCGACGCCAAACAGGTCAAGGTGCTGGCCGAACCGAGCCTCAAGGACGCCCGCGCGACCCTGGCCGTGCCCACCTACCTGGCCGACAAGGGCCTGAAGACCTTCGCCGACATCGCCAGGTTCGAGAAGGAGCTGGGCGGCAAGATCTACGGCATCGAACCCGGCTCGGGCGCCAACACCCAGATCAAGGCGATGATCGCCAGGAACCAGTTCGGCCTCGGCAAGTTCCAGCTGGTGGAATCCAGCGAGGCCGGCATGCTCGCCGCCGTCGACCGCGCCGTACGGCGCAAGGAAGCCGTGGTGTTCTTCGGCTGGGCGCCGCACCCGATGAATGTCAACCTGCAGATGACCTACCTCAGCGGCAGCGAGGACGCCCTCGGCCCGAACGAAGGCATGGCGACGGTATGGACCGTGACCTCGCCCACCTATGCCGAGCAATGCCCGAACATCAACCGGCTGCTGACCAACCTGACGTTCAGCGCCGAGGACGAGAGCCGGATGATGCAACCGCTGCTCGACCACAAGGACGCCCTCGAATCGGCCCGCCAGTGGCTCAAGGATCACCCGCAGGACCAGGCCCGCTGGCTGCAGGGGGTGACCACCTTCGATGGCCGCCCGGCCGCCGAGAACCTGCAACTGACCAGCCAGTAACCCAACGCCCCCTCTCTACCGCAGCCCCACTGGCTGCGGTGTGAACCACCACGCCTGTAAGGAACCCGCACCATGAACCACGACGTCATCATCACCTGCGCACTCACCGGTGCTGGCGACACCACCGCCAAGAGCCCGCACGTCCCGGTCACGCCCAAGCAGATCGCCGCCGCCGCCGTCGAGGCGGCCAAGGCCGGTGCCACGGTGGTGCACTGCCACGTGCGCAATCCCGAGACCGGCAAGTTCAGCCGCGACGTGGCGCTGTACCGTGAAGTGATGGAGCGCATCCGCGAGGCGGACGTCGACATCATCGTCAACCTCACCGCCGGCATGGGCGGCGACCTGGAAATCGGTGCCGGCGAGAACCCCATGGAGTTCGGCCCCAACACCGACCTGGTCGGCCCGCTGACCCGCCTGGCGCACGTCGAGGCACTGTTGCCGGAAATCTGCACCCTGGACTGCGGCACCCTCAACTTCGGCGACGGCGACACCATCTACGTCTCCACCCCGGCGCAACTGCGCGCGGGCGCCAGGCGCATCCAGGAACTGGGCGTGAAGGCCGAGCTGGAGATTTTCGACACCGGCCACCTGTGGTTCGCCAAGCAGATGATGAAGGAAGGCCTGCTGGACAACCCGCTGTTCCAGCTGTGCCTGGGCATCCCATGGGGCGCTCCGGCCGACACCACGACCATGAAGGCCATGGTCGACAACCTGCCGCCGGACGTGGTCTGGGCCGGCTTCGGTATCGGCCGCATGCAGATGCCGATGGCGGCCCAGGCGGTACTGCTCGGGGGCAACGTGCGGGTCGGCCTGGAAGACAACCTGTGGCTGGACAAGGGCGTGCTGGCGACCAACGGCCAACTGGTCGAGCGCGCCACGGAAATCCTCAGCCGCCTCGGCGCCCGCGTCCTGACCCCGGCCGAGGGCCGGGCGAAGATGGGCCTGACCCGGCGCGGCTGACCTCGAACCCAGGATACCAATCTGACCCTGTGGGAGCCGGCTTGCTGGCGATAGCCATTTCACTGGCGCAACAAACGCCTGGGAATGGCCGCCTTCGGCGGATCGCCAGCCAGCCGGCTCCTACAAGAACCGCGAACTTCTTCAGGAATTCATCATGAGTTTTATCACCGAAATCAAAACCTTCGCCGCCCTCGGCAGCGGTGTCATCGGCAGCGGCTGGGTCGCCCGGGCGCTCGCCCACGGCCTCGACGTGGTCGCCTGGGACCCTGCCCCCGGCGCCGAGGCGGCCCTGCGCAAGCGCATCGCCAACGCCTGGGGTGCCCTGGAAAAACAGGGCCTGGCGCCCGGCGCCGCGCAAGACCGGCTGCGCTTCGTCGCCACCATCGAGGAGTGCGTGAAGGACGCCGACTTCATCCAGGAAAGCGCCCCGGAGCGCCTGGAGCTGAAACTGGAACTGCACGCCAGGATCAGCGCCGCCGCCAAGCCCAATGCCCTGATCGGTTCCAGCACCTCGGGCCTGCTGCCCAGTGAGTTCTACGAAGGCGCCACCCACCCGGAGCGCTGCGTGGTCGGCCACCCGTTCAACCCGGTGTACCTGCTGCCGCTGGTGGAAGTGGTCGGCGGCCGGCAGACCGCCCCCGAGGCCGTGCAGGCGGCGATCAAGGTCTATGAATCCCTTGGCATGCGCCCACTGCACGTGCGCAAGGAAGTGCCCGGCTTCATCGCCGACCGCTTGCTCGAAGCGCTGTGGCGCGAGGCGTTGCACCTGGTCAACGACGGCGTCGCCAGCACCGGCGAGATCGACGATGCGATCCGTTTCGGCGCCGGCTTGCGCTGGTCGTTCATGGGTACCTTCCTGACCTACACCCTGGCCGGTGGCGATGCCGGCATGCGCCACTTCATGGCCCAGTTCGGCCCGGCGCTGCAACTGCCGTGGACCTACCTGCCGGCACCGGAGCTGACCGACAAGCTGATCGACGATGTGGTCGAGGGCACCCGCGAGCAGTTGGGCCGCCACAGCATTTCGGCGCTGGAGCGCTATCGTGATGACTGCCTGCTGGCGGTGCTGGACGCGGTGAAGAGCACCAAGGCCAAGCACGGCATGAGTTTCAGCGAGTAACGAACCCATCACCCTGTCAGTAGTGAACCTACCACGCTGTCAGTAGTGAACCTACCACGCTGTGGCGAGCGGGCTTGCCCGCGCTGGACTGCGCAGCAGTCCCAACACCGGAGAATGCGTCCTTTCAGGGGTACGTGTTTCCCGGGTCACGGCCGCTGTGCGGCCGAGCGCGGGCAAGCCCGCTCGCCACAGGTCTCATCAGCCTCAGCCTTTGTGGAGCCTCTCCATGCCCCACCTCACCACCTACACCACCTACACCACCACCGTCATCCCCGACTGGGTCGACTACAACGGCCACCTGCGCGATGCCTTCTACCTGCTGATTTTCAGCTACGCCACCGACGCCCTGATGGATCGTCTGGGCCTGGACAGCGACAACCGCGAAGCCACCGGCAGTTCGCTGTTCACCCTGGAACTGCACCTGAACTACCTGCACGAGGTGAAACTCGGCGCCCAGGTCGAAGTGCACACGCGGATACTCGCCCACGACGCCAAGCGCCTGCACCTCTACCACAGCCTGCACCTGGTGGGCGGCGACAAGGAACTGGCCGGCAACGAGCAGATGCTGCTCCACGTCGACCTCTCCGGCCCGCGCTCGGCACCGTTCAGCGAAGCTGTACTGGAACGCCTGCAGACCCTGCTCGACGAGCAGAGCGATCTGCCCCTGCCGGAGTACATCGGCCGGGTGATTGGCTTGCCAGGGAAAAAATAACGACACAACGAAAAGGAGCTCGCCGTGAACACCGCCACCGCTTTTGCCGACTACCGCCGTTATCCGCTGATCAGTGCCCTGACCGCCGCGCAACCGCTGGCGGACCAGGTCCGGGTGAGCTGGGCCGATGGCCGGGTCAGCCCCTTCCACCACCCCTGGCTGCGCGACAACTGCCCGTGCGCGCAGTGTGTCTATACGGTGACCCGCGAGCAGGTGCTGGAGATCGTCGACGTGCCCGAGGATCTGGTACCGGCCGCGGTGCACATCGACGCCAGCGGCAGCCTGTGCATCGACTGGCAGGACGGCCACGCCAGCCA
>NZ_AQOH01000102.1 GCF_000364705.1 Pseudomonas fuscovaginae SE-1 | reverse complement strand
CGAAAAAGGATTCCCCCATGAGCAAGCCGACCTACAACCGCCTGAACAAAGACGACGCCGTGGTCCTGCTGGTCGACCACCAGACCGGCCTGATTTCCCTGGTGCAGGACTTCTCGCCGAACGAGTTCAAGAACAACGTGTTGGCGTTGGCTGACCTCGCCAAGTTCTTCGACCTGCCGACCGTGCTGACCACCAGCTTCGAACAGGGCCCGAATGGCCCACTGGTTCCAGAGCTGAAGGAAATGTTCCCGGACGCGCCGTACATCGCCCGTCCCGGCCAGATCAACGCCTGGGACAACGAGGATTTCGTCAAGGCGATCAAGGCCACCGGCCGCAAGCAACTGATCATCGCCGGTGTGGTGACGGATGTTTGCGTGGCGTTCCCGACCCTGTCGGCCCTGGCTGAAGGTTTTGACGTATTCGTGGTGACCGA
>NZ_AQOH01000101.1 GCF_000364705.1 Pseudomonas fuscovaginae SE-1 | reverse complement strand
GCCTTCGGTTGGTTCAGTTACACCACTTCTAGGGACACGATCAACGCCTGCAAAAGTTTCGGAACGTTTCATTGATTTCGACCGTCAGAGCGAACGACAACCAGAAACGAAAAAGCCCCGAAGATTCGGGGCTTTGACAGTGTGCAAGATGGCGGAGGCGCAGAGATTCGAACTCTGGGACCTGTTACAGTCGGCAGTTTTCAAGACTGCTGCCTTAAACCACTCGGCCACACCTCCCATGCATTGCGGGCGCCATGATACCGGAATGAAACACACTGTCAAACTCTCGTGATAGCTTGTTACAGAGCCTCTGTTATGATCTTTGCGACTGAACATTTCAAAACCGAAGGAGAGTTTCGCCATGCGCGAACAGGATTACGCCGTTAACAACAGCGTGCAGGCTGAGCAGCTAGAGGTTAGCCGCGTCCTGCGCAACACTTACAGTCTTCTCGCCCTCACCCTGGCCTTCAGCGGTGTGATGGCTTTCATCGCCCAGCAGATGAACGTGCGCTACCCGAACGTCTTCGTGGTGCTGATCGGCTTCTACGGGCTGTTCTTCCTCACCAACAAGCTGCGTGACTCCGTCTGGGGCCTGGTATCGACCTTCGCCCTGACCGGCTTCATGGGCTTCCTGCTCGGCCCGATCCTCAACCGCTACCTGGGCATGCAGGGCGGTGCCGAAGTCGTCAGCTCGGCCTTCGCCATGACCGCCCTGGTGTTCGGTGGCCTGTCGGCCTACGTGCTGGTGACCCGCAAGGACATGAGCTTCCTCAGCGGCTTCATCACCGCCGGTTTCTTCGTCCTGCTCGGTGCCACCCTGGCCAGCCTCTTCTTCCAGATCAGCGGCCTGCAACTGGCGATCAGCGCCGGCTTCGTGCTGTTCTCGTCGGTGTGCATCCTGTTCCAGACCAGCGCCATCATCCATGGCGGCGAGCGTAACTACATCATGGCGACCATCAGCCTGTATGTATCGATCTACAACCTGTTCGTCAGCCTGTTGCAGATCTTCGGCATCATGAGCCGCGACGACTGATCACCCGCATGAGCCAAAAGCCCGCTTCGGCGGGCTTTTTGTTGTCCGCGATTTAGCTTCTTGGGGAGTCTGGCCTTATCATGTCGACAGATTTGCTGACAGAGCCTTCCATGAAGTTTGCCATTGCGCTGTTTTCCCCACCCCACGCGCCCTCCTCCCGGCGTGCCCTGCTGTTCGCCCAGGCGCTGCTCGCCGGCGGGCACGAGATCGTGCGGTTGTTCTTCTATCAGGAGGGTGTGCACAGCGCCTCGGCCAACGTGGTCACCCCACAGGATGAACAGGACCTGCCACGGGAATGGGCGAGCTTCGTCAGCGACAAACAGCTCGACGGCGTGGTCTGCATTGCCGCCGCGCTGCGCCGGGGCGTGTTGAATGCCGAGGAAGCCCAGCGCTACAGCCGTCCGGCGGTAAACCTGAGCGCCGGCTGGGAACTGTCCGGCCTCGGCCAACTGCACGACGCGGTGCAAACCGCCGACCGCCTGATCTGCTTCGGAGGGCCTTGAGATGTCCAAGTCTCTGTTGATTATCAGCCGCCAGGCGCCGTGGTCCGGACCGAGTGCCCGCGAAGCCCTGGATATCGTCCTGGCCGGCGGCGCCTTCGACCTGCCCGTGGGCCTGTTGTTCATGGATGACGGAGTGTTCCAGCTCATGCCGGGGCAAACGGCCAAGGCCGTGCAGCAGAAGGACCTGACCGCCAACCTCAAGGCACTGTCGCTGTTCGGCGTCGAGGACCTGTTTGCCTGCCGCGATAGCCTGGCCGATCGCGGTATTCTCGCCGACCAGGTAGCCAGCGAAGACCTGAACCTGCTGGCGACCGAGGAAATCGTCGCGCTCGTTAATCGTTATGACCAGGTGATCACGCTCTGATGTCGACCTTGCACGTATTGTCCCACTCCCCTTTCACCGACAGCCGTCTGGGCAGTTGCCTGCGCCTGCTGGGTGCCGACGACGCGCTGCTGCTCTGCGGCGATGCGGTGTACGCCCTGCAACCGCGCAGCCTGCCACTGGAAGCCCTGGAAGAGCGCGCTGCCACACTGCGCCTGTTCGCCCTCGACGAGGACCTGCAGGCCCGCGGCCTGGAGTGCCCGAGCTGGGCCACGCGCGTGGACTACCCAGGGTTCGTCGAGTTGTCGGTCCGGCATGACAAGGTCAATACCTGGCTATGAATACCCTGACGGTGAACGGGCGGGACATCGCCCTGGACAAGGACGGTTATCTGGTTGAACTGGGTGACTGGTCGCCCGAAGTGGCCAGCGCTCTCGCCGCCCGTGAGAGCATCGAGCTGAGCCACGAGCACTGGGAAATCCTCGAACTGCTGCGCGGGTTCTATCGGGAATTCGAGCTATCACCGGCCACTCGCCCACTGATCAAGTACACCGCCTCGAAACTGGGCGTGGAAAAGGGCAACAGCCTGCACCTCAACCGCCTGTTCAATGGCACTCCCGCCAAACTGGCCGCCAAGCTGGCAGGCCTGCCCAAGCCGACGAACTGTCTATGACCCATTACACGCCGCTGATCATCGAAACACCCGAGGAACACCCTTTCGCGCAATTCGTGCGCATCCTCGGCAAGGGCAAGCGCGGTGCCCGCGGCCTGAGCCGCGAGGAAGCCCGTGAAGCCATGGGCATGCTGCTCGACGGGAAAGTCGAAGAGGCCCAGCTCGGCGCCTTCCTGATGCTGCTGCGGCACAAGGAGGAAAGCCCGGAAGAGTTGGCCGGCTTCACCGAGGCTCTGCGCGAACGACTGAATGCCCCGCCCCTGCCGGTCGACCTGGACTGGCCGACCTACGCCGGCAAGAAGCGCCACCTGCCCTGGTACCTGCTGGCCGCCAAGTGCCTGGCGCAGAACGGCGTGAAGATCCTGATGCACGGCGGCGGCGCACATACCGCAGGCCGACTGTATACCGAGCAGTTGCTGGAATTCCTGCAGATCCCGCTGTGCCGCAACTGGCAGGCTGTCGAGCAGGCCCTCGCCGCCGGCAACATCGCCTTTGCGCCCCTGGTCGATTGGGCCCCCCGACTGCAACGGATGATCGACCTGCGCAATACCCTCGGCCTGCGCTCGCCGATCCATTCATTGGCCCGCGTCCTCAACCCGCTGGGCGCGCGCTGCGGCCTGCAGAGCATCTTCCACCCCGGTTACCAGGCCGTGCATCGCGAAGCCAGCCGCCTGCTGGGTGATACGGCCATAGTGATCAAGGGCGATGGCGGCGAGATCGAGATCAATCCCGACAGCGCCAGCCACCTGTATGGCACAGCCAACGGCGAGAACTGGGATGAGCAATGGCCGGCACTGTCCGAGCAGCGTCATGTGAAGCCGGCCTCGCTTGAGCCTGAACATCTCAAGGCGATCTGGCGTGGCGAGGTCGAGGACAGCTACCCGCAACTGGCCCTGCTGTCGACCATGGCCTTGGCATTGCGTGGCCTCGGAATGGCTCGCGAGCAGGCCTTCGAGCAGGCCCGGCTTTACTGGGCCGCGCGCGAAAAATCGATTTAATCGATCATTCCACCCCAGGTTTTGCGCTAGTTACTCGAACGATTCTCTTTAGACTGGGCTCCAACGCATCACTGCCAAGGAGTTTTTTCAAATGGGTCTCTTGATCGAAGGCCACTGGCACGACCAGTGGTATGAAAGCAGCAAAGACGGCGCCTTCCAGCGCGAACAGGCGCAGCGCCGTAACTGGGTGACCGCCAATGGCGAAGCTGGCCCCAGCGGCGAAGGTGGCTTTGTCGCCGAGGCCGGCCGCTACCACCTGTATGTGTCCCTGGCCTGCCCCTGGGCCCACCGCACGCTGATCATGCGCAAGCTCAAGGGCCTGGAAAGCCTGATCGACGTGTCGGTGGTCAGTTGGCTGATGCTGGAAAACGGCTGGACCTTCGACAAGAGCCATGGCTCCACCGGTGATCATCTCGACGACCTGGAATTCATGCACCAGCGCTACACCAGCGATACCGCCGACTACACCGGCCGGGTGACCGTACCCGTGCTGTGGGACAAGAAGCTGAAACGCATCGTCAGCAACGAGTCGGCCGAAATCATCCGCATGTTCAACAGTGCATTCAACGGACTGACCGGCAACCCGCTGGACTTCTACCCTGAAGCCTTGCGCTCGACAATCGACGAGTGGAACGAGCGGATCTACCCCGCGGTAAACAACGGCGTGTACCGGGCAGGCTTCGCCACCTCGCAATCGGCTTATGAAACCGCGTTCGACGCACTGTTCGCCGAACTGGACCATCTGGAGCAGCACCTGTCGCGGCATCGCTACCTGGCCGGGGAGTACCTGACCGAGGCGGATGTGCGGCTGTTCACCACGATGATTCGCTTCGATGCGGTGTATCACGGGCACTTCAAGTGCAACCTGCGGCGCATTGCCGACTATCCGAACCTGTCGAATTGGCTGCGTGAAATGTACCAGTGGCCGGGTGTGGCCGAAACGGTGGATTTTGCCCACATCAAGGGGCACTACTACGCCAGTCATCGCACTATCAATCCGACAGGTGTAGTGCCGAAAGGGCCGGAGCAGGATTTCACCCTACCTCATGATCGTGAGCGGCTGGTGGGACACGGGGTACTGGGCGAGTGAGTGGCGAGCGGGCTTGTCCGCGTCGGGGCGCGAAACGGCCTTGAAACCGGCGACCGCATTCTGGCAGATGGAATGCGGTCGCCGGTTTTACGACTTTCGCAGCCGAGCGCAGGCAAGCCTGCTCACCACAAGGGCCTGATCAGACTTGACCCTGGGCGCCTTCGAACCAGGCCAGTTTCTCGCGAAGCTGGACCACTTCGCCGACGATCACCAGGGTTGGCGCATGCACTTCATGCTCCGCCACCAGTTGCGGCAGGTTGGCCAGGGTACCGGTAAAGACCCGCTGGTTCGCCGTGGTGCCCTGCTGGATCAGCGCCGCCGGCGTGTCCGCCGAACGACCGTGCTGGATCAACTGCTCACAGATCACCGGCAGACCGACCAGGCCCATGTAGAACACCACGGTCTGTGCCGGCGCCACGAGGTCGACCCACGGCAGATCGGTGCTGCCATCCTTCAGGTGACCGGTGACGAAACGCACGGACTGCGCGTAGTCACGGTGAGTCAGCGGAATCCCGGCATAGGCCGAGCAACCACTGGCCGCCGTGATGCCCGGCACCACCTGGAACGGAATGCCCTGGGCTGCCAGTTCCTCGATCTCTTCGCCACCCCGGCCGAAAATGAACGGATCACCGCCTTTCAGGCGCACCACCCGCTTGCCCTGCCTGGCCAGTTCCACCAGTTTCTGGTTGATCTGTTCCTGGGGCACGGCATGCTCGGCGCGGCGCTTGCCAACGTAGATACGGTCGGCATCGCGACGGCACAGTTCGAGAATCGCCGGCGCCACCAGACGGTCGTAGAGGACTACGTCCGCCTGTTGCATCAGGCGCAAGGCGCGAAAGGTCAGCAGGTCGGGATCACCCGGCCCCGCGCCCACCAGGTACACCTCGCCCGAGGCACTGGGCGGCGTACCGTTGATCTTTTCCACCAGCAGGCGCTCGGCCTCGGCGCCCTGCCCGGCCAGTTGCCGATCGGCGATCGGCCCCTGGAACACCTCTTCCCAGAAGGCACGACGTTGCTGCACGCCCGGGAACAGCGCCTTGACCTGATGGCGGAAACGCGCCGCCAAGCCGGCCAACTGACCATAGGTCGACGGAATCCAGGTTTCCATCCTGGCCCGGATCAACCGCGCCAGCACCGGGGCATCACCGCCACTGGACACCGCGATCACCAGCGGCGAGCGGTCGACGATGGCCGGAAAGATCACGCTGCACAAGGCCGGCGCATCCACCACGTTGACCGGCACGGCACGCTGATGGGCATCGGCCGAGACCTGGGCATTGAGCGCTTCGTCGTCGGTGGCGGCGATGATCAGCACGCAGCCGTCCAGATCGGACTCGACATAACCGCGCAACAGCATTTCGCCGCCGCTGCCGTCGATCAACTCGCGCAACTGGCTTTCAATCTCGGGCGCAACCACGCGCAGCACCGCACCGGCGTCGGCCAGCAGGCGGGACTTGCGCAAGGCAATCTCGCCGCCGCCGACCACCAGGACACGACGGCCACGCAGGTTGTGAAACAGCGGCAGAAATTCCATTTAGCCGATCACCTCGATGCCGCCCATGTAGGGCTTGAGCACATCCGGCACGCGGATCGAACCATCGGCCTGCTGGTAGTTCTCCAGCACCGCCACCAGGGTCCGGCCCACCGCCAGGCCGGAGCCGTTCAGAGTGTGGACCAGTTCCGGCTTGCCGGTTTCCGCGTTACGGAAACGCGCCTGCATGCGGCGGGCCTGGAAATCGCCACAGTTGGAGCACGAGGAAATTTCGCGGTACTTGTCCTGGCTCGGCACCCAGACTTCCAGGTCGTAGGTCTTCACGGCGCTGAAGCCCATGTCGCCGGTGCACAGGGCCAGCACGCGGTACGGCAGTTGCAGCAGTTGCAGGACCTTCTCGGCGTTGGCGGTCAGACCTTCCAGCGCTTCCATCGACTTCGACGGCTCGACCACCTGGACCATCTCGACCTTGTCGAACTGGTGCTGGCGGATCATGCCGCGTGTGTCACGCCCCGAAGCACCGGCCTCGCTGCGGAAGCACGGGGTGTGGGCGACGAACTTCAACGGCAGTTGCTTCGGATCGAGGATCTCGCCGGCGACGATGTTGGTCAGCGACACTTCGGCGGTCGGGATCAGGTACAGGTCGGCCTCGCCGTCGCGCTTGATCTTGAACAGGTCTTCCTCGAATTTCGGCAGCTGGCTGGTGCCCATCAGGGCCGCAGCCTGTACCAGGTAAGGCGTGTAGGTCTCTTCGTAGCCGTGCTCGCTGGTGTGCAGGTTGATCATGAACTGCGCCAGGGCGCGGTGCAGGCGGGCAATCGGGCCACGCAGCAGGGCGAAACGCGCGCCGGACAGCTTGGCGGCGGTTTCGAAGTCCAGCCAGCCGAACTTCTCGCCCAGGGCAACGTGGTCCTGGATCGGGAAGTCGAAGGTGGTCGGCGTGCCCCAGCGGCGCACTTCGACGTTACCGTCCTCATCGGCCCCGACCGGTACCGATTCGTGGGGCAGGTTGGGGATACCCAGCAGGATCTGGTCCAGCTCGGACTGGATGGCGTCCAGTGCGGCCTTGCCTTCAGTCAGCTCGGTGCCCATGTTTTCGACGCTGGCCATCAGCGGCGCGATGTCTTCACCGCGTTGCTTGGCCTGGCCGATACTCTTGGAAACCGCATTGCGCTCGGCCTGCAATTGTTCGGTGCGGGTCTGCACCACCTTGCGCTGGCTTTCCAGCTCTTCGATGCGGGCAACATCGAGGCTGAAGCCACGGGAGGCCAGACGATCCGCTACGTCCTGGAGGTTGCTACGTAACAGTTTGGAATCGAGCATGTCGGTTTCTCGTTATTCAGAGTTTGGTCAAGGACAGGCCAGCCCAGGTTGCGAGCAGCCCGCCGAATACGCTCAGGGCCGCATAGCCCAGGGCCACAAGCCCCTGCCCGCTTTCCAGCAGGCGAATCGTATCCAGTGAAAAGGATGAAAAGGTGGTCAGGCCGCCAACGAAGCCCACGATCAAACCGGCGCGGATTTCCACCGGGACCTCGGGACGCAGCAAAAACAGGCCGTAGAGCACGCCAATCACCAGGCAGCCCACGATATTAACGGCCAATGTCGCGGTATAGAAGTGTTTCGGCCAATTGGCGTTGATCAGGTTGCCTGCGGCAAAGCGTACCAGGGTGCCGATGACACCGGCGAGGGACACGGCAAGCACGGTGCGGATCACGGTTTTCTCCGTTGTCTCGGACTCTGCCGATCCAGCGCGGCGAGGTGGTTGAGCTTCTCGCCGATCTTCAGCTCCAGCCCGCGCGGGACCGGCTGATAGAACGCCTGCGGCTCCAGTTCCTCGGGGAAATAGTCCTCGCCGGCGGCGTAGGCGTCGGGCTCGTCGTGGGCATAGCGGTATTCCTCGCCATAACCCAACTGCTTCATCAGCCTGGTCGGGGCGTTGCGCAGGTGCAGCGGGACTTCCAGCGAGCCATGTTCGGCGGCGCTGATCATCGCGGCCTTGAAGCCCATGTACACCGCATTGCTCTTCGGCGCGCAGGCCAGGTAGGTGATGGCCTGGGCCACCGCCAGCTCGCCCTCGGGGCTGCCGAGGCGCTCCTGCACGTCCCACGCCGCCAGGCAGAGGCTCAGGGCTCGTGGGTCGGCGTTGCCGATGTCCTCGCTGGCCATGCGCACCACCCGCCGCGCCAGGTACAGCGGGTCGCAGCCACCGTCGAGCATGCGTGCGAACCAGTACAGCGCGGCATCGGGGTTCGAGCCGCGAATCGACTTGTGCAGCGCGGAAATCTGGTCGTAGAAGGCTTCACCGCCCTTGTCGAAGCGCCGACGGGTATCACCGAGCAGGCTCTGCAACAGGTCGACGCCGATTTCGCCGCCGTCCTCGGCCAGGTCCGAAGCGTTCTCCAACAGGTTGAGCAGGCGCCGGCCGTCACCATCAGCCGCCGCCAGCAGCATCTGGAAGCCCTCGTCGCCCAGGCTCAGCTGGCGCTTGCCCAGGCCACGTTCTTCGTTCAGCGCCCGCTGCACCAGCTTGCGCAAGGCGGCCTCGTCGAGACTCTTGAGCACATAGACCCGCGCCCGCGACAGCAGCGCGTTGTTCAATTCGAAGGAAGGGTTCTCGGTGGTCGCGCCGATGAAGATCAGCGTGCCGTCCTCGACATAAGGCAGGAAGGCATCCTGCTGGGACTTGTTGAACCGATGAACCTCGTCGACGAACAGGATGGTGCGCCGGCCATATTGCCCGGCCTGCTGCTTGGCGACTTCCACCGCCTGGCGAATCTCCTTGACCCCGGCCAGCACCGCCGAGACGGTTTCGAAGTGTGCGTCCGAAACCTCCGCCAGCAGCCGCGCCAGGGTGGTCTTGCCGACCCCGGGCGGCCCCCAGAAGATCATCGAGTGTAGCGCGCCCTGCTCCAGGGCTTCGCGCAGCGGCTTGCCCCGAGCCAGCAGGTGCTCCTGGCCAACGTACTCATCCAGGTTGGTCGCCCGCAGACGGGCAGCCAGCGGCTGGGCGATCGGGGCACGGCTGAACAGATCCATGGGCTGCGTTTGAAACCTCTTATTCCTGGATGACGTCAGCACCCTTGGGGATGTCGAACTTGAAGCGGGCCGCATCGATCGGTTCGTTGGCCTTGACCCCGGTGAACAGCAGGTTGGTGCGCTGACCGACGCTGTCGATCAGTTGCATGTCGTTGACCAGACCGTTGCGGAATGACAGACGCAGGCTGTCGAACAGGGTGTCCTTGGTTTTCGGCTTGAGCACGAAGTCGATCACGCCACCGGCTTCCTTGGCGGTGATATCGAAGCTTTCGCTGATCTTCGACACATCACCGGACAGCAGCAGTGCCGGAGTCTGGGTCAGGCGCAGGTCGAGCTTCTTGATGGTCACCTGCTCCAGGTCCGGGTCCCACAGGGTGACCTTCTGGCCATCGGAGATCATGGTCTGCTCCTGCGGCGCGTCGGTGTGCCAGTAGAACAGGCCCGGTCGCTTGAGGGACATCTCACCGGCGGTTTCCTGCAACTGGGTGCCGCTGCCGTCCAGGGTCAGTTGCGAGAAGCGTGCGGTCAGGGTCTGGGATTTTTCCAGCAACTGCGTCAGACGAGCCACGTCCTTCTGGTCGGCATGGGCCGACAGGGTGGTCAAGGCCAGAACCGGCAACAACAGCATGCGAATAACACGCATGGGAGTCCTCATGGAATTCGTTTGAAGGATATGCCGCATGATCGCATGCGGCACGGAATCAGTCGCGCATCGGCCCGGGCGCGATCACTTCGCGCGAACCGTTGGTGTTCATGGCCGTCACCACACCGGCCATCTCCATGGCCTCGATCATCCGGGCGGCCCGGTTGTAACCGATCTTCAGCTTGCGCTGCACCGCGGAAATCGAGGCCCGGCGGCTTTCCAGGACGAACTGTACCGCTTCGTCATACAGGGCGTCGGTCTCGGCATCCTCTTCGCCACCACCGCCGCCACCGCCGTCAAAGCCGCTGCCAGCCTCTTCGACGCCATTGAGGATGTCGTCGTTGTACTCCGGTGCACCGCGCAACTTCCACGCCTCGACCACCCGGTGCACTTCATCGTCGGAGACGAAGGCGCCGTGGACGCGGATCGGCAGGCTGGTGCCCGGCGGCATGTAGAGCATATCGCCATGCCCCAGCAACTGTTCGGCGCCACCCTGGTCGATGATGGTCCGCGAGTCGATCTTGCTCGACACCTGGAACGCCATCCGGGTCGGGATGTTGGCCTTGATCAGGCCGGTGATCACGTCCACCGAAGGACGCTGGGTCGCCAGGATCAGATGGATACCGGCCGCCCGCGCCTTCTGGGCGATACGGGCGATCAGTTCCTCGACCTTCTTGCCGACGATCATCATCATGTCGGCGAATTCGTCGACCACCACCACGATGGTCGGCAGCTTGGTCAGCAGCGGCGCTTCGTCGTGGATGCTTTCGCGGTTGTAAAGCGGGTCCGGGATCGGCTCGCCGCGCTCCTGGGCTTCCTTGATCTTGGCGTTGAAGCCCGACAGGTTGCGCACGCCCATCTTCGCCATCAGCTTGTAGCGCCGCTCCATCTCGGCGACGCTCCAGCGCAGGGCGTTGGCGGCATCCTTCATGTCGGTGACCACCGGGCACAGCAGGTGCGGAATGCCTTCGTAGATCGACAGTTCGAGCATCTTCGGGTCGATCATGATCAGCTTGGCGTCTTCCGGACCGGACTTGAACAGGATCGACAGGATCATCGCGTTGACCCCCACCGACTTGCCGGAACCGGTGGTACCGGCCACCAGCAGGTGCGGCATCTTCGCCAGGTCAGTGATCACCGGCTTGCCGCCGATGTCGTGGCCCAGGGCCAGGGTGACCGGCGACTTGGCGTCGTCGTATTCCGGAGTCGACAGCACTTCGCGGAAACGCACGATCTGCCGGTCTTCGTTGGGAATCTCGATACCCACGGTGGTCTTGCCGGGGATGACTTCCACCACCCGCACGCTGGTCACCGCCAGCGAACGCGCCAGGTCCTTCGCCAGGTTGGCGATGCGGCTGACCTTCACGCCGGCTGCCGGCTGGATTTCGTAACGTGTGATGACCGGGCCAGGATGGATCGAGTCCACCGACACCTCGACACCGAACTCCTTGAGCTTGATTTCCAGCAGGTGGCCGACCGCCGCCAGGGATTCGGGGGAATGGTTGAGCTGCTTTTTCGCGGCCTCGTCGAGAATGGAGATCGGCGGCAAGGTACCTTCGACCGCGCTGTCGACGAACAACGGCGCCTGCTTTTCCTTCTCCACCCGCTTGCTCGGCTGCGGCGGCTTGGCCGGCGCTGGCATGATCACCGGGGGGATCTGCTTCTCGCGCTCGGACATATGCTTGCTCAGGGCCTGCTCCCGCTCAATCAGGCGCTCCTTGACCTTGGCCTGCTCACGCTTGTCGGGAACGGCCGGGGCTACCACTTCATGGACGCGGTCGTCCACCTCGCGCAGTTGCGCCACCAGTTGCTTGCGTTCGGTACGGGCCGCCCACCAACGGTTCAGCGCGCCCTGGACCAGTTCGAACAGGTCCAGGGTGATCTTGCCGGTGACATCCATCACCTTGAACCAGGACAGGTCGGTAAATACTGTCAGGCCGAACAGGAACAGCGCGATGAACAACAGGGTGCTGCCCTGGATGTTCAGGGCGTTGCGCGCCAGGTCGCCGAGGCTCTCGCCCAGCGCGCCGCCGGCGCCCGCTGGCAGACCGGTCGGCGAATGGAAATGGATATGCGCCAGGGCCGCGCCCGACAGCACCAGGAACACCAGACCGATCAGGCGCCAGGAGAACAGCCAGCCACTCCATTGCCAAGGCTCATGGCGCTGACGAAAGATCTGGTAAGTCTTGATCGCCAGCAACAACGGAAATACATAGGCGAAGTAACCCAGCACCATGAACAGGATATCGGCGCTGTAGGAACCGGCCGGTCCGCCGAAGTTCTGCACATCGTCGATCTTGCTGTTATGACTCCAGCCCGGATCATCCTTGCCATAAGTCAGCAAGGCCATCATCAGGAACAGGCACAAGGCGCCGATGGCAATCAGCGCACCTTCCTTGAGGCGATAATGCAGTTGCTGGCGCCAAAGTGGCACCACTGCTTTAGGCGGTGTTGCGGTGGATTTCTTCAAAACGCGTCTTTTCCTGCGCCCGAGGCGCGCCCAGCTGTTGATTGACGACAAAATACTGCCCAGTCGGGGCAGGTGAACAGTTATCCGGCGAAACCGCGGCTGTTTTAATTATCAGCCCTTCATTATGGGTATTCGCCAACCCGGAAACTATCATCGTTACATGATGGACATTGTACGGGTTTGCGCGCCCGATGCCACGCCGTTGCCTCCTGGGTGTAGCATAGCCAACAGCGCTGTTCATGCCGTTCAATTTGAGCATGCATTCTCTTTTGTGACAAAGGCTTATGAGGTGTTTTCATGAATGAAGCCAAGCATTCGCGCCTGATCATCCCGGGCTCCGGAGCCGCCGGTTACAGCGACGCCGTGTACGCCGCCCGTGCCAACCTCAAGCCTGTCCTCATCACCCGCCTGCAAGCCGGCGGTCGGTTGACCACCACAGAAGTCGACAATTGGCCAGGCGATGTCGAGGGCCTGACCGGGCCGGTCCTGATGAAACGCATGCAGAAACACGCCGAACGCTTCGACACCCAGATCGTCTACGACCATATTCATGCGGCAGAGTTGCAACAGCGGCCATTGATTCTCAAGGGTGTCTCGGCCCGCGCCACCTGCGATGGCTTTCTCTATCGCAACCAGGTGTTCGCCGCCGGCGATGGGGCCGATCACGTGTATCGCCAGGCCATTGCTTCAGCAGGCGCAGACTGCATGGCGGTACTGGATGCCGAGCAGTGTCTGGACGACAACTGACAATACCCGACGCAACGCAATCCCGTGGGAGCCGGCTCCCACAGGGATCGCACTGCCCGCCCCTTCCCCTTCAAACCAAGAATCGCCATGCTGACCTGGTTACAACGCGACAACCTGAACTTCCCACCGCTGGCCAAGGCCATGCGCGAACCCAACGGCCTGCTGGCCGCCGGTGGCGACCTGTCCGCCGAACGCCTGGTCCAGGCCTACCGCCATGGCTGTTTCCCGTGGTTTTCCGAAGGCCAACCGATCCTCTGGTGGTCGCCCGACCCACGCACCGTGCTGTTTCCCGGCGAACTGCACATTTCCCGCAGCCTGGCCAAGCTGTTGCGCCAGCAGCGCTACCAGGTCACCTTCGATCGTGACTTCGCCGCTGTAATCAGCGCCTGCGCGGCACCACGGGACTATGCCGATGGCACCTGGATCACCGAGGCGATGCAGAACGCCTACCTGCAACTGCACGAACGCGGGTTTGCCCATTCGGTGGAGGTCTGGGACCAGGACGAGTTGATCGGCGGCCTCTATGGCCTGGCGATGGGCCAGCTGTTTTTCGGCGAATCCATGTTCAGCCGTGCCGACAATGCTTCCAAAGTCGGCTTCGCCACCCTGGTCAGCCACCTCAAGGAGGCGGGTTTCGTCCTGATCGACTGTCAGATGCCCACCCACCACCTGCACAGCTTCGGTGCCCGGGCGATTCCACGCAGCGAATTCGCCCGGTACCTGCAGGAGCACCTGGACCAACCCAACGGTGCATCGTGGCAGGCACCGTCGTAGACCCGGAAAGCCGGAAAATCACACGACAATCAAGTAACCTTCATACAGCGCCTAGGCGTGTTTTCCCAGGCTGGCTTACACTTGATTCAATGCAATTCAAAGCTTAAACCGAGGGTTGATCATGACCGAGCTGGCGCGTTTGAAGTTTTATGCCACTCAACCCCACTCTTGCAGCTATCTGCCCGAGGAGCAGGCGACCACGCTGTTCCTCGATCCCAGCCAGCCCATGGACGTGCATGTCTACGCAGACCTGTCGGAAATGGGTTTTCGTCGTAGCGGCGACCACCTTTATCGGCCCCACTGCCAGAACTGCAACGCCTGCGTACCGGCGCGTATCCCGGCGTCGCAGTTCCTGCCCAACCGCCAGCAGAAACGCATTCTCAAGCGCAACATGGACCTGGAAGTTCGTGCCGCCAAGCCGCAGTTCAGCGAAGAATATTTCGACCTGTACCGCCGCTACATCGAGCAACGCCATGCCGATGGCGACATGTACCCGCCCAGTCGGGACCAGTTCTCGACCTTCCTGGTACGCGACCTGCCCTTCTCCCGGTTCTACGAGTTCCGCCTGCAGGGGCGACTGGTCGGAGTGGCCGTAACCGACCTGCTGCCCAACGGCCTGTCGGCGGTGTACACTTTCTACGAACCGGAGGAAGAACGTCGCAGCCTGGGGCGCTACGCTATCCTCTGGCAGATTGGCGAAACCCTGCGCCTGGGCCTGGATGCGGTCTATCTGGGGTACTGGATCAAGAACTGCAAGAAGATGAACTACAAGACCCAGTACCGGCCAATCGAACTGCTGATCAATCAGCGCTGGGTCACACTCAACTGAGTACATCCCCGGCCAAAACCCCCTCCATTCCAATGGCAAAGCACACTGGAATCGGCCGGTTATTTTCGCTCGAAAGCACTAACCTCTTGGCGTGAAGGTGCTTTTTCGGGCACAATGCACGCCGCTTTTGCCTGGCGCAGTTGCACCGGGCCATTCACTGGACACCGAGGGCTTTACTGCATGTCGAAAGAAGACAGCTTCGAAATGGAAGGCACTGTCGTCGACACCCTGCCAAACACCATGTTTCGCGTGGAATTGGAAAATGGGCACGTCGTAACCGCGCATATCTCCGGCAAGATGCGCAAGAACTACATTCGTATTCTTACCGGTGACAAAGTGCGCGTCGAGCTGACGCCCTACGACTTGAGCAAAGGGCGCATCACCTACCGCGCTCGCTAATCAGGTCGATACAAGACGCCCGGCAGTGCCGGGCGTTTTTGTTTGCGCGGATTGGGATGGCGGCCAGCCCTTGAAAGTAATGTCGCTGTCACTGACGTCTTCGCGGGCAAGCCCGGCTCCTACAGGAATGTGTCGTACGCGAGCGCGGGCACGACGATGAACCGTAGGAGCCGGGCTTGCCCGCGAAGAGGCCGACACAAGCCACACCCGACAAACACCCAACACAAACAAAAACGCCCGGCATCGCCGGGCGTTTTTGCATCACCGCCTTACATCAGGCCATTTCGGCCGTGGTCTCGAAGTCGAAGGTCAGCTCGCCATCCTTGATGTCGATGTGCACCACACCGCCATGCTCGGACAACTCGCCAAACAGGATCTCCTCGGCCAACGGACGCTTGATCTTGTCCTGGATCAGGCGCGCCATCGGACGTGCCCCCATGGCCGAATCGTAGCCCCCCTCGGCCAGCCAGCTGCGGGCCGCGTCGGTGACCTCCAACTGGACGCGTTTATCTTCCAACTGCGCCTGCAGTTCGGTAAGGAACTTGTCCACCACGCTCTTGATGACTTCGTGGCTGAGGCGACCGAACTGGATGATGGTGTCCAGACGGTTGCGGAACTCCGGCGTGAAGCTCTTCTTGATCACTTCCATGGCATCGGACGAGTGGTCCTGGTGAGTGAAGCCGATGGACGCCCGCGCCGCCGTTTCGGCACCGGCGTTGGTGGTCATGATCAGGATCACGTTGCGGAAGTCGGCCTTGCGCCCGTTGTTGTCGGTCAGGGTACCGTGATCCATGACCTGCAGCAGCAGGTTGAAGACTTCCGGGTGAGCCTTCTCGATTTCGTCGAGCAGCAGTACGCAGTGCGGCTGCTTGGTGATGGCCTCGGTCAACAGGCCGCCCTGGTCGAAACCGACATAACCCGGAGGCGCACCGATCAGACGCGACACGGTGTGACGCTCCATGTACTCGGACATGTCGAAACGCACCAGCTCGATACCCATCGCCTTGGCCAGTTGCCGCGCCGCCTCGGTCTTGCCGACGCCGGTGGGACCTGCGAACAGGAACGAACCAACCGGCTTGTCCGGCGACTTCAGCCCGGCACGGGACAACTTGATGGCGGTCGACAGCGAGTCGATGGCCGCATCCTGACCGAACACGGTGAGCTTGAGGTCGCGCTCGAGATTGCGCAGCAGCTCCTTGTCGGAACTGGTGACGTGCTTCGGCGGAATCCGCGCGATCTTCGCGACGATATCCTCGACCTGCGGCACATCGATGCGCTTGACGCGCTTGTCGGCCGGCTGCAGGCGCTGGAAGGCGCCCGCCTCGTCGATCACGTCGATGGCCTTGTCCGGCATATGCCGGTCATTGATGTAGCGCGAGGCCAGCTCGGCCGCCGCACGGAGCGCCTCTTCGCTGTATTCGATATTGTGGTGCTGCTCGAAACGCCCTTTCAGGCCGCGCAGGATACCGATGGTGTCCTCGACCGAAGGCTCGGTCACATCGACCTTCTGGAAACGCCGCGCCAGCGCACGATCCTTCTCGAAGATGCCACGGAACTCCTGGAAGGTGGTCGAACCGATGCAACGGATATCGCCCGAGGAGAGCAGCGGCTTGAGCAGGTTCGAGGCATCCATGACGCCGCCGGAAGCCGCACCGGCACCGATGATGGTGTGGATCTCGTCGATGAACAGGATCGCCTGCGGACGTTTTTTCAGCTCGCCGAGCAAGGCCTTGAAACGCTTCTCGAAGTCGCCGCGGTACTTGGTGCCGGCCAGCAGCGCACCCAGGTCGAGGGAGTAGACCACGCTGCTCGCCAGCAGGTCCGGCACCTGATTGTCGACGATGCGCTTGGCCAGACCTTCGGCGATCGCGGTCTTGCCGACGCCCGCCTCGCCGACCAGCAACGGATTGTTCTTGCGCCGCCGGGCGAGGATCTGCGCCACGCGCTCGACCTCGTGCTCGCGCCCGACCAGTGGATCGATACGCCCCTGGCGCGCCAGCTCGTTGAGGTTGCTGGCATACGCGTCCAGCGGGTTGCCCGAAGATGAAGACTCACCGCCCTCTTCGTCCTGCATATCCTGCTCGCTTTCGGAGTGATCGCCATGCCCCGGCACCTTGGAGATGCCATGGGCGATGTAGTTGACGACATCGATACGCGCAACGCTTTGCTGCTTGAGCAGGAACACCGCCTGGCTTTCCTGCTCGCTGAAGATCGCGACGAGCACATTGGCCCCCGTCACCTCACGCTTGCCGGAGCTCTGCACATGGAACACGGCACGCTGCAGCACACGCTGGAAGCCCAGGGTCGGCTGGGTCTCGCGATCTTCGTCATGCACGGGGATCAACGGCGTGGTGGAGTCGATGAACTCCTGCAGGTCGTGCTTGAGTTTGTCGAGGTTCGCACCGCAGGCCCGTAGAACGGTGGCGGCGGCCTCGTTGTCCAAAAGGGCCAGCAAAAGGTGCTCGACCGTCATGAATTCATGACGCTTCGAACGAGCCTCCTTGAAGGCAAGATTGAGGGTGACTTCGAGCTCGCGGTTTAACATGGTTCACCTCATACCCAACTGGTCGGCGTTAACCGTCCTTCTCGATTTCACAGAGTAGCGGATGCTGGCTTTCCCTGGCGTACTGGTTGACCTGCATGGCCTTTGTCTCGGCGATGTCGCGGGTAAACACTCCGCATACTGCCCGTCCTTCCGTGTGAACCGCCAGCATGACCTTGGTGGCCAGCTCGCGATTCAAGTTAAAAAACACCTCGAGCACTTCGACGACGAAATCCATCGGTGTGTAGTCATCATTGAACAACACCACCTTGTACATCGGTGGCGCCTGCAACGCAGGTTTCGCCTCCTGCATGGCAACGCCCGAGCCGTCGTCGTGGAAATCCGGGCGATCCTGATTGAATGTTAGTCGAATCTGGCTGATTGCATGCATGGAAAGAAAGGTTCGTCAGTTGAGCAAATGTAGTGATGGGGACAATCCGGCCCATTTCAAGACTGACCGAATGGTCACCTTGACTATCGGCAAATCGGTGTTAAAACCAATAGAGACCAGATTGGGTAATAAAGGTCCATATCGTCAACCATTTTTCTGGTTCACGCAGTGCAGGATGAACTGGATGATACTCCAGTGATGGGGTCGTTTGCAGAGGGATATGAGCATGCCGAGCGGTAAGGTCAAGTGGTTCAACAACGCCAAGGGCTATGGTTTCGTCCTGGAAGAAGGCAAGGATGAAGACTTGTTTGCCCACTATTCAGCCATCCAGATGGAAGGCTACAAAACCCTCAAGGCTGGCCAGGCCGTAAGCTTTGAGATCATCCAGGGCCCCAAAGGTCTGCATGCGGTCAACATACAGAGCGCTGCCGTAGTGACCTCAACCGATGACAAGGCATTGGCTTCCAGAAGCAAGGCGAACAACGTCAGCGCCTGAGTCATCTCGCAGAAACATCCAGCTATAAAAAAGCCCGATTCAATGATTTGAATCGGGCTTTTTTATCGCCAATCCGTCTTACATGTGCGCGATCAGCGCGTCACCGAAACCGGACGACGAAACCAGCGTGGCCCCCTCCATCAGACGCTCGAAGTCATAGGTCACGGTCTTGGCGCCGATGGCGCCATTGGTTCCCTTGATGATCAGGTCGGCGGCCTCGGTCCACCCCATGTGGCGCAGCATCATTTCCGCGGAGAGGATCAGCGAACCGGGGTTGACCTGGTCCTTGCCGGCATACTTGGGCGCGGTACCGTGGGTCGCCTCGAACATGGCGACGGTGTCGGAGAGGTTGGCACCGGGCGCGATACCAATGCCGCCCACCTCGGCCGCCAGGGCATCGGACAGGTAGTCACCATTGAGGTTGAGGGTCGCGATCACGTCATACTCGGCCGGACGCAGCAGGATCTGCTGGAGCATGGCGTCGGCGATGGCGTCCTTGACCACGACATTGCGGCCAGTCTTGGGGTTCTTGAACTGCATCCAGGGGCCACCATCGAGCAGGGTCGCACCGAACTCCTCGGCCGCCACCTCGTAGGCCCACTCCTTGAAGGCACCCTCGGTGAATTTCATGATGTTGCCCTTGTGGACGATGGTCAGCGACTTGCGATCGTTGTCGACCACGTACTGCAGGGCCTTGCGCGCCAGGCGCCTGGTGCCTTCCTTCGACACCGGCTTGACACCGATACCGCAGTCCTGGTCGAAACGGATCTTGGTCACGCCCATTTCTTCCTTGAGGAACTTGATGACCTTGTTCGCCTCGGGCGAGCCGGCCTTCCACTCGATCCCGGCATAGATATCCTCGGAGTTCTCGCGGAAGATCGTCATGTCGACGTCGCCAGGCTTTTTCACCGGGCTCGGCACGCCCTCGAACCAGCGCACCGGGCGCAGGCAGACATACAGGTCGAGTTGCTGGCGCAGGGCCACGTTGAGGGAACGGATACCGCCACCCACCGGCGTGGTCAGCGGGCCCTTGATAGAGACCACATAGTCCTTGACCGCATCCAGGGTTTCCTGGGGCAGCCAGGTGTCCTGGTCATAGACCTGGGTGGCCTTTTCGCCGGCATAGACTTCCATCCATGAGATCTTGCGCTTGCCGCCGTAAGCCTTTTCGACAGCCGCATCGACGACCTTGATCATCACCGGGCTGATGTCGACGCCAATACCGTCACCTTCGATGAAAGGGATGATCGGGTGATCAGGAACATTGAGAGAGTGGTCTGCGTTGACGGTGATTTTTTCACCGACGGCTGGAACCTGAATCTTCTTGTATCCCATGTTGTACTCCATCTATGGATTGAACATCTGGCTGCATTCGAGCGTACCCCAGTTAAATGTAGACGGAAACCTCGCCCCCACCCATTTACCCTGAAAAGCGGCAAGTTCGCGGCGTACAAGCTTGAAATCAAAGGGAAAAGCGCCAATCTCCAGCACCAGGCACGCAGCGCAGCGGCCCTCCCGGGTGCGACCTTTAGACCAATGGACGAAAAGAGTTGGGCATGAACGCTCGGCGTTTTGCCAGCAACCTATGTATACTCGCGCCGCTGACCACAGGGTCACGATGGCCGACGCCTCTGTTACAGGAAATGTAGCCAGGAACTGCCGCCCAGAGCCGGGCCGTTACCGCAGCCCGACCGCTTGACGCTCGACTGATGCACCCAACATCACCGCGAAGAAACTTCGATTTTCGACTCATGGACGACTTTGAACGAACGCGC
Organism: Pseudomonas fuscovaginae SE-1; assembly: GCF_000364705.1. GTDB lineage: Bacteria > Pseudomonadota > Gammaproteobacteria > Pseudomonadales > Pseudomonadaceae > Aquipseudomonas > Aquipseudomonas fuscovaginae_A. Next base: position 10,991 of record NZ_AQOH01000101.1, on the reverse strand, counting down.
TTATCCGGCGCACCTCGAGTTAGTTTCTGCGCATGCTTTAGCAAAGAAGAGAGTTAATCCGAATATGCCCACCCGCTCGAAGATCATCTACACCTTTACCGACGAAGCTCCCGCCCTCGCCACCTATTCACTGTTGCCTATCGTAGAGGCCTTCACCGCTTCGGCTGATATCGCCGTGGAAACCCGCGACATTTCCCTGGCCGGACGCATCCTCGCCAGCTTCCCCGAGCAGTTGGGCGCCAAAGCTGTGCCGGACCACCTCGCCGAACTGGGCGAGCTGGCCATCACCCCTGAAGCCAACATCATCAAGCTGCCGAACATCAGTGCCTCGGTACCGCAGCTGCAGGCCGCGATCAAGGAACTGCAAGCCCAGGGCTTCAACGTTCCGGACTATCCGGAAACCGTGACCAACGACGCCGAGAAAGACGCTCGCGCGCGTTACGACAAGGTCAAGGGCAGCGCCGTGAACCCGGTCCTGCGCGAAGGCAACTCCGACCGCCGCGCGCCGCTGTCGGTCAAGAACTACGCCCGCAAGCACCCGCACAAGATGGGCGCCTGGGCCGCCGACTCCAAGTCCCACGTTGCCCACATGAGCAGCGGCGACTTCTACGGCAGCGAGAAGGCCGCGCTGATCGAAGCCGCTGGCAGCGTCAAGATCGAACTGATCGCCCAGGACGGCAGCACCAGCGTCCTGAAAGAGAAGACCAACGTCCAGGCCGGCGAGATCCTCGACTGCGCCGTGATGAGCAAGAACGCCCTGCGCAGCTTCATCGCCGCTGAAATCGAAGCCGCCAAGAACGAAGGCGTGCTGCTGTCGGTTCACCTGAAGGCGACCATGATGAAGGTCTCCGACCCGATCATGTTCGGCCAGATCGTTGCCGAGTACTACAAGGACGCCCTGGCCAAGAACGCCGAAGTCCTGGAGCAGATCGGCTTCAACCTGAACAACGGTATCGGCGACCTGTACGCCCGCATCAAGACCCTGCCAGCCGAGCAGCAGGCCCAGATCGAAGCGGACATCCAGGCGGTCTACGCCGTTCGCCCAGCCCTGGCGATGGTCAACTCCGACAAGGGCATCACCAACCTGCACGTGCCGAGCGACGTCATCGTCGACGCCTCGATGCCAGCCATGATCCGTGACTCCGGCAAGATGTGGGGCACCGACGGCCAACTGCACGACACCAAGGCCGTGATCCCGGATCGCTGCTACGCCACCATCTACCAGGCGGTCATCGAAGACTGCAAGGCCAATGGCGCCTTCGATCCGACCACCATGGGCAGCGTGCCGAACGTCGGCCTGATGGCGAAGAAGGCCGAAGAGTACGGCTCCCACGACAAGACCTTCCAGATCAAGACCAACGGTGTGGTCCGCGTGACCGACAGCACCGGTCGCACCCTGCTGGAACAGAACGTCGAAGCCGGCGATATCTTCCGCATGTGCCAGACCAAGGACGCGCCGATCCAGGACTGGGTCAAACTGGCCGTCAACCGTGCCCGCGCCAGCAGCACCCCGGCGATCTTCTGGCTCGACCCACTGCGCGCCCACGACGGCGTGGTGATCGAGAAGGTCCAGGCTTACCTGAAAGACCACGACACCCATGGCCTGGACATCCAGATCATGTCGCCGGTCGACGCGATGAAGACCACCCTGGCCCGCACCCGCGCCGGCAAGGACACCATCTCGGTCACCGGCAACGTCCTGCGCGACTATCTGACCGACCTGTTCCCGATCATGGAACTGGGCACCAGCGCCAAGATGCTGTCGATCGTCCCGCTGATGAATGGCGGCGGTCTGTTCGAAACCGGCGCCGGCGGTTCGGCTCCGAAGCACGTTCAGCAGCTGCTGGAAGAAAACTTCCTGCGCTGGGACTCCCTGGGTGAGTTCCTGGCCCTGGCCGCTTCCCTGGAGCACCTGGGCGTGAACTACAACAACCCGAAAGCCCTGGTGCTGTCCAAGACCCTGGACCAGGCTACCGGCCAGTTCCTCGACAACAACAAGTCGCCATCGCGCAAAGTCGGCAACATCGACAACCGCGGCAGCCACTTCTACCTGGCGCTGTACTGGGCTCAGGCCCTGGCTGCCCAGACCGAGGACACCGCGCTGCAAGCCCAGTTCGCGCCTCTGGCAAAAACCCTGACCGAGAACGAGGCAAAAATCGTTGCCGAGCTCAACGCCGTACAGGGCAAGCCAGTCGACATCGGCGGCTACTACCACGCCAGCGCCGAGCTGATCAGCAAGGCCATGCGCCCAAGCGCTACCCTGAACGCGGCGATCGCTGCACTGGTGTAAGCTCTGCGGTAACACACAAACCCCGGCCCCGCGCCGGGGTTTGCGTTTACCGCCCTGTAGGAGCGTGGCTTGTCGGGGCGCCGAACCGCCGCGAAGGCGGTCTCAAGGCCGCTAAAAGCTTCGCGGGCAAGCCACGCTCCTACAGGGGGCCGCGCAGCCTTTAATAGATAGGCGAGGAGGAACCGATCTTATGGAATGGCAACCGCACATCACCGTCGCCACCGTCATCGAGGACCAGGGCCGCTTCCTGTTCGTCGAGGAGCTGCAGGACGGCCAGGCCGTATTCAACCAGCCGGCCGGCCACCTCGACCCGAACGAAAGCCTGAGCGACGCAGCACTGCGCGAAACCCTCGAGGAAACCGGGTGGGACGTGGAATTGACCGGCGTCATCGGCATCTACCTGTACACCGCCCCAAGCAACGGCGTGACCTACCAGCGCGTGTGCTTCGCCGGCAAACCGCTGCGCCAGCGACCCGACTATCAGTTGGACCATGGCATCATCGGCCCGCGCTGGCTCACTCGCGACCAATTGCTGGCCCTGCGCCCGCAGTGGCGCAGCGAGCTGATCATCCGCTGTGTCGACGATTATCTCGCCGGCCCATTGCACAGCCTCGAACTGATCCGCCCTTCCCTTTAGCCTTGAAGGCCAGGGCCTGTTAGAATCGCGTCCTTTTTCGAAGACACTCATTGAATCCCTATGCGTGATCCAGCTGCCACCGCCCCAGAAAACCTGCGCGTCATCGTCGGCATGTCCGGCGGCGTGGACTCTTCCGTTTCCGCCGTACTGCTCATGGAGCAGGGTTACCAGGTGGAAGGCCTGTTCATGAAAAACTGGGAGGAAGACGACGGTACGGAGTACTGCACCGCCATGGACGACCTGGCGGACGCCCAGGCCGTGTGCGACAAGATCGGCATCAAACTGCACACCGCCAACTTTGCCGCCGAATACTGGGACAACGTGTTCGAACATTTCCTGGCCGAGTACAAGGCTGGCCGCACGCCGAACCCGGACATCCTCTGCAACCGCGAAATCAAGTTCAAGGCGTTCCTCGACTACGCCCTGAGCCTGGGCGCCGACCTGATCGCCACCGGTCACTACGTGCGCCGCCGCGATATCGACAGCCGCACCGAGCTGCTCAAGGGTCTGGACCCGAACAAGGACCAGAGCTACTTCCTGCACGCCGTCGGCGGCGAGCAGATCGCCAAGACCCTGTTCCCGGTCGGCGAGCTGGAAAAACCGCAAGTACGCGCCATCGCCGAGAAACATGGCCTGGCCACCGCGAAGAAAAAGGACTCCACGGGTATCTGCTTCATCGGCGAACGCCGCTTCAGCGACTTCCTCAAGCAGTACCTGCCAGCCCAGCCCGGCGAGATCAAGACCACCACCGGCGAAGTGATCGGCCGCCATAACGGCCTGATGTACCACACCATCGGCCAGCGCCAGGGCCTGGGCATCGGCGGCCTGAAGGACGCCGGCGACGAGCCGTGGTACGTGCTGCGCAAGGACCTGGAGCACAACGAACTGATCGTCGGCCAGGGCAACGAACACCCCTGGCTGTTCTCCGGCGCCCTGCTCGCCTCGGAAATCTACTGGGTCAACCCGATCGACCTGAGCAGCCCGCGCAAGCTGACCGCCAAGGTCCGCTACCGCCAGGGCGACCAGCGCTGCACCCTGGAAAAGACCGCCAGCGGCTATCGCGCGGTGTTCGACGAGCCACAGCGTGCGGTCACGCCGGGCCAGTCCGTGGTGTTCTATGATGGTGAAGTCTGCCTCGGCGGCGGCGTCATCGAAGTGGCCGAACCGACAGTTGGCGGAGCACACCCATGAGCCCGATCCAGGAGCAGTTGACCGCCCTGGGCGGCGTATTTCTGGCCGCGGTGCTGGTGGACCGGATCGCCAAGACCGGTCAGTCCAGCGAAGCCGGGGTCAGTTGCATGCTCGGCAGCCTGCTGATTCGCGACCCCAAGGACACCCTGGAGGTCTACGGCGGTGACGACATCAACCTGCGCGACGGTTATCGCGCACTGATCGGCGCCCTGGAGCGCGACCCGAGCGCCCTGCAGCGCGAACCGCTGCGCTACGCCCTGTCGATGCTCGGCCTGGAACGCCAGTTGGCCAAGCGCGAGGACATGCTCGAAACCATCGGCAAGCGCCTGCCGCAGATCCAGTCCCAGGTCGAGCACTTCGGCCCGGCCCACGAGAACGTGGTGGCCGCATGCGGAGCACTGTACCAGGACACCCTCAGCACCCTGCGCCAGCGCATCCAGGTGCATGGCGACATGCGCAATCTGCAGCAACCGAGCAATGCCTCGAAGATCCGCGCCCTGTTGCTCGCCGGCATCCGCTCGGCACGCCTGTGGCGCCAACTGGGCGGCCATCGCTGGCAGTTGGTGATCAGCCGCCGCAAGCTGCTCAAGGAACTCTATCCGTTGATGCGTAGCGCCTGAGGCCATCGACGGAGCTTTAAAAGCGCGATACGCCGGTCAGTTCGCAACGGACCGGCGGATTTTTTCATGTATGATACGCGCCCCATTTCGTTGCCTGACTGTCCGAGAACACCCCATGCAGCTCTCTTCGCTCACTGCGGTTTCCCCTGTTGACGGCCGCTACGCCGGCAAAACCCAGGCCCTGCGCCCTATTTTCAGTGAGTACGGCCTGATCCGTGCCCGCGCCCTGGTGGAAGTCCGCTGGCTCCAGCGCCTGGCCGCCCACCCGGCGATCACCGAAGTCCCGGCGTTTTCCGCCGAAGCCAACGCCGTGCTCAATACCCTGGCCGAAAACTTCGCCCTGGAGCACGCCGAGCGCGTCAAAGAGATCGAGCGCACCACCAACCACGACGTCAAGGCCATCGAGTACCTGCTCAAGGAGCAGGCCGCCAAGCTGCCTGAACTGGCCGCCGTCAGCGAATTCATCCACTTCGCCTGCACCAGCGAGGACATCAACAACCTGTCCCACGCCCTGATGCTGCGCGAAGGCCGTGACGACGTGCTGCTGCCGCTGATGCGCCAGATCGCCGAGGCGATCCGCGAACTGGCCCGCCGCTTCGCCGCCGTGCCGATGCTGTCGCGCACCCATGGCCAGCCGGCGTCGCCGACCACCCTGGGCAAGGAACTGGCGAACGTCGTCTACCGCCTGGAGCGCCAGATCGCTCAGGTGGCCGCCGTGCCGCTGCTGGGCAAGATCAACGGCGCCGTGGGCAACTACAACGCCCACCTGTCGGCCTACCCACAGGTCGACTGGGAAGCCAACGCCCGCGCCTTCATCGAAGACGAGCTGGGCCTGGTGTTCAACCCCTACACCACGCAGATCGAGCCGCACGACTACATCGCCGAACTGTTCGACGCGATCGCCCGCTTCAACACCATCCTGATCGACTTCGACCGCGATATCTGGGGCTACATTTCCCTGGGTTACTTCAAGCAGAAGACCGTCGCCGGTGAAATCGGCTCCTCGACCATGCCGCACAAGGTCAACCCGATCGACTTCGAAAACTCCGAAGGCAACCTGGGTATCGCCAACGCGCTGTTCCAGCACCTGGCCAGCAAGCTGCCGATTTCCCGCTGGCAGCGCGACCTGACCGACTCCACCGTACTGCGCAACCTCGGTGTCGGCTTCGCCCACAGCGTGATCGCCTACGAAGCCAGCCTCAAGGGCATCGGCAAGCTGGAGATCAACGAACAGAAAATCGCCGCCGACCTGGATGCCTGCTGGGAAGTCCTGGCCGAGCCGATCCAGACCGTCATGCGTCGCTACAACATCGAAAACCCGTACGAAAAACTGAAAGAACTGACCCGCGGCAAGGGCATCAGCCCTGAAGCCCTGCAGACTTTCATCGACGGCCTCGACATGCCCGCCGACGCCAAGGCCGAGCTGAAACAGCTGACCCCGGCCAACTACATCGGCAACGCCGTGGCCCAGGCCCAGCGTATCTGATCGTACGGCACCCGCTCTGAGCGCCCGGCTGAGCCGGGCGTTTTTATTCCAGTCTGAAAAATACGTTTTTTCAATAGGTTACACATGAATCCTGATACTCCTCTGCAACTTCTGGGTGGGCTCACCGCCCGGGAATTCCTGCGCGACTACTGGCAAAAGAAACCGCTGCTGATCCGCCAGGCGATTCCGGACTTCGAAAGCCCGATCGACGCCGATGAACTGGCCGGCCTGGCTCTGGAAGAAGAAGTCGAATCGCGCGTGATCATCGAGCACGGCGAGCGCCCATGGGAGCTGCGTCGCGGCCCCTTCTCCGAGGATTCCTTCAGCCAGTTGCCGGAGCGTGAGTGGACCCTGCTGGTCCAGGCCGTCGACCAGTTCGTACCGGAAGTCGCCGAGCTGCTGGAGCACTTCCGTTTCCTGCCGAGCTGGCGGATCGACGACGTGATGATCAGCTTCGCGGCACCCGGCGGCAGCGTCGGCCCGCACTTCGACAACTACGACGTGTTCCTGCTGCAAGGCAAGGGCAAGCGTCACTGGAAGATCGGCCAGATGTGCGATGCAGGCAGCGCCCTGCTGGAGCACGCCGACTTGCGTATCCTCGCCGAATTCGAGGAAACCGAGGGCTGGGTCCTGGAACCGGGCGACATGCTCTACCTGCCGCCACGCCTGGCCCACTGTGGCGTCGCCGTCGACGACTGCATGACCTACTCGGTAGGCTTCCGCGCCCCGAGCGCCGCTGAAGTGCTGACCCACTTCACCGATTTCCTCAGCCAGTTCCTGCCGGACGAAGAACGCTACACCGACGCCGACGCCCAGCCGGCGGTCGACCCGCACCAGATCCAGCACGACGCACTCGACCGCCTCAAGAGCCTGTTGGCCGAGCACATGAGCGACGAGCGCCTGCTGTTGACCTGGTTCGGCCAGTTCATGACCGAGCCACGCTACCCGGAACTGGTGGTCGGCCCCGAGCTCGAGGAAGAAGACCTGCTCGCAGGCCTGGAACACGGTGCCATACTGATTCGTAACCCGAGCGCGCGCCTGGCGTGGTCGGAAGTCGATGACGACCTGTTGCTGTTCGCCAGCGGCCAGAGCCGTTACCTGCCAGGCAAGCTGCGCGAGCTGCTGAAGATGATCTGCGCGGCCGAAGCCCTGCACATCGACAACCTCGGCCCATGGCTGGAGGACGAGGATGGGCGCGGTCTGCTGTGCGAGCTGGTCAAACAGGGAAGCGTAGGATTTGCCGATGAATAGAATTCACGTACGTGTCGCGGACTGGCAAAAGGATAACGCCGAGATTCGGCGCATTCGTGAGTCGGTATTCATTGCCGAACAAGCTGTACCCCCGGAGCTGGAGTGGGATGCGGAGGACGCCACAGCCGTGCATTTCCTGGCCTACGAAGGCGATTTCCCGATCGGCACCGCCCGTCTGCTGCCCGATGGGCAGATCGGCCGGGTCTCGGTGCTGCGCGACTGGCGCGGCCTGAAGGTCGGCGACGCGCTGCTGCAGGCAGTGATCGGCGAAGCCGAGAAACGTGGCCTCAGGCAGCAGATGCTCAGCGCCCAGGTGCAGGCCACGGCGTTCTATGAGCGTCATGGCTTCAGCATCGTCAGCGAGGAATTTCTCGAAGCCGGCATTCCCCACGTCGACATGGTCCGCGGCGCGGCCTGAGATGGGCCGACGGACCTGTGGTGAGCTGGCATGCCTATGGTAAGTGGCCTCTGTGGTGACAGGCTTTTGTGGCGAGCGGGCTTGCCCGCGCTGGGCTGCGCAGCAGCCCTAAAGCCTGAGTACCTGGCACGCCAGCTGGACCGAGGTGGATGGTTTGGGGGCTGCCTTGCAGCCCAACGCGGGCAAGCCCGCTCGCCACAAAGGGTCAGCCCACCAGACAGGCACGGCCTGCCCCACCGGCAAAACGCCCCGCGATCGGGGCGTTTTGCTGTCTGCGATTCAATTTGCCTCCTCCTTCGCCGAGAAACTGTCAAACTCAATGCATCACACTCACGTGCATTGCCCAGTCACCTGCGGAGATAACGGACATGTCCCTACGCACCCTCTTCACCGGCCTGCTGCTGGCCTGCACCTTCAGCGCCCAGGCGGCCACCGAACTGATCCCCCTGAATTACCGCACCAGCAGCGACCTGTTGCCGGTCGCGCAAAACTTCCTCGGCCAGGACGGCAAGGTCAGCGCCTACCAGAACCAACTGATCGTCAATGCCGAACCGCGCAAGATCGGCGAACTGCGCGAATTCATCGGGCAACTGGACAAGCCGGCCCGGCGCCTGCTGATCAGCGTCGACACCAGCGAAAACAACGACCAGGGCGCCCAGGGCTACTCGATCAATGGCCAAGGCCAGACCCGCATCATCAGCCGCAGCACCGACAGCCGCGACGGCGGCATCCAGCAGGTCCAGGCCAGCGAAGGCACGCCGGCGCTGATCCAGGTCGGCCAGAGCGTGCCACTGACCAGCAGTACCGGCCAGCTCGACATCTACGGTCGCCCGCAAACCCAGACCCAGTATCGCAACGTCACCCAGGGGTTCTACGTCACGGCCAGCGTCACCGGAAACATCGTCCACCTGGCCATCAGTACCAATCGTGACCGGATGAGCCAGGAGCGTCAGGATGTAGTGAACGTGCAAAGTACCGACACAACCATCAGCGGACCGCTCGGCGAATGGATCACCCTGGCCGGCATCAATGGCCAGAGCCAGGCCGACCGCCAGGCGCTAACCCGCAGCTACTCTACCTCCAGCCGTAATGACATGACCTTGCGGGTCAAAGTCGACAGCCTGGACTGAAGCACCGAAAACTGACTGTTCAGTCGTATTAGACCAAAGATGTAGTGCTTTGAAAAAAGCACTACAAAACGTTTGACGCGCCCAGAAACCGAAGGCATGATGGCCTCGCTCCCGCTAATCAGGGGCCCTGGCAAGGGCCTTCGGATCGCCGCTCTAACTCACCCACCTGAGCCGATTCGTGTCTGTACCGCCCACAAGGCGTGTTTGACGAGATTGCGACTGGAACGAAGTTGTCCCGAGGGACGGAAGCGTAATCAGGTAGAACGGCAACAACCCCAAAGCCAGCATGAGGCCCACGACGCCCGCTGTGCCCCAAGGATCGCCCTCGCCCGCTCGTCTCCCCCTTGAGCCCATCGTTCACCCGTCGCATTTCCCGCCAGACCCGACTCGACCGCCTAGGCTTCTGGTCAGCGCGCAGCCTCTACCCAACCCTTTTCAGGTACGGGCACGCGGTGGAGCAAGGAACTTTCCACAAAAGATCGACTTTTGACAGAAGACGCGACGAGGTTTATGTCCATGGCACTGACACGCGAACAGCAAATTGCAGCCCTTGAAAAAGACTGGGCTGAAAACCCGCGCTGGAAAGGCGTGACTCGCACCTACACCGCTGCCGACGTGGTTCGTCTGCGTGGCTCGATCCAGCCTGAGCACACCCTGGCCCGCCTGGGTGCCGAGAAGCTCTGGAAGCTGGTCACCCAAGGTGCCAAGCCATCCTTCCGTCCGGATAAGGATTTCGTCAACTGCATGGGCGCCCTGACCGGCGGCCAGGCCGTACAACAGGTCAAGGCCGGTATCCAGGCGATCTACCTGTCGGGTTGGCAAGTGGCCGCGGACAACAACTCCGCCGAATCCATGTACCCCGACCAGTCGCTGTACCCGGTCGACTCCGTACCGACCGTGGTCAAGCGCATCAACAACTCGTTCCGCCGCGCCGACCAGATCCAGTGGAAATCCGGCAAGAACCCGGGCGACGAAGGCTACATCGACTACTTCGCGCCGATCGTGGCTGACGCCGAAGCCGGTTTCGGCGGCGTGCTGAACGCCTACGAACTGATGAAGAACATGATCGAAGCGGGCGCCGCCGGCGTGCACTTCGAAGACCAACTGGCCTCGGTGAAGAAATGCGGCCACATGGGTGGCAAGGTACTGGTACCGACCCAGGAAGCCGTACAGAAGCTGGTCGCTGCCCGCCTGGCGGCAGACGTCGCCGGCGTACCGACCATCATCCTGGCCCGTACCGACGCCAACGCCGCTGACCTGCTGACCTCCGACTGCGACCCGTACGACCAGCCGTTCGTCACCGGCACCCGCACGCCGGAAGGCTTCTACAAGGTGCGCGCCGGCCTCGACCAGGCCATCGCCCGCGGCCTGGCCTACGCGCCATATGCCGACCTGATCTGGTGCGAAACCGCCAAGCCGGACCTGGACGAAGCGCGTCGCTTCGCCGAAGCGATCAAGAAGGAATACCCGGACCAGATCCTGTCCTACAACTGCTCGCCTTCCTTCAACTGGAAGAAGAACCTGGACGACGCGACCATCGCCAAGTTCCAGCGCGAGCTGTCGGCAATGGGCTACAAGCACCAGTTCATCACCCTGGCCGGCATCCACAACATGTGGCACGGCATGTTCAACCTGGCGCACGACTACGCCCGCAACGACATGACCGCCTACGTGAAGCTGCAGGAGCAGGAGTTCGCCGACGCCGCCAAGGGCTACACCTTCGTGGCGCACCAGCAGGAAGTGGGCACCGGCTACTTCGATGACATGACCACCGTGATCCAGGGCGGCACCTCGTCAGTGACCGCGCTGACCGGCTCGACCGAAGAAGAGCAGTTCCACTGAGTCAACCGAGCAAGCGGCCATTCCAGACCGCATGAGACCTAACTGGAATGCCTGACAAGACTGATGCCCCGACTGGTTCGGGGCATTTTTTTGCCTGTCATGACCGCGTAGTGCTGACGGGCCGCT
>NZ_AQOH01000100.1 GCF_000364705.1 Pseudomonas fuscovaginae SE-1 | reverse complement strand
CCCCAGCCGTAAAACCTGACAACCCGATGCCCCAGGCACACCGCAGCGACCAGGCCTGGGAGCGCTTTGCGCTCCAGCGCGGGCAAGCCCGCTCGCCACAAGGCCACCTCACAACCCGCTCAACGGCGGCGATGCCCAAAACCAGCCTGCGGATGAGCCGGGATGACCGCCACAACGCCCAAACCTTGACCTGGCGCAGCCTTCGGTCACGACAAATCGTTTAAAACGTCCCCCCTTCCCGCAACTTTCAACTAATCTCCATATATGGCAACTAGAAACAGCCGCGCTGACGAGAGCTGTTACAGCCAAAGACAAATAATATTGATTATCATTTAGAAATGGCCTTATTCGTTACAGCCTGGATAAAACATAATTAACAAAAAACCGGCTAATGCCCGCAGTACAGGCTCTGCAGGCTCTCCAGAGGTCCCTATGTCCTTATTCCACTAAATAATTTCGCTATAGAAAATTTACTTGCCTGGTGTTTACCCATAAAATCACCCGGATTGATGGCGCTGCGACATATCGTCACTGCCTTGTTACTTTTTTCAAGCTCAGAGAACCTTGCTCTCTGTTAAGGATTACCCGCATGACCGAAGCGACCGGACTCATGGCCCACAACTGGGGCTTTGCCATTTTCCTGCTCGGCGTCGTCGGCCTCTGTGCCTTCATGCTCGGTCTTTCCAGCCTCCTCGGGTCAAAAGCCTGGGGGCGCAGCAAGAACGAACCGTTTGAATCCGGCATGCTGCCCACCGGTAGCGCCCGCCTGCGGCTCTCCGCCAAATTCTATCTGGTCGCGATGCTGTTCGTGATCTTCGATATCGAAGCCCTCTTTCTCTTTGCATGGTCTGTGTCGGTACGCGAAAGCGGCTGGACCGGATTCGTCGAAGCTCTCGTTTTCATAGCAATTCTGTTGGCAGGTCTTGTTTACCTTTACCGAGTGGGGGCGCTGGATTGGGCTCCACAAGCTCGTCATAAGAGGCAAGCGAAGCTGAAACAATGAGGCTTTGGCAATGCAATACAATCTCACCAGAATCGACCCGGACGCTCCTAACGAGCAATATCCGATTGGCCAACGGGAAACCGTTGCCGATCCGTTAGAGGATCAAGTCCACAAGAACATTTTCATGGGCAAGCTGGAAGACGTGCTGAGTGGCGCGGTCAACTGGGGGCGCAAGAATTCCCTGTGGCCGTACAACTTCGGTCTGTCCTGCTGCTACGTGGAAATGACCACCGCCTTCACGGCACCACACGACATCGCACGCTTCGGCGCCGAAGTTATCCGGGCATCACCACGCCAGGCCGACTTCATGGTTGTGGCCGGCACCTGCTTCGTCAAGATGGCGCCGATCATCCAGCGCCTGTACGAACAGATGCTCGAACCGAAGTGGGTGATTTCCATGGGTTCGTGTGCCAACTCCGGCGGCATGTACGACATCTACTCCGTCGTTCAGGGGGTGGACAAGTTCCTGCCCGTGGACGTCTACGTGCCAGGCTGCCCGCCCCGCCCCGAGGCTTTCCTGCAAGGCTTGATGCTGTTGCAGGAGTCGATTGGCCAGGAGCGTCGCCCACTTTCCTGGGTCGTCGGTGATCAAGGCATTTACCGTGCCGAGATGCCGTCGCAAAAGGAACAGCGCCGCGAACAGCGTATCCAGGTGACCAACCTGCGCAGCCCCGACGAAGTCTGATCCAGTTCTGCTTCTTCCAAAGAAACGTGTACCTGGCTTCATTCTTTACGTTGACCGAAAGCGATAAAAAACCATGACTACAGGCAGTGCTCTGTACATCCCGCCTTACAAGGCTGACGACCAGGATGTGGTCGTCGAACTGAACAACCGTTTTGGCGCCGAGGCCTTCACCGCCCAGGCCACCCGCACCGGCATGCCGGTGCTGTGGGTGAGCCGCGCCCAACTCGTCGAAGTCCTGACCTTCCTGCGCAACCTGCCCAAGCCGTACGTCATGCTCTATGACCTGCACGGCGTGGACGAACGTCTGCGCACCAAGCGTCAGGGCCTGCCGGCAGCCGACTTCAGCGTCTTCTATCACCTGCTCTCGATCGAGCGTAATAGTGACGTAATGATCAAGGTCGCCTTGTCCGAAAGCGACCTCAGCCTGCCCAGCGTCACCAGCATCTGGCCGAATGCCAACTGGAACGAGCGCGAAGTCTGGGACATGTTCGGCATCGACTTCAAAGGCCACCCGCATCTGTCGCGCATCATGATGCCGCCGACCTGGGAAGGCCACCCGCTGCGCAAGGACTACCCTGCCCGCGCCACCGAGTTCGATCCCTACAGCCTGACCCTGGCCAAGCAGCAACTGGAAGAGGAAGCCGCGCGCTTCAATCCGGAAGACTGGGGCATGAAGCGTTCCGGCCCGAACGAGGACTACATGTTCCTCAACCTCGGCCCGAACCACCCTTCGGCCCACGGCGCCTTCCGTATCGTCCTGCAACTGGACGGTGAAGAGATCGTCGACTGCGTACCGGACATCGGCTACCACCACCGTGGTGCCGAGAAGATGGCCGAGCGCCAGTCCTGGCACAGCTTCATCCCCTACACCGACCGTATCGACTACCTCGGCGGGGTGATGAACAACCTGCCGTACGTGCTCTCGGTGGAAAAACTGGCCGGCATCAAGGTGCCGGACCGGGTCGACACCATCCGCATCATGATGGCCGAGTTCTTCCGGATCACCAGCCACCTGCTGTTCCTGGGTACCTACATCCAGGACGTCGGTGCGATGACGCCGGTGTTCTTCACCTTCACCGACCGCCAGCGCGCCTACAAGGTGATCGAGGCCATCACCGGTTTCCGCCTGCACCCGGCCTGGTACCGTATCGGTGGCGTCGCCCACGACCTGCCGCGCGGCTGGGACAAGCTGGTCAAGGAATTCGTCGAGTGGCTGCCCAAGCGCCTGGACGAGTACACCAAGGCCGCCCTGCAGAACAGTATCCTCAAGGGTCGTACCATCGGCGTCGCCGCCTACAACACCAAGGAAGCCCTGGAGTGGGGCGTCACCGGTGCCGGCCTGCGTTCCACCGGCTGCGATTTCGACCTGCGCAAGGCCCGTCCGTACTCCGGCTACCAGAACTTCGACTTCGAAGTCCCGCTGGCGGCCAACGGTGATGCCTACGACCGCTGCATGGTCCGCGTCGAAGAGATGCGCCAGAGCGTGCGGATCATCGACCAGTGCCTGCGCAACATGCCGGAAGGCCCGTACAAGGCGGATCACCCGCTGACCACGCCGCCGCCGAAAGAGCGCACGCTGCAGCACATCGAAACCCTGATCACGCACTTCCTGCAGGTTTCGTGGGGCCCGGTCATGCCGGCCAACGAATCCTTCCAGATGATCGAGGCGACCAAGGGCATCAACAGTTATTACCTGACGAGCGATGGCGGCACCATGAGCTACCGCACCCGGATTCGTACGCCGAGCTACCCGCACCTGCAGCAGATCCCTTCGGTGATCCGCGGCAGCATGGTCGCGGACCTGATCGCGTACCTGGGTAGTATCGACTTCGTTATGGCCGACGTGGACCGCTAAGCATGAACAGCACGCTCATCCAGACAGACCGTTTCGTCCTCAGCGAAACCGAGCGCTCGGCCATCGAGCACGAGTTGCACCACTACGAGGACCCGCGCGCGGCGTCCATCGAAGCCCTGAAAATCGTCCAGAAGGAACGTGGCTGGGTGCCTGACGGCGCGCTCTACGCCATCGGCGAGATCCTCGGCATCCCGGCCAGCGACGTCGAAGGCGTGGCCACCTTCTACAGCCAGATCTTCCGCCAGCCGGTCGGTCGCCACATCATTCGCGTCTGCGACAGCATGGTCTGCTACATCGGCGGCCACGAGTCGGTGGTCAGCGAAATCCAGAGCAAGCTGGGCATCGGCCTCGGCCAGACCACCGCCGACGGCCGCTTCACCCTGCTGCCGGTGTGCTGCCTGGGCAACTGCGACAAGGCCCCGGCCCTGATGATCGATGACGACACCTACGGCGACGTGACCGCCGCCGGTGTCGACAAACTGCTGGAGGGCTACGTATGACCCTGACTTCCTTCGGCCCTGCCAACCGCATCGCGCGCACGGCAGAAACCCACCCGCTGACCTGGCGCCTGCGCGACGACGCCGAGCCGGTCTGGCTCGACGAGTACCAGGCCAAGAACGGCTATGCCGCCGCGCGCAAGGCCTTTGCCGACATGGCGGCCGACGACATCGTCCAGACCGTGAAGGACTCCGGCCTCAAGGGTCGGGGCGGTGCGGGCTTCCCCACCGGGGTCAAGTGGGGCCTGATGCCCAAAGACGAATCCATGAACATCCGCTACCTGCTGTGCAACGCGGACGAAATGGAGCCCAACACCTGGAAGGACCGCATGCTGATGGAGCAACTGCCCCATCAACTGATCGAAGGCATGCTGATCAGCGCCCGTGCGCTGAAGACATACCGTGGCTACATCTTCCTGCGTGGCGAATACGTCACCGCCGCCAGGCACCTCAACCGTGCCGTGGAAGAAGCCAAGGCCGCGGGGCTGCTGGGCAAGAACATCCTCGGCAGCGGCTTCGACTTCGAGCTGTTCGTCCACACCGGTGCCGGACGCTACATCTGCGGTGAAGAAACCGCGCTGATCAACTCCCTCGAAGGCCGCCGCGCCAACCCGCGCTCCAAGCCGCCCTTCCCTGCCGCCGTTGGCGTGTGGGGCAAGCCGACCTGCGTGAACAACGTCGAGACCCTGTGCAACGTGCCGGCGATCATCGGCAACGGCGTCGACTGGTACAAGTCCCTCGCCCGCGAAGGCAGCGAGGATCATGGCACCAAGCTGATGGGCTTCTCCGGCAAGGTGAAGAACCCGGGCTTGTGGGAACTGCCATTCGGCGTCACCGCCCGCGAGCTGTTCGAAGACTACGCCGGTGGCATGCGCGACGGCTTCAAGCTCAAGTGCTGGCAGCCTGGCGGCGCCGGTACCGGCTTCCTGCTGCCCGAGCACCTGGATGCCCAGATGTACGCCGGCGGTATCGCCAAGGTCGGCACCCGGATGGGCACCGGCCTGGCCATGGCGGTCGACGACAGCATCAACATGGTTTCGCTGCTGCGCAACATGGAAGAGTTCTTCGCCCGTGAGTCGTGCGGTTTCTGCACCCCTTGCCGCGATGGCCTGCCGTGGAGCGTCAAGCTGCTGCGCGCCCTGGAGAAAGGCCAGGGCCAGGCCGGCGACATCGAGACCCTGCTGGGTCTGGTAGGCTTCCTCGGCCCGGGCAAGACCTTCTGTGCTCACGCACCGGGCGCCGTGGAACCATTGGGCAGCGCAATCAAGTATTTCCGTCCGGAGTTCGAGGCCGGCATCGCCCCCGCCGGGGCTGCCGTCCCGCCTCTGGCACGGCCGATCGTCGTCGGCGCATAACACGTATCGAAGGGGGGCGGTCCGTGCCGCCCTCTTCCTCGTCTGAAGCCGCATTTTGACGCGCCAGGCGAGTACAGGATTCCATTAGCCACGCCCGCAGACGCGGGCCAACGAAGAACTTTGAACCATGGCCACTATCCACGTAGACGGCAAGGCACTCGAAGTCAACGGGGCAGACAACCTGTTACAGGCATGTCTGTCGCTGGGCCTCGATATTCCTTATTTCTGCTGGCACCCCGCTCTTGGCAGCGTCGGTGCCTGTCGCCAGTGCGCGGTCAAGCAGTACAACGACGAAAACGACACCCGTGGTCGTATCGTCATGTCCTGCATGACGCCTGCCACCGACAACACCTGGATTTCCATCGACGACGAAGAATCCAAGGCGTTCCGCGCCAGCGTCGTCGAATGGCTGATGACCAACCACCCGCACGACTGCCCGGTCTGCGAGGAAGGCGGTCACTGCCACCTGCAGGACATGACCGTGATGACCGGCCACAACGAGCGCCGTTATCGCTTCACCAAGCGCACCCACCAGAACCAGGAGCTCGGCCCGTTCATCGCCCACGAGATGAACCGCTGCATCGCCTGCTACCGCTGCGTGCGCTTCTACAAGGACTACGCCGGCGGTACCGACCTGGGCGTGTTCGGTGCCCACGACAACGTGTACTTCGGTCGCGTCGAGGACGGCACCCTGGAAAGCGAATTCTCCGGCAACCTGACCGAGGTCTGCCCGACCGGCGTGTTCACCGACAAGACCCACTCCGAGCGCTACAACCGCAAGTGGGACATGCAGTTCGCGCCGAGCATCTGCCATGGCTGCTCCAGCGGCTGCAACATCAGCCCCGGCGAGCGCTACGGCGAACTGCGGCGCATCGAGAACCGCTTCAACGGTTCGGTGAACCAGTACTTCCTGTGCGACCGTGGCCGTTTCGGTTATGGCTACGTCAACCGCGCCGACCGTCCACGCCAGCCCCTGCTGGCCGACGGCACCAAGCTGAGCCTGGACAACGCCCTGGACAAGGCCGCCGACCTGCTGCGCGGTCGCAACATCGTCGGTATCGGTTCGCCCCGCGCCAGCCTGGAAAGCAACTACGCGCTGCAGGAACTGGTCGGTGCCGAGCACTTCTACTCGGGTATCGAAGCATCCGAGCTGGAGCGTATCCGCCTGGTGCTGCAAGTCCTCAAGGACAGCCCGCTGCCGGTGCCGAACCTGCGCGACATCGAAGACCACGACGCCGTGTTCGTCCTCGGTGAAGACCTGACCCAGACCGCCGCCCGCCTGGCCCTGGCCTTGCGCCAGTCGGTCAAGGGCAAGGCCGAGGACATGGCCGACGCGATGCGCGTGCAGCCATGGCTCAACGCCGCGGTGAAGAACATCGGCCAGAACGCGCTGAACCCCCTGTTCATCGCCAGCCTGGCGGAAACCAAGCTCGACGACGTCGCTGAAGAATGCGTGCATGCAGCGCCGGACGACCTGGCCCGCCTCGGCTTCGCCGTGGCCCATGCCCTGGACGCCAGCGCGCCAGCGGTCGAAGGCCTGGACAGCGAAGCCAGCGAACTGGCCCAGCGCATCGCCGACGCCCTGCTCGCGGCCAAGCGCCCACTGGTCATCGCCGGTACCTCCCTGGGTTCCAAGGCGCTGATCGAAGCCGCGGCGAACATCGCCAAGGCTCTGAAGCTGCGCGAGAAGGAAGGCTCCATCAGCCTGGTCGTGCCGGAGGCCAACAGCCTCGGCCTGGCCATGCTCGGCGGCGAGTCCGTCGATGCCGCCCTGGACGCCGTGATCGCCGGCCGTGCCGACGCCATCGTCGTGCTGGAGAACGACCTGTTCACCCGGACCGACGCCGCCAAGGTCGACGCCGCCCTGAGCGCCGCCAAGGTGGTGATCGTCGCCGACCACCAGAAGACCGCCACCACCGACCGCGCCCACCTGGTGCTGCCAGCGGCCAGCTTCGCCGAAGGCGACGGTACCCTGGTCAGCCAGGAAGGTCGCGCCCAGCGTTTCTTCCAGGTCTTCGACCCGCAATACATGGACGCCAGCATCCTGGTTCACGAAGGCTGGCGCTGGCTGCATGCCCTGCGTGCAACCCTGCTGAACAAGCCGGTGGACTGGACCCAGCTGGACCACGTCACTGCCGCCTGCGCTGCCGCCGCACCGCAACTGGCCGGCATCGTCGACGCCGCGCCATCGGCCGCGTTCCGCATCAAGGGCCTGAAGCTGGCGCGCGAGCCGCTGCGCTATTCCGGCCGTACCGCCATGCGCGCCAACATCAGCGTGCACGAGCCACGCACCCCACAGGACCAGGACACCGCGTTCGCCTTCTCCATGGAAGGCTACTCGGGCTCCGCCGAACCGCGCCAGCAGGTGCCGTTCGCCTGGTCGCCGGGCTGGAACTCGCCACAGGCCTGGAACAAGTTCCAGGACGAGGTCGGTGGGCATATCCGTGCCGGTGACCCAGGCGTGCGCCTGATCGAAAGCCGTGGTGACAACCTGGGCTGGTTCGCCAGCGTACCGGCGGCCTTCTCGCCATCGCGCGGCACCTGGCAGGCGGTACCGTTCTATCATCTGTTCGGCAGCGAGGAAAACTCCTCGAAGGCCGCACCGGTACAGGAACGCATCCCGGCCGCCTACGTCGCGCTGGCCAAGTCCGAAGCCGACCGCCTGGGCGTCAACGACGGAGCCCTGCTGAGCCTCAACGTGGCCGGCACCACCCTGCGTCTGCCACTGCGGGTCAATGAACAACTGGGCGCTGGCCTGGTGGCCCTGCCCGCCGGCCTGGCCGGTATCCCGCCGGCGATTTTCGGCAAATCCGTTGACGGTCTGCAGGAGGCGGCTCAATGACCTGGTTCACACCTGAAGTGATTGACGTGATCCTCACGGTCATCAAGGCCATCGTGGTCCTGCTGGCCGTGGTGGTCTGCGGCGCACTGCTGAGCTTCGTCGAACGTCGCCTGCTGGGCTGGTGGCAGGACCGCTACGGTCCGAACCGCGTCGGTCCGTTCGGCATGTTCCAGATCGCCGCCGACATGCTGAAGATGTTCTTCAAGGAAGACTGGACGCCACCGTTCGCCGACAAGGTGATCTTCACCCTGGCACCGGTGGTGGCCATGAGCGCCCTGCTGATCGCCTTCGCGATCATCCCGATCACCCCGACCTGGGGTGTGGCGGACCTGAACATCGGCCTGCTGTTCTTCTTCGCCATGGCCGGCCTGTCGGTGTACGCCGTGCTGTTCGCCGGTTGGTCGAGCAGCAACAAGTACGCCCTGCTCGGCAGCCTGCGCGCCTCGGCCCAGACCGTGTCGTACGAAGTGTTCATGGGCCTGTCGCTGATGGGCATCGTGGTCCAGGTCGGTTCGTTCAACATGCGCGACATCGTTGAATACCAGGCCCAGCACCTGTGGTTCATCATCCCGCAGATCTTCGGTTTCCTGACCTTCTTCATCGCCGGCGTGGCCGTGACTCACCGTCACCCCTTCGACCAGCCGGAAGCGGAACAAGAGTTGGCCGACGGTTATCACATTGAATATGCGGGCATGAAATGGGGCATGTTCTTCGTTGGCGAGTACATCGGCATCATCCTGATCTCGGCCCTGCTGGTCACCCTGTTCTTCGGTGGCTGGCACGGTCCGTTCGGCATCCTGCCGCAACTGTCCTTCGTCTGGTTCGCCCTGAAGACCGCGTTCTTCATCATGATGTTCATCCTGCTGCGCGCCTCGATCCCGCGCCCACGGTATGACCAGGTGATGGACTTCAGCTGGAAATTCTGCCTGCCACTGACCCTGATCAATATGCTGGTGACCGCTGCGGTCGTGTTGTTGAACACGCCTGCCGGCGCGGTTCAGTGAGGATTTGACCCATGTTCAAATATATTGGCGACATCGTTAAGGGTACCGGTACCCAGCTGCGAAGCCTGGTGATGATTTTCGGCCATGGCTTCCGCAAGCGCGACACTCTGCAATACCCGGAAGAGCCGGTCTACCTGCCGCCGCGCTACCGCGGCCGCATCGTCCTGACCCGCGACCCCGATGGCGAAGAGCGCTGCGTGGCGTGCAACCTGTGTGCAGTGGCCTGTCCGGTCGGTTGCATCTCGCTGCAGAAGGCCGAGACCGACGACGGTCGTTGGTACCCGGAGTTCTTCCGCATCAACTTCTCGCGCTGCATTTTCTGCGGTCTCTGCGAGGAAGCCTGCCCGACCACCGCGATCCAGCTGACACCGGATTTCGAGATGGCCGAGTTCAAACGTCAGGACCTGGTCTACGAGAAGGAAGATCTGCTGATCTCCGGCCCCGGCAAGAACCCTGACTACAACTTCTATCGTGTTGCAGGTATGGCCGTTGCCGGGAAGCCGAAAGGCGCCGCGCAGAACGAAGCCGAGCCGATCAACGTGAAGAGCTTGCTGCCTTAAGGAAGAACGATGGAATTCGCTTTCTATTTCGCATCGGGTATCGCGGTTGTGTCCACGCTTCGCGTGATCACCAACACCAACCCCGTGCACGCCCTGCTCTACCTGATCATTTCGCTGATCGCCGTGGCGATGACCTTCTTCAGCCTCGGCGCGCCGTTCGCCGGTGCCCTGGAAGTGATCGCCTACGCCGGCGCCATCATGGTGCTGTTCGTCTTCGTGGTGATGATGCTCAACCTGGGGCCCGCCTCGGTGCTGCAAGAGCGCGACTGGCTCAAGCCGGGGATCTGGATCGGGCCGGTGATTCTCGCCGCCCTGCTGCTGGCCGAACTGCTGTACGTGCTGTTCAGCCACAGCAGCGGTATCGGCATCGGTCAAACCACCGTGGGCGCCAAGGCCGTGGGCATCAGCCTGTTCGGTCCGTACCTGCTGGTCGTCGAACTGGCCTCGATGCTGCTGCTCGCCGCAGCCATCACGGCTTTCCACCTGGGCCGCAACGAGGCGAAGGAGTAATACGATGCCTGCTATCCCTCTTGAGCATGGTCTTGCCGTTGCCGGCATCCTGTTCTGCCTCGGCCTGGTCGGCCTGATGGTCCGCCGCAACATTCTCTTCGTGCTGATGAGCCTGGAAGTCATGATGAACGCCGCCGCTCTGGCGTTCATCGTCGCGGGCGCACGCTGGGCGCAGCCGGATGGACAGATCATGTTCATCCTGGTGATCAGCCTGGCAGCCGCCGAGGCCAGTATCGGCCTGGCGATCCTGCTGCAACTGTATCGCCGCTTCCACACGCTCGATATCGACGCTGCCAGTGAGATGCGCGGATGAACATGATCTTTCTGACTTTCGTATTCCCCCTGATCGGTTTCCTGCTGCTGTCGTTCTCCCGTGGACGCCTCTCGGAAAACCTCTCGGCCCTGATCGGCGTCGGCTCCATCGGCCTCTCGGCGATCGTCGCCGCCTACGTGATCTGGCAGTTCAACGTCGCGCCGCCGGAAGGTGGCCACTACACCCTGGTGCTGTGGCAGTGGATGTCGGTGGACGGTTTCGCCCCCAACTTCGCCCTGTACATCGACGGCCTGTCGATCACCATGCTCGGCGTGGTGGTCGGGGTGGGTTTCCTGATCCACCTGTTCGCGTCCTGGTACATGCGCGGTGAAGACGGCTACTCGCGGTTCTTCTCCTACACCAACCTGTTCATCGCCAGCATGCTGTTCCTGGTGCTCGGCGACAACCTGCTGTTCGTGTACTTCGGCTGGGAAGGCGTGGGCCTGTGCTCCTACCTGTTGATCGGTTTCTACTACAGCAACCGCAACAACGGCAACGCGGCACTGAAAGCCTTCATCGTCACCCGGATCGGCGACGTGTTCATGGCCATCGGCCTGTTCATCCTGTTCCAACAACTGGGCACGCTGAACATCCAGGAACTGCTGGTCAAGGCACCCGAGCACTTCAAGGTCGGCGACTTCTGGATCGTTCTGGCGACCCTGCTGCTGCTCGGTGGTGCGGTCGGTAAATCGGCCCAACTGCCGCTGCAGACCTGGCTGGCCGACGCGATGGCCGGTCCTACCCCGGTTTCGGCACTGATCCACGCCGCGACCATGGTGACCGCCGGTGTCTACCTGATCGCCCGTACCCACGGTCTGTTCGCCCTGGCGCCGGATATCCTGCATCTGGTCGGCATCGTCGGTGGCGTGACCCTGGTCCTGGCCGGCTTCGCCGCGCTGGTCCAGACCGACATCAAGCGGATCCTCGCCTACTCGACCATGAGCCAGATCGGCTACATGTTCCTGGCCCTGGGCGTTGGCGCCTGGGAAGGCGCGATCTTCCACCTGATGACCCACGCGTTCTTCAAGGCCCTGCTGTTCTTGGCCTCGGGTGCGGTGATCGTGGCCTGCCACCACGAGCAGAACATCTTCAAGATGGGCGGCCTGTGGAAGAAACTGCCGCTGGCCTACGCCAGCTTCATCGTCGGTGGTGCCGCCCTGGCCGCCCTGCCGATCGTGACCGCCGGTTTCTACTCCAAGGACGAAATCCTCTGGGAAGCCTTCGCCAGCGGTAACCACGGCCTGCTGTACGCTGGCCTGGTCGGCGCGTTCATGACCTCGCTGTACACCTTCCGCCTGATCTTCATCGCCTTCCACGGCGAAGCCAAGACCGAAGCCCATGCCGGCCACGGGATCTCCCACTGGCTGCCGCTGGGCGTGCTGATCGTGCTGTCGACCTTCGTCGGTGCCTGGATTCATCCACCACTGGCTGGCGTGCTGCCAGAAAGCGCCGGTCATGCCGGTGGCGAAGCCAAGCACAGCCTGGAAATCGCCTCGGGCGCCATCGCCCTGGCCGGTATCCTGCTGGCCGCCCTGCTGTTCCTCGGCAAGCGTCGCTTCGTGACGGCCGTCGCCAACAGTGGCATCGGACGCATCCTTTCGGCCTGGTGGTTCGCCGCCTGGGGCTTCGACTGGATCTACGACAAACTGTTCGTCAAGCCTTACCTGGCGATCAGCCATGTGCTGCGCAAAGACCCGCTCGACCAGACCATCGGCCTGATCCCGCGCCTGGCCAAGGGCGGTCACACCGCCCTGAGCCGCAGCGAGACCGGTCAACTGCGTTGGTATGCCGCGTCGATCGCCGCTGGTGCAGTGGTGGTGCTCGGCGCCATCGTGCTGGTAGCGGTCTGACTATGAACCTTGCGACATTGCGAAAGGAATTGAGCCCGTCATGATTCTGCCTTGGCTAATCCTGATCCCCTTCATCGGCGGCCTGCTGTGCTGGCTGGGTGAGCGTACCAGCTCCACCCTCCCCCGCTGGATTGCGCTGCTGACCATGACCCTCGAACTCGCCCTCGGCCTCTGGCTGTGGGCGCACGGGGACTACCACCTGGCACCGGCGCCTGGCGCCGATCCGACCTGGGCCATCGAGTTCAAGCACGTCTGGATCCAGCGCTTCGGCATCAACGTGCACCTGGCCCTCGACGGCCTGTCGCTGTTGATGATCCTGCTGACCGGTCTGCTGGGTATCCTCTCGGTACTCTGCTCGTGGAAAGAGATCCAGCGCCACGTGGGCTTCTTCCACCTGAACCTGATGTGGATCCTGGGCGGTGTCGTCGGCGTGTTCCTGGCCCTCGACCTGTTCATGTTCTTCTTCTTCTGGGAAATGATGCTGGTGCCGATGTACTTCCTCATCGCGCTCTGGGGTCACAGCTCTTCGGACGGCAAGAAGACCCGGATCTACGCGGCGACCAAGTTCTTCATCTTCACCCAGGCTTCCGGCCTGATCATGCTGGTGGCGATCCTCGGCCTGGTGCTGGTGAACTTCAACAACACCGGCGTGATCACCTTCAACTACGCCGACCTGCTGAAGACCAAGATGTCCTCCGGTGTCGAGTACCTGCTGATGCTCGGCTTCTTCATCGCCTTCGCGGTGAAGCTGCCGGTGGTACCGTTCCACTCCTGGCTGCCGGATGCCCACGCCCAGGCGCCCACCGCCGGTTCCGTCGACCTCGCCGGTATCCTGCTGAAGACCGCGGCCTACGGCCTGCTGCGTTTCGCCCTGCCGCTGTTCCCGAACGCCTCGGCCGAATTCGCGCCGATCGCCATGACCCTGGGTCTGATCGGGATTTTCTACGGTGCCTTCCTGGCTTTCGCACAGACCGACATCAAGCGCCTGATCGCCTTCTCCAGCGTCTCGCACATGGGCTTCGTGCTGATCGGCATCTACTCCGGCAGCCAGCAGGCCCTGCAAGGCGCGGTGATCCAGATGCTCGCCCACGGTCTGTCGGCAGCGGCACTGTTTATCCTCAGCGGCCAGCTGTACGAGCGCACCCATACCCGCGACATGCGTGAAATGGGCGGCCTGTGGTCGAAGATCGCCTACCTGCCGGCCATCAGCCTGTTCTTCGCCGCCGCCTCCCTGGGGCTGCCGGGCACCGGCAACTTCGTCGGCGAGTTCCTGATCCTGATCGGTACCTTCGTCAGCGCGCCATGGATCACCGCCATCGCCACGTCCGGCCTGGTGTTCGGTTCGGTCTACTCGCTGATCATGATCCACCGCGCCTACTTCGGCCCGGCCAAGTCGGATGAAGTGCTGCACGGCATGGACGGTCGCGAACTGACCATGGTGCTCGGCCTTGCAGTACTGCTGATCTACCTCGGCGTGTACCCGCAACCGTTCCTCGACACCTCTGCCGCCACCATGCATGGCGTGCAGCAGTGGCTCGGCACCGCCTTCACTCAACTCGCTTCGGCCCGGTAAGAGCGCTATGGAATTCACGATTCAACACTTTATCGCGCTGGCGCCGCTGCTGATCACCAGCCTCACCATTATCGTGGTGATGCTGGCGATCGCCTGGCGTCGTAACCACTCACAGACCTTCCTGCTGTCCTGTGCCGGCCTCAACCTGGCGCTGCTGTCGATTCTGCCGGCGCTGAAAGTCGCTCCGCTGGCGGTCACCCCGCTGGTGCAGATCGACGATTTCGCCTGCCTGTACATGGCGCTGATCCTGGTCGCCACCCTGGCTTGCGTCACCCTCGCCCACGCCTACCTGGGCGACGGTGGTTCGGGCTACCCGGGCAACCGCGAGGAACTGTACCTGCTGATCCTGATGGCCGCGGCCGGTGGCCTGGTGCTGGTCAGCGCGCAGCAACTGGCCAGCCTGTTCATCGGCCTGGAACTGCTCTCGGTACCGGTCTACGGCCTGGTGGCCTACGCCTTCTTCAACAAGCGCTCGCTGGAAGCCGGTATCAAGTACATGGTGCTGTCGGCCGCCGGTTCCGCGTTCCTGCTGTTCGGCATGGCCCTGCTTTACGCCGAAGCCGGCACCCTGAGCTTCACCGGTATCGGCCAGGCCCTGGCGGCCACCGGCCTGCCAAGCCCGATCGCCCAATTGGGCCTGGGCATGATGCTGGTCGGCCTGGCGTTCAAGCTGTCGCTGGTGCCGTTCCACCTCTGGACCCCGGACGTCTACGAAGGGGCTCCGGCACCGGTAGCGGCCTTCCTGGCCACCGCCAGCAAGGTTGCCGTGTTCGCCGTAATGATCCGCCTGTTCCAGATTTCGCCGGTCGCCAGCAGCGGTGTACTGAGCAACGTTCTGGCGGTCATCGCCGTGGCGTCGATCCTGGTCGGTAACCTGTTGGCGCTGACCCAGAGCAACCTCAAGCGTCTGCTCGGTTACTCCTCCATCGCCCACTTCGGTTACCTGCTGATCGCCCTGGTGGCGAGCAAGGGCCTGGCGCTGGAAGCCATGGGCGTTTACCTGGTCACCTACGTGATCACCAGCCTCGGCGCCTTCGGCGTGATCACCCTGATGTCCTCGCCGTACAACGGTCGCGACATGGATGCCCTGTACGAGTACCGCGGCCTGTTCTGGCGTCGTCCGTACCTGACCGCCGTACTGACCGTGATGATGCTGTCCCTGGCCGGTATCCCGCTGACCGCCGGCTTCATCGGCAAGTTCTACATCATCGCGACCGGTGTCGAATCCCAGCACTGGTGGCTGATCGGCTCCCTGGTGATCGGTAGCGCCATCGGCGTGTTCTACTACCTGCGCGTGATGGTCACCCTGTACCTGATCGAACCGAACCTGCGTCGTCACGATGCCCAACTGCACTGGGAACAACGTGCGGGTGGCGTGATGCTGCTGGCGATCGCGATCCTGGCGTTCTTCCTCGGCGTGTACCCACAACCGCTGCTGGAGCTGGTGCAACACGCGGTACTGGCCAGCTAAGCAAACGGCCAGCCACACCCGACACCCCGCCCGAGGCCACTCGGGCGGGGTGTTTTGTTTTCAGCGCCTGCCGAATGCGTTGCGAACCATTCTCGACTTCTATAGGCTGGCCCGCCCTGTTCCGCCGAGCCCTGTCGATGCGCACCGCCCTCCCCTCTTCCCTGTTCCCTCTCGCCCTTTTGTGCAGCACGCCCTTGCAAGCCGCCCCCGCTTCCGTCGAGTTGGGCGAAGTGCAGGTGCGCGGCGAAGAGGTCAGCGAGATCGATGAGGCCCGCGAGCAGTTGCAGCAGGTGCCCGGTGCCAGCAACCTGATCGATCTGAGCAAGGTGGAGAACGGCCGGGTCGCCAGCAACCAGGATGTGCTCGCCTACCAGCCGGGGGTATATGCCCAGTCGGCCGGCAACGACGGCACCAAGGTGTCGATTCGTGGCTCGGGTATCAACCGCGCACCCGGCGCCCACGGCTCGGGTGTCTACACGATGTTCGACGGCCTGCCGCTGACCGGCCCCGGCGGCACGCCCTACGAACTGTTCGAGCCGCTGTGGCTGAGCCGTGCCGAAGTGCTGCGCGGCGCCAACGGTTTCGACAAGGGCTCGCTGGCCCTGGGTGGCGCCATCGACTATATCACCCATACCGGCCGGGATGCCGCGCCCCTGCAAGTGCGCTACGAGACCGGCAGCTACGGTTATCGCAAACGCCAGATCAGCTCCGGCCAGGTACTGGGCGACCTGGACTACTACGTGTCGCTGACCGATTCGGACTACGACGGTTACCAGGACCACACTCGCGGCAGCAGCAAGGGCATCGCGGCGAATGTCGGCTATCGCTTCAGTCCGGAGTTGGAGACGCGCCTGTACCTGCGCTATCGCGAGACCGACAACGAGCTGGCCGGGCGGGTGACCCAGGACCAGATCAAGCATCATCCGCGTTCGGCCAACCCGTCTTACGTCAGCCGCGACGATAGCCGCCCGCAACCGGGCAGCACCTGGCTGGGCAGCAAAACCACGATGTACCTGGACGACGATTCGAAGCTCGAGATCGGGCTGGTTTATCACGACTACCCGATGGACCTGCGCGAAGGGCCCTACCGCCTCAAGGTGGCCTACACCGATGTGAGCGGCACCCTGAACTACATCCGTCGTGACACACTGTTCGGCCTGGAGAGCAAGACGACCGTCGGTTGGCGTAGCACCAGGCACCTGCCCAACAGCGGCGCCTCGGAATCTGTACGGATACCGACCGGTCCCACCGCCGGATACCCGGTCGGCACCAAGACCCGCGATTTCAGTTACCAGGGTTCGGACAACGTATGGCATGCCAGCAACGACCTGGAACTGATGCCCGACCTTTGGCTGACCACCGGCCTGGCGATGATCTACACCCGCCGCGAAAGCGACGTGAGCTATCCGGCAAGTGGCGGCAAGGTCAGCCAGCATGACTGGGACTACGCGCCGCGCGTGGGCCTGCGTTACGAGTTCAGTCCACAGTTGCAGGTTTACGGCAACCTGAGCCGCTCGGTCGAGCCGCCACACCCGTGGTCGCTGATCTGGAGTTCGGGAACCCGCTTTGGCCTGGCTGATGGTGCCTCCAATGGCCGGCAAAGCACACCGATCAAGCTTCAGAACCAGACCGCAACCACCCTGGAGCTGGGCAGCCGTGGCGAATCGTGGCTCGGCAAGTGGGACCTGGCCTGGTACTACTCGGCGGTGCGCCATGAATTGCTGACCGTGGAGATGCAGGCCGCTACCCAGTCCCAGACAGCGATCACCGGCGAAGTGAACGCCAGCCCCACCGTACACCAGGGCATCGAGGCCGGGCTCGACAGCCTGCTGTGGGAGCGCCCGGCCCTGGGCAAGGTCAGCCTGCGCCAGGCCTACACCTTCAGCGATTTCCACTACCGCAATGACCGGGCCTTCGGCGATAACCGCCTGCCCGGTATTCCACAGCACTACTACCAGGCCGAGATCCGCTACGACCATCCGACCGGGATCCATGTCGGCCTGAACACCCAGGTGGCCTCGCGCATGGCCGTGGACTACGCCAACTCCCGCCATGCCTCGTCCTATGCGCTGTTCGGCGCAACCCTGGGCTACGCCTCGCCCAAGCAGGACTGGCAGACCTGGCTGGACCTGCGCAACCTGACCCACCAGCACTATGCCGCGCTGGTGGTACCCGGCTACGACGACAAGGGCACCGACGCGGCACGCTCGGTACCGGGTGAAGGCATGGGCGTGTACGCGGGGGTTTCGTACAGCTTCAGGTGATGTGTGTGGCGTGAGGGCCCTTTCGCGGGCAAGCCCGACGCCTACAGGGCAGGCGGTGCGGCTGGACGCCCGGCCTCCCTGAAAGCGCTCAGGAAGGCAGCCTCACGCGTTTCTTGCTCTCGGTGAAAAGACCCCAACTGGACAGGAACAGGGCGGCGATCAACGGCCCGATGACGAAGCCGTTGAGCCCGAACACCGACAGTCCGCCCAGGGTGCTGATGAGAATCAGATAGTCGGGCATGCGCGTGTCCTTGCCCACCAGGATCGGCCGCAGCAGGTTGTCCACCAGCCCGATCACGAACACGCCGAACAACGCCAGCACCACGCCTTGCCAGATCGCCCCGCTGAGCAGGAAATACACCGCCACCGGGGCCCAGACGATCCCCGCCCCCACCGCCGGCAGCAACGACAGAAACGCCATGACCACCGCCCAGAGCAGCGCGCTGGGAATGTCCAGCAACCAGAAGATCAGCCCACCGAGCGCCCCCTGGGTCACGGCCACCAGCAGGTTGCCCTTCACCGTGGCCCGCACCACGCGGTTGAACTTCAGTTGCAGGCGACGCTTCTGCTGCTCGGCCAGCGGCACTGCCGTACGGATCCGCCGCACCAGCTCCGGGCCGTCACGCAGGAAGAAAAACAGCAGGTAGAGCATGATGAAAAAGCTCATCACGAACTCGAAGGTGCCCTGCCCGACGCTGACCGCCTGGCTGGCCAGGAACTGGCTGCCCTGGGTCACGCCCTCGACCACCTTGGCCTGCAGGCCATCGAGATCGCCCAGGCCGAAGCGATCGAGCATCTGCTGGAAAGAGGCCGGCAGCAACTGCTTGAAGTGCGCCACGTGACCGGCGATATCCAGGCGGCCGCTTTCGATGCTCTGGTACAACGCCGTACCTTCCTGCACCAGCAAGGCGCCAATCACGATTACCGGCAATACCGCGATCACCAGGCAGGCGCCCAGTGTGCACAGCGAAGCCAGGTTGCGCCGGGCTTTCAGCCGCCGCAGCAGCCGGCGCTGCAAGGGCGCGAAGACGATGCCGAGAATGACCGCCCAGAACACCGCGCCATAGAACGGTTGGAGAATCCACAGGAAGGCCAGCGTCACCAGCACCAGCAGGAGCAGCAGGCATTTGTGGTGCAGGGAGGCTTCGTTCATGTCCGGTCCATTTCGGCAAAACACCGGGCCCAGGGCCCTCCTGGCGTTAGTCAGGCGAACGCGGCGATTCGTTCACAAAGTATGGATCCAGATCAATGAAAGCCGAGCGCGGAGGCTTTAATCTCGCCGGCTTTTGCCGACGGTCCGCCCATGTCCTTCCCCGCCCCCGAACTGCTGGCTCCCGCCGGCACCCTCAAGAACATGCGTTACGCCTTCGCCTATGGTGCCGACGCTGTCTATGCCGGCCAGCCGCGCTACAGCCTGCGGGTGCGCAACAACGAGTTCGACCACGCCAACCTCGCCCTCGGCATCCGCGAAGCCCAGGCCCAGGGCAAGCGCTTCTACGTGGTGGTGAACATCGCTCCGCACAACGCCAAGCTCAAGACCTTCCTCAAGGACCTGGCGCCGGTGATCGAGATGGCGCCGGATGCGCTGATCATGTCCGACCCGGGCCTGATCATGCTGGTGCGCCAGCACTTCCCGCAGATGCCGATCCACCTGTCGGTGCAGGCCAACACGGTGAATTGGGCCAGCGTGCAGTTCTGGCAGCAGATGGGGCTGACGCGGATCATCCTGTCGCGGGAGCTGTCGCTGGAGGAGATCGCGGAAATCCGTGAGCAGGTGCCGGACATGGAACTGGAGGTGTTCGTCCATGGTGCCCTGTGCATGGCCTACTCGGGGCGTTGCCTGCTGTCGGGCTACATGAACAAACGCGACGCCAACCAGGGCACCTGCACCAACGCCTGTCGCTGGAAATACAGCGCACAGCCCGCCGAGGAAAACCTCACCGGCGAGATCGTCAAGGCTTTCGAGCCAGAACCGACCCTCGGCCTCGGGGCACCGACCGACCAGGTGTTCCTGCTGCAGGAAGCCAACCGTCCCGAAGAGTCGATGCCGGCCTTCGAGGACGAGCATGGCACCTACATCATGAACGCCAAGGACCTGCGCGCGGTGCAGCACGTCGAGCGGCTGGCACGGATGGGCGTACACTCGCTGAAGATCGAGGGGCGGACCAAATCGCATTTCTACTGCGCACGAACCACCCAGGTCTACCGCCGGGCCATCGACGATGCCGTGGCCGGGCGCGAGTTCGACCGCGGCCTGATGACCGATCTGGAGTCACTGGCCCAACGCGGCTATACCGAGGGCTTCCTGCGCCGGCACGTGCATGACGAATACCAGAACTACCAGAACGGCAGCTCGGTCTCCGAACGCCAGCAGTTCGTCGGTGAGCTCACCGGCCTGCGCCGCGACCGGTTGGCGGAGGTCAAGGTGAAGAATCGTTTCGAACTGGGCAATCACCTGGAGTTGATGACGCCCAGGGGCAACTTTCATTTTGATCTGGAAGAGTTGCGCAACAGCGCGGGCGAGGCGATCGAGGTGGCGCCGGGGGATGGGCACACGGTGTACCTGCCGATTCCGGACCAGGTGGAGCTGGAGTTCGGCTTGCTGATGCGCGATATCCAGGTCAGTCCATAAGCCTACCGGGGCGGCGGTGGCCTCTTCGCGGATAAATCCTGCTCCCACAGCGTTGAGTCGTACACCGGGGAAGGCTTCAAGACTGAGGGCAGGATTTATCCGCGAAGAACGATAACACCGATCTCAGATCCGGAACTGCCCCACCAGCTTGCCCAAACGCTGCCCCAGGTCCGCCAGGCTGCGCGAAGTCTGCGCGCCCTGCTGGGTCTGGTCCGCCACGTTGTCCACCGCCACCGCGATCTGGTGCACGCTGCGGTTGATCTCCTCGGCCACCGCCGTCTGCTCCTCGGCGGCACTGGCGATCTGCGCATTCATCGCGTTGATGGTGCCGATCAGTTGCGCGATGGTATCCAGCGACGCCCCCGCCTCGTTGGCCTTCACCGAAGTGCCGTCACCGGCCTCGCTGGAGCGGCGCATCGCTTCGACGGCCAATTGAGTGCCCGACTGCAGCCGGTCGATCATGCCCTGGATTTCCTGGGTGCTCTGCTGAGTGCGGCTGGCCAGTGCCCGGACCTCGTCGGCGACCACCGCGAAACCACGTCCGGCTTCACCGGCGCGGGCCGCCTCGATGGCCGCGTTCAGAGCCAGGAGGTTGGTCTGCTCGGCAATCGAACGGATCACCCCGAGCACGCTGACGATCGAGGTCACGTCCTGCTGCAGGCTGTCCAGCGACACGCCGCTGCTGCGGATATCCTTCACCAGCGCATGAATCTGCTCGATGCTGCCATCGACCACGCGCTTGGCCGCCTGGCCTTCGGCATCGGTCTGCTGGGCCGCAACCGCCGCCCCCTGGGCACTGCGCGCGACCTCCTGGGCCGCCGAGGACATCTGGTTGATCGCCGTGGCGACCTGGTCGGTTTCGTGGCGCTGGCGCTCCATCGCCTCTTCCGAACGGTTCGCCTGCTCTGAAACCTGGCTGACCAACCCGGTCAACTGGCCGGTCATCTCGGTAATCTGCCGCACCAGGCCGTGGATCTTCTCGACAAAACGGTTGAACGAGCCCGCCAATTGCCCGAGTTCGTCCTGGCTGGTGATCGCCAGGCGATGAGTGAGGTCGCCCTCCCCCGCTGCGATATCGTCCAGATTGGCTTTCATCAGCAGCAGCGGCCGCAGGATGGTATTGGCCACGATCATCCCCACGATCGCAATCACCACCAGCACCAGCAGGGCGACGCCGACGATGCTCAGCACCACGCCTTCCATCCGTTCGTTGACCTTGGTCCGGACCACTTCGACCTGGGCCTCGATGCCATCGAGGTTGACCGAAGAACCGATGGCCATGTCCCACTTGGCCAGGTACTCGGTGTAACCCAGCTTGGGCACCAGCACCGACTCGTTGCCCGGCAGCGGCGAACTGTATTCCAGGTAGTGGGTGCCATTCTTGGCCACTTCCACCAGCCCACGGTTCACATAGACGCCGTTCGGGTCACGGGTGTCCTTGAAGCTCTTGCCCAGGCCCTCGGGACTGTCGCTCTTGAACAGCCGGACGACCTGCGAGTCGTAGCCGAAGAAGTAACCGTCCTTGCCGTACTTGATGCTCGACAGCAATTTGATCACCTGGTCCCGGGAAGCCTGGTCGCCCGGCGCCGCCGCATCGTAGAGCGGCTTGATCGCGGTCATCGCCACGGCGACATGGCTCTGCAAAGTCGCCCGGGCGTTGGCGATGAGCCGCTGGCGGGTTTCCTCGACCTCATGACGGGCCTGGTTCTGCAGGATCAGCACGCTGGTCAGGCTGATCACCACCGCGAACAAAAGCACCGGCAATACGGCGAGGGACAGGACTTTGGCCTTGAGGCTCAGGCGCATGGGGATGCTCTCTTATTATTGGACTGGTAACGGGTTAACGGCCTGGAGCGCGGAAAGTTGAGCAGCCCGCCCCACCGTGCACACTCCGGAAATGCCGAAATATCCTCGGTTTTATCGGCAGAAAATCGACCGTCTACGACGTATTGTCGATTTTCATCGATGTCCATTCAGTGGGATAACGCCGCCCTTTGCTGACGCAGGTCGTTATTTTTTTATTTGAACATTCAAATAAAGAAAAAATCAGGCCTGCCGTTAGCCTTCCAAATCTCTGCACTTCAAGAATAAGGACTTCGGTACATGTCGCTCAGACAGCTTTCCATCCAATGGAAGATCACCCTGCTCGCCGGGCTCTGCCTGTTGGGGATCGTCACGCTACTGGTCAGCCTCTCGCTCTATCGCATGGAGCACAGTTCGGAGCTGGTCAAGGCCTCGAGCATGCAGATGCTCAATGAAGCGGCGCAGGCGCGTATCGAGGCCCAGGGAGAGGTCCAGGCGCTGATCATTCGCCGTCAGTTCATGGATGCCTACCAGTACGGCAACGGCTTCGCCCGCCAGGTGCTGTTTCTGCGCGAGCAGGCCCAGAAGCGCTTTCTCGATGCCTTCGACCTGCGTGAGGACCTGACCCGTCAGGTGAAGGCCGCTTTGCAGGCCAACCCCGACCTGCTGGGCCTGTCCCTGGTGTTCGAAGCCAATGCGCTGGACGGCAAGGACGAACTGTTCGCCGACCAGAAGCCGCTGGGCAGCAACGAAAAAGGCCGCTTCGCTCTCTACTGGTCACAACCGACCCCGGGCAAGCTGACCTCCATGGCGTTGCCGGAAAGCGACATGAGCGATACCAGCACCGGCCCCAGCGGCCAAGCGAACAACACCTGGTTCACCTGCCCGCGCACCACTCTCAAGCCTTGCGTGATCGAGCCGTACTTCTACGAGATCGACGGCCAC
Source organism: Pseudomonas fuscovaginae SE-1 (assembly GCF_000364705.1). GTDB lineage: Bacteria > Pseudomonadota > Gammaproteobacteria > Pseudomonadales > Pseudomonadaceae > Aquipseudomonas > Aquipseudomonas fuscovaginae_A. The sequence goes on along the minus strand of NZ_AQOH01000100.1, from coordinate 7,593 downwards.
AACGTGCTGATGACCAGCATCGTCTTTCCGTTGCAGTTCGAAGGCAAGGTGATCGCCTCGCTGTCGGTGGACATCAACCTCAACAGCCTGCAAGCGGTCAGCCAGCAGGCGAGCAGCAAGCTCTACGACGGCCAGACCAGCGTCAGCATCCTCAGCCCGGTCGGCCTGCTGGCCGGCTACAGTCCGGACGCCAGCCAGCTCAGCCAGCGCCTGGACAAGGTCGATACCCTCGACGGTGCCGGCCTGATCCAGCGACTGGCCAGCAGCACACAGACCCAGGTGCTGCGTAGCCACCAGCAACTGAAGATTCTCGCGCCCTTCCAGCCGATCCCCGGCGGCAAGCCCTGGGGCGTGCTGCTCGATGTGCCGGAAAAGGTCCTGGTGGGGCCGGCCGAGGCGCTCAAGGCGCAACTCGACGAGCGCGGCGCCGCCGGCACCCTGATCGAATCCGGCCTCGGCCTGCTGGCGGCGGTGATCGGCCTGCTGCTGGTCTGGCTCACCGCCCGCAGCGTGACCCGGCCGATTCTCGCCGTGGCGCACATGCTGCAGGACATCGCCAGTGGCGAAGGCGATCTGACCCGCCGCCTGCACTACGACAAGCAGGACGAGCTGGGCCGACTGGCCGGTTGGTTCAACCGTTTCCTCGACAAGCTGCAACCGGTGATCGCCGAGGTCAAGCGCTCGGTTCAGGACGCCCGCGGTACCGCCGACCAGTCCTCGGCCATCGCCACCCAGACCAGCGCCGGCATGGAGCAACAATATCGCCAGGTCGACCAGGTCGCCACCGCCTCCCACGAAATGAGCGCCACTGCCCAGGATGTCGCCCGCAGTGCCGCCCAGGCCGCGCAGGCCGCACGCGATGCCGACCAGGCGACCCGCCAGGGATTGACCGTGATCGACCGTACCACCGCCAGCATCGGTCACCTGGCTGCCGACATGAGCGATGCCATGGGCCAGGTCGAAGGCTTGGCGGCCAACAGCGAGAAGATCGGCTCGGTGCTCGAGGTGATTCGCGCCATCGCCGAACAGACCAACCTGCTGGCGCTCAATGCCGCTATTGAAGCCGCGCGAGCCGGTGAGGCCGGACGGGGTTTCGCGGTGGTCGCCGATGAAGTGCGCAACCTGGCCCGACGTACCCAGGAATCGGTCGAGGAGACCCGCCAGGTCATCGAGGAACTGCAGAGCGGTACCCGCGAGGTGGTCAGCTCCATGGGCAACAGCCATCGCCAGGCCCAGGGCAGTGTCGAGCAGGTCAGCCAGGCGGTAACCGCCCTGCAGCAGATCGGCAACGCGGTCACGGTGATCACCGACATGAACCTGCAGATCGCCAGCGCGGCGGAAGAACAGAGCGCGGTGGCCGAGGAGATCAACAACAACGTGGCGACCATTCGTGATGTCACCGAGTCGCTGTCCGGACAGGCCAACGAATCGGCACGAGTCAGCCAGTCGCTCAACCAGTTGGCCAACCAGCAACAGGGCCTGATGGACCAGTTCCGGGTCTGAGGCCAGGCCGGCGGGGCTTCAGTTCCTGCGCGGCAAGTCGATGGTCACCAGCAGCCCGCCCAGCGGGCTGCTCAACAGGCGCATCTGCGCGCCCCAGGCGTCGACGATATCGCGAACGATACCCAGTCCGAGGCCATGCCCGGTGGTCTGCTCATCCAGACGCGTACCGCGACTGAACACTGCGTCACGGTTCTGCTCGGGAATGCCCGGGCCGTCATCCTCGATGCTCAGACGATACCCCCCCACGGTCTCAACGATGCCCAGGCGAACCTCGGCATCCGCCCACTTGCAGGCGTTGTCCAGCAGGTTGCCCAGCAGCTCGAGCAGGTCCTCGCGGTCCCAGGGTAGTTGCAGGCCTGGCGGCGCCGCGTGACTCAGCGACAGATGTTCGCCATGGATCATCCCCAGGGTCGACAGCAGGCTGGGCAACTCCGTGTCGCAATCGAACAGTACGCCGGGCAAGGCGTCACCGGCCAGGCGCGCCCGATTCAGTTCACGGCTCAGACGCTGCTCGATCTGCTCCAGTTGTTCGCGCAATACCTTGCGCAACCCCGGGTGCTCGTCCAGCCGGGCATCCGAGGCCAGGCTCAACAGCACGGCCAAGGGGGTTTTCAGGGCATGCCCCAGATTGCCCAGGGCATTACGTGAACGCTTGAGGCTGTCCTCGGTGTGGGCCAGCAGGTGGTTGATCTGCGCCACCAGCGGCTCCAGCTCCTGAGGGACCTGGGTCTCCAGTTGCGAACGCTTGCCCTGCTGCAACTGGGCGATCTGTTCCCGGGCGTTTTCCAACGGGCGCAGGGCCCGGCGGACGGTGACCCGTTGCAGCAGCAGGATCACGATCAGCGCCGCCAGGCCGATGCCCAGGCCGATACGCTGCATCAACTGGAAGCTTTCCCGGACCGGCGTGTAGTCCTGGGCGACGCTGATGCTGATCGACTGCCCCAGGCGCCGGTAGTCCGAGCGCAACACCAGCAGCATCTGCCCTTCCGGGCCCAATTGCAGGTTGGCGTGCAGTCCCGGTTGCTCCGGCACCGGCAGATCCTGATCCCAGAGCGAACGGGAGCGCCAGTGATGATCGGCGAAATCGATTCGGAAGTAATGTCCGGAAAACGGTCGCTGATAGGCCGGAGACAGGCGCCGCTCATCCAGTTGCAGACCGTCGGGGCCGCGTACCAGGGCGACCAGCAGATTCTCGCTGTCGGCATGCAGGCCGTCCTCCAGGTAGCGCTGCAGGCCCACTTCGAACAACCAGAGGCTGGTTTGCGCCACGATCAGGCCGACGATCAGCAACACGCTGACCAGGCCCAGGCTCAGGCGGCGCTGGATCGACCTCACCCGCCAGCTCCACCGAACAGATAGCCCTGGCCGCGGCGGGTCTCGATCACCGCTCGCCCCAGCTTGCGCCGCAGATGATTGACGTGCACTTCCAGGACATTCGAATCCCGTTCGGTTTCACCGTTATAGAGGTGTTCGGCCAGATGGCTCTTGGAGAGGATCTGCTCCGGGTGCAGCATGAAGTAACGCAGCAGGCGAAACTCGGCGGCGGTCAGCTGAATTTCCGCACCCTCGCGACTGACACTCTGGCGCCCCTCGTCCAGATGCAGGCCCGCGGCATTCAGGGTCGGCTGGTTCGGCTGGCCGTGGGCACGGCGCAGCAGCGACTGGATACGCAATTGCAGTTCTTCCGGATGGAAGGGCTTGGTCAGATAGTCGTCGGCACCGGCCTTGAGCCCTTCGATCCGCTCGGCCCAGGAGTCGCGCGCCGTGAGGATCAACACCGGAATCGTCAGTCCGCCGGTGCGCCACTGGCGTAGCACTTCCAGCCCCGGCAGACCGGGCAAACCGAGATCGAGGATGACCAGATCATAGGGTTCGGTGGCTCCCTGGTACGCCGCGTCGCGTCCATCGGCCAGCCAATCGACCGCATACCCTTGGCGCGCCAGCCCGGCCAGCAGTTCGTCAGCCAGGGGCACGTTGTCCTCTACCAGCAACAGGCGCATCAGTCATCCTCCTCGTCTTTGAGTAGATCGCCATTGCTGGCATCCAGCTTGAGTTCCCGAACGACGCCGGCCTGGGTCAGCAGCTCGACTTCGTAGACATAGAGGCCATGCTTGCTCTCCAGTTCAGCTTCCAGCAGTTTCGCTCCCGGATGATGTCCCATGGCCTGCTGCAACAACTGTTCAAGAGGCAGTATCACCCCTTGCTGACGCAGAAGCAGAGCCTCGTCCTGATCCAGGTCCCTGGCCCATGCCAGAGAACATAGGGTGGCCAGCGCCAGCAGAGCGCAGGCGCGCAAATTGAAGATCATTACCTGTCCTGATGGTCCTTGAGAACCTGACCGCTGATGGCGTCCAATTCAATATCCCACTCAACTCCCTGAGCGTCGCGCAGTTCTACCTTGTAAATGTAGTTGCCGTATTGCTCGTCCAGCTCGGTATCACCCAGGACTGAACCGGGGTGTCTGGCCAAGGCGACGGCCGTCAATTGCTCAAGAGACAGGATTGTACCTGCCGCTTGCAGTTTCGCCGCTTCTTCGTCGGCAATATCCCGTCCCGATACGCCACAGGTGGTGATTGCCAGGGTAAGGAAGATCATCGCGGCGCCTAAGGCTTTTATCATGGGCTCTCCATGGCAAATGGCCATTTACCTGCATCACGTTAACCGCTTCAACTTAAGCGAAACTGAATTTGCCTGGCGGCCCCATGTCCCTATGCTGGCCCGCGATTTTCCCGATACGGCCAGCGGTTCACGACAACCTTCCCTATAATCCGGCTATCCCGAAAACGAGAGCTGTATGACTGCGATCCATATCAAGTTTCCCGCGCTGACCCTCAAGGCTGGCAAGCGTAGCTATCAACGCATCCGCGAAGGCGGACTGAAAGCCGCCGATGTCGGTACCCTGCCTGGCGCAGCGGGCGGCCCGAAAGCCTTGGGCATCCAGGGACTGGACCTGGCGCTGTTCGGTCAATGGTTGCCGGCCAGCCCACGGGAACGCTCGCTGATCGGCGCGTCGATTGGCGCCTGGCGGTTTGCCAGTGCCTGCCTGCCGGATGCCGCCCAGGGAATCGAACGGCTGGGGCAGCTCTACAACGAACAGAGCTTTGCCAAGGGCGTGACCATGGCCGAGGTCAGCCGCAGTTGCGAACGCATGCTGCATGACCTGCTCGAAGGCCGTGATGCCTCGATCCTGAGCAACGAACGCTACCGGCTGAACGTGGTCATCGTCAAAAGCCATGGTTTGCTGGCGGACGATCATCGTGGCCGTCTCGGGCTGGGCCTGTCCTCCGTGATCGCCGACAACCTGCTGGGACGTGCGCGCCTGGCCCGGCATTTCGAGCGGGTGATCCTGCATGACCCGCGTCTCTCCCCTCCCCTGCTGCCGCTGAAGGACTTTCCCTCGCGCCTGCTGCCGCTGACGGCGGAAAACCTGCGCCAGGGCCTGCTGGCCTCGGGATCGATCCCGATGGTCATGGAGGGGGTCCGCGACATCGCCGGCGTCGGCCATGGCACCTATCGCGACGGTGGGCTGCTCGATTACCACCTGGACCTGCCCTACAGCGGTGACGATGTGGTGCTGTATCCACATTTCACCGACAAGGTCATCCCCGGCTGGTTCGACAAAACCCTGCCATGGCGCCGCGGCAGCCCGGACCGTCTGCAGGATGTCCTGCTGCTGGCGCCTTCACGGGAGTACCTGGCCCGGCTGCCCTACGGCAAGCTGCCGGACCGTAATGACTTCAAGCGTTTCATGGGCGACGACAGGAGTCGCCAGGCCTACTGGCGCAAGGCGATGGACGAGAGCCGGCGGCTGGGCGACGAGTTTCTGGAACTGACCGATAACGGTGGACTGGCGCAGCGCCTGCTGGCACTTTGAATCGGTCATTACCGTAGCGGAACTGTTAAACTGCCCAGCTGCATGCATTCTTCAGAGCTGACAATACCGTGGAAATCTTCAAAGATTCCACTATGGGCTCCCGCCAAAAACCGACAAGTACCGACACCATTAAAGGCGCCCGCATACCGGCGCCTTTGTCGTCTTGGATCGTCCCGATACAACCCTACCAATCACGATTTTTTTAGTACATCATCCAGTACATCTACCCTTGATCAATGAGGCAATGTACTAGTGGCACTCACGGATACCGCGGCCAGGCAGGCCAAACCCCGAGAAAAGGGCTACACCCTTGCGGACTCGCTCGGGCTGTCGCTGTACATCGCCGACACCGGCGTGAAGAGTTGGCACTTCAGGTTCACCTGGCTTGGCAAGCAGGCCAGGATCTCCCTTGGGACTTACCCTGAGATCGGCTTGAAGGAAGCGCGTGCGCGGAGGGATGAGGCGCGCGAAGAGGTTGCGCAGGGAATTGACCCGCGCGAATCAAGGAGGGCAAAGAAGGCAGAGCGCATGGACGCCCAGGTGAAGACATTCCGCCGCGTCTATGACGAGTGGCTGGAATTTAGGAAGGGTAGCCTGACCGAGTCAACGGTCAAAGTCATTTCGAATGCGATGGAGCTTGATGTTCTGCCGTCGTTCGGCGCGCGCCAGATCGATTCGATTAAGCGATCAGATGTGATCACCCTCATCCGCCGGATTGAGCGCCGAGGATCGCTTACGACGGCAGTGAAGACAAGGCAGTGGATGGGAAAGGTTTTCCGCTATGCGATAGCCACAGGCATGATAGAGAACAACCCTACGGCGGAAATGCACGCCGTCACCGAGAAGATGGCCCCGCACAAAAACCGACCGTTCCTCGATTTCTCGGAGATGCCGAATATCATCAAGGCCATTGAGAGCAGCGAGTCAGGCCTTCCGCTGCAATACGCGACCAAGCTGCTCATACTCACGGCCTGTCGGCCAGCAGAGGTGCGCAAAGCCGAGTGGTCCGAAATCGACCTGGACACGGCCACATGGTCGATCCCAGCCGGCAAGATGAAGATGCGCCGCGACCACGCGGTGCCGCTGTCTTCCCAGGCCATCGATATTCTGCGGGCCATGCAGTCGATATCCGGTAGCATGAAGTACGTATTCCCGAATCGTTCCGATGCTGCAAGGCCGATCGGCATTAACTACGCCGTCAACTTGCTGGACAGTTGCGGATATACCGGGCGCCAGTCTCCTCATGGATTTCGGCATCTTTTCTCGACGGAGATGAACAGCCGAGGCTACAACAAGGATTGGATTGAACGTCAGTTGGCCCATGCCGACAGTAACTCGATCCGCGACGTGTACAACCACGCTACCTACCTTGAGCAAAGGCGCGCCATGATGCAGGAGTGGGCTGACTCAATCATCCCAAGAACAATGGAAAATAGCACCTTGTCGCCTGGCTCTCGCCCAATCGGCGCGCACCCTGCGATGAAATTCTAATTCCTTCGTGCCAAACAGATGTTTTAAATTACCTTAAGCGGGTAGCATGCAGCCATTTAGCCTAATCAAGATTAAATCAAAATGACGATCAAGATTAAACATCTTTATTTCATCACAATGTTCCTAGCGCCAATCTCTTTTCCGACGGCGGCCGCAGAGCACTCAGAATCAGATATACCAGAAAAGACCGAGCAAGTAATGCCGTCGTGCGAGCTACAGGAATATAAAATAAAAGAAGAAACGCTAATCGGCTCGCCAAAAATAAAAATATCTGACAACAGATCAATAAAAGTAAAAGGAACCGAATACGCTGAATACTTCTCAACTGACGATCTATACAAAATAGATGACAACGGAAGTCAATACTACTTCCGAATAACCGAGAAGAACACAACCGATAGCTCTATATACTTAAATAATGTAGCTTGGCAGGAAAGTAATTACCCTATTACATCTGGAAGACATAATATATACAAAGTCAACACGACCCAGGTGAAAACAGGTAAGACCCTCACAATGCTTGGCGACTCCATCACATGGTGGAGCTACGGCAGGTACTTCCGATGCATGTTGTCGCAGAGCGTGAAAGGAGTAACATTTACAGGGCCGCACACTGATACTTTCGGATTCGGACATGCTGGTGAAGGTGGAAACACTACGGATGAAATGCTATCAAGACTGGACAAGATAGAGCCATCTGACTACTACTTTGTTCTGGCGGGTAC
>NZ_AQOH01000099.1 GCF_000364705.1 Pseudomonas fuscovaginae SE-1 | reverse complement strand
ACTGGAAACGAGAGGAATCAGAAAAAACTTTCGAAAATATAAAAAAGATAGCCTACACGCTGAGCAATAAAGGTGGGAAAGTAATAATATCAACATTACTTCCAAGGCTGGACAATCACGATGATGCGAACAGAAAGGTAAATTCAGATCTACTGGAATGGGGAGGAACTGGCTGCAACTGCACTATACTTGATCTAGATAGTCAATTCAGAAAACTCAACAATAAAGAACAGTATTTTTGGGATGAAGGTCTTCACCCGAATATGCTCGGCTATGAGAAAATAACAAACATCGTTTCAAAATACCTCAACGCCGAGCTTAATCAAGTCAATTGACTGTACTTAGCGAGTCATAAGCTCGCTCACATGTCATTCCCCGGACTCTGGCCTGGTCAGCAGTTGCTGCCAGCTTTCCCGCTGCTTCGTCAGCCAGCTTGAGCACGTCGGCAAGCACTCGGGCGGTGTGGGCAGCTGTCTTGCCTGCGGCGGCAGTGCAGGAATTGCCGCGGGCTTCACTGGCTGCGAGTCGATCGGCAAGGCCGTCGGCGACGTCGCGCATCCGGCCAGACTCGCGGTTAGCAGCAGTGACAGCAGCATTTGCTGTGTCGACCAGGACTTGCCCATTTTCCACCGCCTTATTAATTGAAGCCTGGCGCGCCTGCTCCTTGGCTCGCTCGGTGCTTTCGTTGAGTTCCTTTGCCGCGAGGTCGGCGGCGTCGCGACTGTTCCAGCGGGTCTGCCAGCGTGAGTCTGTCTGGTCAACGCCAAGGCGCCAGCCGAAGGCGCCAATAGCGAATACGAAAACGACTGCAAGCAGATATGGGGCGATCCGCCCGAGCAGCGTCATGGCAGCACCTTCAACGCAGTTTCGTAGAGAGACTGTCGATCGGCAGCGCCGTTTGGCGTGCGCCCTGGTCGCCCGGTATTGATGATGCTGCCGATATCGGCGTTGTTGCCGGCATCGGCCAGGGTGTTCAGGCCGTGAGTTGCCCACCACCAGGCCGCCGACATGCAGGCCGGCCCAGGCTGCTCGAGCAGCTCGGGCTGATTGATCAGGTCCAGTCCCAGGGCCTCGCCGCACGCGGCATAGTTGGCACGGCCTGTGATCTGGATCGGACCGCGACCCCGGTACTTCGAACCATCACCTGGCTGGGTGTTGCCCAGGTCCTTCCGGCCCTCGTAGCCGAGCTGGGCCGGGGTTGGCCCCCAAATCTCTTTCATCCAGCGCAGTTGGCCGGACTCATGCCCGATCTGCGCAATGAACGCAGCGACACGCAGCCGGCCGACGATGCCGTACTTGCCCATGGCCGTGTTGAGGGCACGAACAAAAACGCCGGCTTTTTCGCCGGCGCCGGGAAGGATCTGCAGCAACTGCTGCTGAGTGACGGGCATGCTTTTCTCCAGGCAAAAAAATACCGCCGGGTGGCGGTCGGTGGATTTATTCAGCTCAGGCCGGGGCAGCCGGCCAGTCGATCACTGACGGGAACCCGGATTTCTGTTCAATCCGGTTCAGCGCAACGCGGTACTGCTTCCAGGACTTCAGTGCAGCAGTTTCAGCGTCTGTCGCATCTCCCAGATCTACCGCATCCTGAAGCGGTGCGATGCGCAGCGCGGCAACGCCAAGCAGGCCATCACGCTTGCCGATGGCAAGCGCTGTTAGTTCAGCAGTAGATGGCGGGGGTGGTGTTTCTGTGGCGCCCTCCGGAACTGTCACGCCGAGTTCTTCAATTGTTCGCGCCTCGGGTGTACCCATGTAGTAGGTTGTGCCACGGTAGTCGGCGACTAATTCCCAGCCATTATCGGTCCGAACCGCCGCCTGATTTTTCCCTGCAACTGGCGGCTCATCAGTAAACGCATGAGCAGGAATAAGCCAATTCCCGATTTCCAGTGGATCCGGGTCGGCCATCCCCTCACCGATAAACTCGCCTGTTACAGGATGTGCGTTATAGATCTTCATATTTACCCCATCAGTATTTGATGCATGCAAGCAGAGCAACGTTTCGAGCACGGGTTTCAGTTGAAATTCGCGGCGTTCCGTTGGTGCTGTCAGTGATCGGCGCACGAACTGTATCGTTGACTGGGCCGGCATTATTTCCGGAAGCAACTTGCTGGATATAGCTGTTTCCTCCAGAGCCGATTGTTGCAGCCGCCGAGTAGTACATTGCGTGCGAATGCCCCTGCATTGCGTCCAACTGAAGCGAACCAAAGGCCCGGCCGACATCGATGCCGCGCCCATCATCCCAGTTCCGAATCACTTCGCCGCGCAGCTCCGGGAGGTTGAAGGTGGTAGAGCCATCGCCAGCCCCGAAAGTTGTGCCGATTGCCGCAAACAATGACGCGTAGGTGGTCCTCGAAACAGAAGCACCGTTCGCTTTCAAATATCCAGCAGGAGGTGTTGAGCTGGCAAAACTAATAACTGTTCCAGGAGGGGCACCAGTGCTTGGAAGCTGATCAAGCACGATGAAATCAGTTCCGTCATAGACTACATCTGCAATTTGCCCATTCACGACAAATGCCGAAATTTTCGTTGCAGTTGAGTCATATTGTTTGAGTGATTTTGCCCCCTGCCCAGAAACATTCAGGGTCGGTGTAGCTCCCCCTGAAGCGTGGAAGCTCACCTGAAAGCGTTGGCCTGTAACATAAGCAGTGATTGCGGGAGTTGGCGTCAGCGTGAATGCTGGCGCCGTGCCGGCGGTCGTGAAAGCGGTCAGGCTCTGTGCCTGGATCTGTCCGGCGTTCACTGCATGCAGCGACCTAGTGGCACCCACCAATTGAGCCGCCCCACCCAGCGACTCAATGATGATCCAGGCGCCATTCCCGCTGTTCACGCCGGCCTGCACCAGGTACATCAGCACAGCCACACCGGCTGGCAACTCGCCGCCCTGGAGTGGCTGGAGAGCCAGGCCATAGATCGGCCGGGCGACAAGTCCGTCGGGGGCATAAGTCGCCGGACCGGTGTTCGCATTTGCGATATTCACACGCTGCATATAGCCTGTGGATGGCAGCGCTGTCAGGGCTGGGGTGTTTGCAGCCGCATAGACGTTCGCAGCGCCAGTGTCCGTCAGGATTGTGGTTTTTCGAATTGCGGCCATCAGTGCGTCGAAATACTGGGACGCACCGACCTTGTCTACGGATCCGTTCGCCGTGATGCCGGCATATGAAAGAAGCGACTGAAAGAAACCTTCCTTGTCATTCGCCCAATCTTTCTCCAGATACGATCCATCCTTAGAGGTTGGAGTGGTTCTGTTTTTGAAGGATCCCTGCGGGTAATCAGCCGATGGATTGCTGAATCGACCTGGGTACCGTTCGTTAAGCTTCAGTGCCATGTTAAGCCCCTATATAGCCTGCAAATTCTGCACTTTCATCCCCGAACTCAGCATCGGTATCGCCAAATTCGTACATCCCAAAGCCTTCCAGGAATCCGTTAAACCGCACGGCCTGAGGCTTTGGTACCAAGTTTGCGTTTAGCAATGCGAATCGCTGGAGGTCAGAAATTTCTCCATAGAATTCGATGCTGAAAGACATGTCCTCGCCATCTGTAATTCGAAGAACTTGCGCGTTCGGGATCAAAAAATTCATCCCCGAAAGGATGTTCTCGATCGTTGCGTCACCGTTGTTCTTGACGATCTTGGCCTTGATTACCAATCGATAAAGCTCGTCAGAAAGTTGGTCGTCCTGATCGATCGTCAAGGGGCTGAACATGGCATCTTCATCGCCAAACTCAGCGCCATCTGTCAGGTCAAAAAGGCCAGGGTTCATGCTTACGGCGCCGAGGAAACTGCGCGGCACCACGACAATGCGACCTATGACGTTCAAAACCTCCCCCTCGGCGCGGTCGATGTCATAGCTTTTGCGCACGGCCTCGGCGGCATCCTCGATGCTGCCACCAAGCTGCCTGGCGATGGCGTACCACGCGACCGCCTTTGGCTTGTTCTGGTACTGGGCGTAGATCCGGTCAGGGATATTCATCAGGTCACCGTCACGTTGACGTTGGCGGATGTCCAGCGCGACATCTGGTTGTACGCAATGGCCAGCGTGCCGGTTGAGCCGTTGAGGTTCGACAGGGCGATGTTGACGTAGCTATTGCCGTAAGAGCCGATCACTTTGTTTACGGGTGTCAGCGCGGTACTGAATGGGACTGGCTCGCCGATATCAAAGCCGGTGATCTTGAACCCAACGTCTGCTGGGATCAGCTCGCCCTGAGCGAACTCCACCACCGCATCCTTGATTTCCTGCCCAATGGTCGAGGGAAGCGTGCCGTCGTTGACTAGGGTGATGTTCAGGATGGCATCGACGTATATCGGGCGGCTGGCCTTAACCATCTTTTTGTTGGTCGGGTAATTGGGGGATGTGATCTCGACAGAAAACGGCGTGCCGGCCTGGTACAGGGTGGCGCCCGGATTCTTCTTCAGGTAGATCGCCATCGCCACGTCGATATCGGTTCCGCCGTCCACCACCACTGCAATGGAATGCCTTGGTAGCCCATGCGGGTTATCTACGGATACAGAAGCGCTGTCGGTGTCGTTCTCGTAGATCTTGGCCCGGCGAACCCCGTCGACGCCGAACAACTGGCCCAGCATCGAATCGATCTGGTTGTTTCCTGGCTTACCCACCGCGGTGGCGCGGGTGACGCGCAGCTGCTCATCGGTCTGGGCGTCATTGCCTGGCGTTGCTGGCGCGGCGTTGGTCACGGCAGAAAGGCCGGCTACAACGTCAACGATGCGGGTGATCGTCCCGGCATCGGCCTGGGTCGGGCCGGCCACTGTACAGGTGGCGTTGACGGTCGCGACACCGGAAACATCGGCCGTCACTGTCTGGTCGATTGACCACCGACTGCCGTTGATGGTTGATTCGAAGCGGTTGCCGGAAAGGATCACGGTACCCGGGGTGGCAGTCAGCGTCAGAGACACACTGGAACCTGAACCAGATGACCGCATGGTGCCGGTCAGCGAGCAGACGATATCCAGATCCGTGCGCTTGGCCTTGTTCGGGTCTTTGGAGTTGTAGGCCTGCTGCAGGGTCTCATCGAGCGCGTAGAAGATCTCGGCGTCGTGCGCCATCTTCAGGCCGTCAGGCGTCGACGGGTCAAGGTTCCACAGCGGATCGATGTTGACGTAGAACTGGCGCTCCTGGGCGAACCAGTCATTTTGCGTCTGAAGCACATACCCGTTGGAGGTCAGGCTAGCCATTCAGTGTTACCTCTTCCAGCCCGAACTCAGTGAGAATCCCAGCGGTTACGCTGTAGGTGCGGTTGTCGATGTTGAAATCAGCAGAGAAACTGGTGAGGCGTACGACGCCCGGCGTGTTGGCGATCCGCGCTCGCAGCGCAGCCTCTGCGGCAGAGAGGCTGGCGAACTTGCCCAGGATCTGCTCGTACCACGGAGTGCCATCGGTGACGTCGCGGAAATATTCGCCGAGGAACAGCCGTAGCCTGGTTAGGACAGTCTGGGCGATCTCCTCCTTGCCGCTGATGAACTGTTGTCCCTGGGTCACGATGTCGCCGTTTTCGTCCAGCCTGCGAACGGTCATATGACTGGTGCTCCGCTTGTGCCGGACCCGGGCGTTACACCGGTATGGCGATGAGTGTTCAGGTTGACGCCGGCGGCGGTGATGACGTTGCCGTCCGGAGTGATCTTCAGTCCATTGATCAGGAACGTGCCGTCGGCCTGCAATCGGAAACTGCCGGCGCCGTTCTGCATCAGGGTTGTGCCGTCGGCCAGCACGTTGAACCTGGCAGCCCCGTTATCCATGAGGATGCTGTTGTCGTTCTTCAGCCAAACGAACTGGGTAGCCGCCTTGTTGCGCATGCGCACGCCGTTGTTCTGGAAGTCAGGCAGCACGTTCGGCTGGGACCTGAACCCCGGCAGGAACATGGCATCCTGCATGCTGTGGAAGCGGCCAATAGGGTTGGGTGCGATGCCGCCGCTCTGTATCCAGCCGTCAATGCAGCGCTGAGAGAACAGGATGTCGCCCTCGCATTTCGGATCGATCTGGTACTCGATGCAGTAGTCGCCGCCCGGGAAATAGACCGGCACCTCGATGATCGGAGGAACCTTGAACTCGGCGCCATTGATGTCCACCCGCATGATGCCGGGCTGCACCTGGGCCAGCTGGGTAGCAGGATCGAATGTAAGGACGTGCCCGGGGATCGATGTACACACTCCCTTCATGACCTCAATGAAGGAATCCCGTATTAGCTTTGTCTGCTTCGTGCGACCTTCTGCCCCGATCATGCCTACCTCGGATACTTGCACCCGAACCGGCGGGCGAGATTATTGTCAGCGCACGAACTGCTGCCCGCGCATGTAAGACGTGTTGACGGCTGCGACAGCCTCACCGCGGGTTATCTTGCCATCATGGTTGACATCGAGACCTGAGTTGGCGGCGTATTCGCGCTGGTATGGGCCGGTGTCGCGCTCCCACATCACGAAAGAGTCAGGGCGCCCTACTGCAGCCGGCCACAGTACCGCCAGATAGGCGTCCCCAAGGTTCCTAATACGTCCTGCATATGGCTGGTAATAGGCCTCGACATAATCGAGCTGGGTTACGGCGGTCATGCGCGCAAGCTGCGCAGTGGAGGTCCCAACCTGCCTGGCTGAAGATTCCAGGAATTGAATCAGTCCGGTCGCAGTACTCCCAGGGTTTCTAGCGGCAGGACTGAACGTGTAGCCGGTCTCGAACCCCATCACCGCCATCAGCCAGTTTGGGTCCATTGATAGATTTCCGGCGATCTCCCGGACCTTGACGCGAAAAGCCTGGTCGACCCTGGCTCCCCAGATCAGCTTTCCGTTCTCGGATGTTGAAATTTGGTTTGCTGCCGGCGCAGTACCGGCGCGCAGGCCATCTATTTCTGTAATCCATAGGTCGCTATGTGAGTCGCCCGAATGCTTCATCGCGAAGACGTTGTACTCGCCATTGGCTGTGGCATCGCCACTAAGCTCGGAGATAAACAGGTTGCCAGTGTTAAAGGTGGCGAACTCGCTTTCGACGTTGATACGGCCATTGGCGCGCAGGGAAGGATTCATCTGAATGGTTACGAATACACCAAGACCATCTGGCCCGCGTGAAACTTCTGGAATCCCGATCATCCCACTGTACTGGTCAACCTGGACGATGGATGTCGTTCGAAGCATTCCGGGCTTCGTGACAATCATTCGGCCGCGATCCTGCATCCATTCAAACTTGTAGGCGTACGCCAGGCTATTCATTGCGGATGGGATGTCACCATCTACGACCAGACCTGACGTAAGCGGAGCAGCATCGGCGAACTGTGCATTGTCGATATCGATCGGCAGCGGCCATGCTCTCGCCAGGGCTCTTATAACCTCTTCAACACGCGACCCGACCCCAAACGACAACTGGACTGATGCCCGGTCGTTGACTGGGTCGCCAGATCTGCAGATGAGCCTTGTGATGATCTCTGGCGAGCCGGGTTCACGCTCCCGTAGAACGTTTGTCACGAAACCAGTGAAGACGGCATCGACGTTATCGTCATACCCAGCTCGCAGAACAATGCTGGAGCGCTGAGCGATGGAAGACCCCTTGTTCATGTTGTACAGACGAATGTCTGCATACGAGATAACGTTTTGCGGGGCGACATCGACATTGAACTGGATTCGAAACTGTCGACGGCCAATTTGCTGGCCTATGTAGGGCTGGCCGTTCACATCGACCGACCAGACTCGCTCTCTCATGTGGCCACCAATGGGGGAATCCATACCAGGAAGTTGTCGACGCCCAGGTTGTCGAGCGTCACGTTGCTGCCGGTGAAGACCATTTGCCCAATGCCGGTCCGGTAGCTTTGGATGATGTCGCTACCTGGTTCAAGCATGGCGCCGGACACGATCCGGGTGCCATCGCGCAACAGATTCATCGACCATGCAGGCTCGTCGAGGTAGGAGATGAAATCGAATTCGAAGTCGATCAGGTTGTCGCCGAGCTGAACAGAAAACCGCTGATGGGCGTTCTCTGCCCCGGCACGCAGCGGGATCACGTTCATCAAACCACTCCGTCGAGAATATTGTTGACCGCCTTCGTCACGGAGGCGGTTGCCTCCTTGGCGATGGCCTGGCCGCGCTTGATAGCCCGCGAAAGTGCGCTCTGCGAGGGGTCGCCCTCGCGCAACTGAGAAATAGAGCACTCGGTATCGCGCGCGATCCGGTCAAGGCTGATTACCTCCTGCAGCTCGACCACGAACTCAAGCCCCCCTTCGTTTCGCGGCTCCTTCGTTCGCGAGATTTTGGTGATCGCCATGTTCTTAAGCAGGATGTCGCCGGCATCGATATCGAACGGATCATAGGACTGCATTAGCCAGATCAGGAAGTCGAGCGTGGTGCTCGCGCGCGTCTCGTCACTGCCTGCAAGAAACCCGGCGGACAGACCGGCCACCGTCGAGACGATGGGGTTACTGGTAAGATTCGAGAGTGCGCCACCCAGGAAGTCCGTTAGCTGAACCTTGACCGGGTTGTTACTGATGGCGCCGGTCAGGGTGTACTTGAATGGGTTCATGATGCGGTGATCAGAAATCCTGACCCCGGACTCAATAGGGATGGCGGTAAGCGTTACGCTGGCCTCAAGCGTATCCTCAAGCACCGCGTCAAACGAGTAGCCGGCAATCGTCGGCGCCTGGCGGGTGAAGATGTTGATAATGCTCAAGGCTATCGCTCCGTTGTCGTCTTCAGGTCGCCCAGGGTTTCGTAGTTCTGCCGCTCGTTGACTTGCGTGATCTTGGACTCGAGGGCCTGGCCATCCAGCTGGATCGTCAGGCCAAGTTCGTTGGTCAGCTTGATAGGGCTTCGAGCCAAGGCCCCCGCGAATGCGTCAGCGGTGGCCTGCCGATCCTCTTCTGGTGTGGATTGGCTGGTGGGCGGAAGGCTGTCTGCTGCCGTCCTATCCCGATGATCGAGGTAGTCAATGTCTTCTTTCGAGCGAATGACCGTACCGGAGTAGGTTTCTGGCTCACCAGTACTCGGCTGCTCGATCTTTTGTTGTTGGCCGCCGCCGCCAAACAGAAGCTCGAGAGGTCCCTGGATTCGATCGAGCCCAGTCACGCTCTTTAGGAAGTCGTCGAATCCCCTGGATGCCCTGCTGTAGCCAGGCACGTGCTCTTCCAAGCCGCGATTGAGCAGGTTTGCGCCTACGGCGCTCCCAGTTATGGCTACGCCCACGGTACCGGCTTTGCTGACCGCGCCGCCAACGGTGCTCAAGCCAAGCTTTGCCGCAGTAGCCCCCGTAACAGCCGCCACGGCAGAACCGCCAAGAGCCGCCATTGCAGTTGGGTTGTCAGCCGCATAACTAACTGCATCACTGATCTGCGCGCGGTGATCTTTCAGAAAATCGTTCAGCGCGCTACCGGCACCCACCAGGTTAGGCAGGAACTTCTGGGCAAGTTCGTTCTTTATGCCCTCAATGATCAGGCTGAACTCGCTGGAGTTTTCGGCCATCTTGCGAGCGTTGTCGGTCAGCTGATCGACGCTGCCAGTCAGTCCGCTGGCACGCTCCATGTCGGCATCGAGCTTTTCCACGCCGCCAGCCAGCGAACGAAAGACGCCATCCGACAGGCCGAGCGAACTCTGAACCTGAGAGCGCTGCCCCTCATCGAGGCGCGGTATCATTTCGGACAAGGCACGCATGAACTCCTCGCCGGTCTGCGTCTTGTAGAGAGAGCTGACATCAATCCCGGCCGTGGCCAGATCGGTGATCGGACCCGCTTCCCCTTTCAGGCGCAGATTATTCTGAATCTCCTCAAACCCCTTGATTGCGTCCAGTGCTTCGGATGCATCGCCACCCATCAGCTTTACGGCATTGCCGAAGCTGTAGACCGTATTCATGGAGGTGCGGAGGTTCTGGGTCGACATCGCCAGCTTGTCTACGCGGTCCGACACGCCAACTATTGCGGCCGCCCCAACACCAAACGCACCGATCAGCGCTGCCGAGATGCTCAGGGCGCCAGACTTTATGCCCTGCAGGCTGGCGTTGATCTTTCTGTCGCCTGCTTCAAGATCTTTGGTGTCGTAGCCGATGCCGATCAGGAACGACTTGAGAACTTTGCTAGCCATTCTTCAGGGCCTCGTATTGGCTCCACAGTTCATCCATGGCCTGATTGAACCGCTCAACATCTGCGATGGAGAGCGACCCATCGGCCAGTTGCGCCCAGGTGCACAGCGGCGGGCATACGCCGGCTATGCCCACGCACGGGCGCATCAGGAACCAATTCACAGGGCTTGGCTTTGCGCCTCTGGCTGCCGAGCGACGCTTGCGGCGCTTGGCAGCCAGTCGAAAAAATCGGCGAGGTTCCAGCGCAGCAAGTCGGCCAGCAACTGGTTGTACTGCACCATGCGGCCACCAAAGTCTGCAACTGAGACGGTTCGCTCGGTACCGTTGAGCAGAACGCGACCCATGAGGATCTGCGCCACAAGGCTCTTGGCCTCCTGGCGCATCGACATGAACATCGAGCACAGGACGTTTTCATCAACCTCGATCCCGGCAGCGGCTGCAGTCGCGAAGCGCTCCAGTACTGCACCTGAAAGAAGGGACATCAGTCGGTCCTGGTCGACAGCGCTGGCCATGGCCGCGTTGTACTGCACGCCGCCGACGTGGAATGCTTTCACGCTCATCTATCAGCCCCTCGTGCCTTCCCAGATGTTGAATTGCATCGTGAACTGGTCATCCGTGATCGTGGAGCCCGCACGGCCGCGCTGACCGTCGTTGACGATGATTCCTTCCGACCCCAATGCTGTTTCCAGCGTGCCGATCTGGGTGAAGGTCAACGTGATGTTGGCGTTCGAGTTCATCAGGCCCTGGATGTATGCAGAGTCGGCAGAGCCTGGGTTGAGGTAGACGTTCACCTCGCGCCCAGGATTCTGGCGATCCAGGCGCAGGGCATTCCCGCCCTGCCCGCGGCGCAACTGGCTGCGCGGATCGATCGGCGCATCCGTATACGGCGTTGCCGTCTCTCCCCAGTCTTGAATCTGGCGTCCATTGATGGTGACGACGCAATTGTCGTTCGAGAAGTTATTCAGGCTCATGGTTCACCTATCAATAAACGTCGAGATCAACGTCAACAATGTGGATGGCGCCGGCGCGGAACAGGCGAATACGCAGAGGTGCAGACTTGCGGGCGTTACGGTCGGCATCCGACAGGTCGAGGATGTCCTCGGGCTTGGTCAGAATCTCGAAGCCGGCGGTGTATTTCTCGATGCCGTCATCAGGGTCGGTGTAGTTGCGCGGGCCAAGGTAGCCGTTGTTGATGAACTGCTGCATCGTGGCGCGGGCAGCACCGATCAGCACGGCCTGCCCGACAGGCGTCTGCGCCAGCTTGGTGAGCTGGTTCGCCACCGCGTTGTATAGCGACGTGGTCAGGAAGTTGATGCACGCGTCCAGGTTCACCACGTCGTCGATGAACTCGCCGTATGTGCTGTGGGTGATAGTGTTGATCCAGCGCCCGGAATCCGTAGACCCTTGGTTATCCACCACCGTGTAGAACGTGGCCTTTTTGGCAGCGCTCTGCATGGCCGAGTAAGCGGTTGTGGTCAGAGATTCGGCCGGGACGCCTGGCGACTTCTTGAACTCGCCAGTGATGGTCGAGCGATCGGCGCTGTAGTTCACTGCGGCGAAGTGCTTGGCCAATGCCGAACCGGAATAGGCATCAGTGGCATGCGTAGGGGTAAAGGCGTGGCGGAACCCAGCGGTGGTCAGCTGGGTGGCGATATCGTCGGTATCGGCAGGATCGCGAATCTCTGCAGCCGACGCACCGGTCTGGTTGTCGATGAACATGCTGGTGTTGTCGTCGCACCACTGGGCGATAGCCAACACATCGGCCTTCACGGCCAGAATCGGCGCAGTCCACATGGTCCAGTACCACCAGATCACGTTTCGAGCCTTGTTCAACGTGGCGACGCGAGTGGCGTCTGC
>NZ_AQOH01000098.1 GCF_000364705.1 Pseudomonas fuscovaginae SE-1 | reverse complement strand
TCGCGAGTGGCAGGCGTGCCGCCGAGCCAGCGCTGAGCTGCTTTGTACACTTCGGTGGTATCGTCGAAGTCGGTAGCCAGCTCGGTCAGCCCGGAATAGGTGCGATAGGTATCCGGCGCAAACCCGACAGGGAGCGCAGTTTGTGGGGCGAACAGCATGGCGCTGGCAAAGTTCGCATTGCCCAGGCCCGCCGGGCTGATCCGGGCATTGATCCGGATGATGTTGGTAGCTGGATAGCTCACTGTGCTAGCTCCAAGTGGTTATGTGGGGTCGAATTCCACGGTAAAGGTGTCGAGCACCCGGGCCTTCTCGTCCTGAAGCGCCACTTCGACGCTCAGGATGTTGTTGATTTCGGATAGGCTGATGGCTTCGTACATCAGGCGCAGCGTGATCTGCGCCCGCTGTTCGAAGTTGGCCGACTGCAGGCTGGTGAGGTTGTTCACTGCGTCGGTGCTATTCCAGCCGATCTTGGACTTGAACAGCATCATGCTGATGTCGGGTCGCTTGTTGGCCTGCTTCAGGCGCTCTGCGTACATCAGCGCCTCGCCGCGGTAGAAATTGATGCTGGCCAAACACATGATCTGCGCCCGAACCTCGTACTCAACCAGGTCGCCGGGGATGTCGCGCGATGTGACGTTGGCCTGTCCGCGCTCACTGACCGATTGTCTTGGTGTGATCGTTGCATAGGCGCCCTTTGGTGCCGGCATGCTGCCCGGTCCGGCCTGATCGGCGAGCAGGCACTCAGGCACGCCGGTCGCAAGCATCACTATTGGGCGCAGCTTCTTGAACAGCTCTTCGTTGGTCATGCTGGGCCGCCCGACTGATCGTCAATACGCGTGACAATGACCTTGCAGTAGTTCCGCCAGTAGCGGTTGTCGACCTTGACGGCCTTCCACTGCTGACCCAGGAACGCCCAGGTTCCGGTCTGGTCGATCAGTTGCATATCGCCTTCGTTGATGTAGATGCGCCGGACATCAACGATCCGCTCACCAGCGCGCTGGACGAAGTCAATCTCTCGGTCGTTCGCTGTTTGGATGTTAACGGTGTACGGGGCGGCGCTTGGCGCGCCAGGCGTCCAGATTCCATCGATCCAGTCACCACTGGTGTCAACCGTTCGGCTCGCGGGGACGCTTTCAAATACGCCATCGATCTGACCCTCCATATTCAGGCTCATTCGAGACCCTCGGTAGCCGGCCCGATCGAGACCTGATGAGTGACTGATTGGCGCATTGCACCAGTATCAATCAGTGGGTTGGCGCTCCCCTTTTTGCGAATTGTCGAGGCGGCATTCGGAGGCGACTTCAATTCGGTCATGTAGACCTTCACCTCGGCCGCAGCCACCACCCCTATCGCTCCTAGGACCTGATCCATGGATCGACCTGCAGCAACACCAGTCTCAATCGCCTCCAAGATCTTCGGCGTGGCCTGAGCTACTCCAGGCTCAAGCCATGGCCTGGCAGGGATATTGATGTTGTGGGGCTTCGTTACGCCGAGTTCCATGTATCCGCTGCCAGTCCTCAGGAAACGCACTTCATCCCGATCTGCGGCCGCCTTGCTGGCGTAGCCGTAAGACGTCCCGCCAGGATGTTTGATATCGGCGCCGAGCTCATGGATAGCGCCAAGGCTTGCCATGGTCAGGTCGCCCGACTCGACATCTCCTGCCTCTTCATGGATGCCGACCGTGACAACCCTGTCCGATCGCAACGCGCTCAACTCCTTCTCGAGCTCGGCCTGCAGCTCCTGAAAACCCTGTATTTCGAGAGTGATCATCTAAACCGCCTTGGCACCCATCCCGGCGCGCTTCTTGAGCCTGTAGAACTGCTGACCGTAGTTCGTGTACGTCAGCCAGTCGGTGCCCGCATCCATCATCTGTGGAACGCGATAGCTGATAGACTCGTCGCCAACGGACTTCTCGGCTACGTTGAGGCGAGCTTCCGAGTTCGGTGTTCCGTTGGCGCCGAGCGTGGCAAAGTTGGTTGCGAGCCAGTGCGCGGCGTAATACTTCATGCCGCGCCATTTGAAGTTGCAGCAGGTGAGCTCAAGTGCGCCCCATCGGGACGAGCCCGTCTCGGTATCGGCCTCGCACAGGGCATCGGAGACCATGGCGTCAGGCCATTTAACCGGGTCGATGAACGCCTTCATCAGCGGGTCCTCGCGAAAGGCCGCGATCATTTCCGGAGTGATTTGCATGCGCTCACCTTGAATGATTGGGCGCATGGCGCCCTGGTATTACGCCGAGACCTTGGCGATCTCTTCGCGCAGCTTTGCTTCCTTCCAGCGCTTGTCGACCTTGATACCAAGGGCTTCGGCTTCGGCACGCAGGACCTCGATATCGTCGCCGCCTTCTTCGCTTTCATCGTCATTGAGCTCGTCGGCACCGACTCGACGCAAGTCGCCGATATCGAGCAGCGCCTTGACGAAGTCAATCTTGGCGAGCTCGTCCGGAACCTCTACAGAAGGGTTTTCGCCCGGTAGGATCTGGTAGCTGATCAGTTCGCCATTGGCCTTATGCTTGATGGTGATCAGTCGTGCAGCTTCGTTCTTCAGGTGCATGGCATTTCCTCGTCTGGCTGTCCCGGCCGCCACCCTGGGTAGGGCTTGGCGGCCAGGCGAAGGGTTACACGTGGTCGCGGTACGCGCCGGAGAATGGATAGCGGAACTCGACGCCGCTGATCTTGTACTCGCATGGCACGCGAACGCTCAGGTTCCACATCTGCGGAGCCAGGGAACGCCATGGGATCGGCACCTGCATACCCAGGTTCTCGTCGTTCAGCTCGTAAGCCATCATGCGGTCCTTGTTGCCGTTGGACACGCCGTTGGCCGCGAGCTGGGCGGCGGACAGCTGCAGTCGCTGTTCGACGCGCAGCGGCTGACCGGTCAAGCCGGTGTAGACGTTGTTTTCCTTCAGGTACTGCAGAACTGTGGTGTTCGGCAGCTCCTTCGACATCGGCATGCTGTTGATGCGACGCCAGCGCGCCGAGTCCAGCACCAGGACGTTCGGTACGTGAACGGTGGCCGAGTTCGTCCAGACATCTCCCAGGAAGTCATCGACGTCCTCGACGATCTGCATGCCGGTGGTGGCAGGGTCGAACCAGTTCAACGTGGAGTTCGACAGAGCCAGGTTCGGGTTGTTGAACGCGCCGGTCATGCCGCGCGTGGCGTCGCCGAAGTACGCAATGCGCTGGGTGTGCTCCTGAGCACCACGGAAGGCCGCGCGGGCCTTGGTGGTGTCCAGGGGGATGCGCAGCTGCTGTGACTTGCGCAGCTCATCCAGGCTGTAGTCGTACATGTTGCCGGCGTAGCCGATCGGCACCGACGACTTGTTGGCCGACAGGGCCACGTTCGGCAGGTCATCGGCGCTGGAACCGATGAATTTGCCGATGGTGACGGCGTCGTAGCTGATGTAGTCCCAGCTGTCGGCCCATTCCGGCAACTCGGTGTGGACCGGAATCAGTTCGGCGTAGTTGATGGCCGCATACTTTGCCTCATAGACACGAGATTCCAGGCTGGCCAGCTGACTGATGTAGAACGCCAGGCCGTCGTCGACGGTAGGCAGGCCATCATGGAACGCGACCTGCTCGATGTCGCGACCTACCTGGTACGCGATGGCGGCGTCGATGGCTACGACGAGTTTCTTGAGCTTCATAATCGATTAGCCCCCGACTTTCAGAGAGATTTTCGCCAGGGCGCCGGCCGATGCCGAGCTGACCCATTTGGCGTTGGGGATCAGTACTGCCAGAGTTGCGGCTGCTCCGATCACGTTGGAGAACTGGCCCTGGTTGGTACCGGTGCCGTCTCCGACGACCAGGTAAACCGGGTCATCCTTGGCGACAGCCACGCGAGCCGTAACCCAGATGGGCGCCATTGTCTCGACGGTCATGTCGCGCTTGGCGAGAGCGCCGAAGGTGTCGGTCGAGGTGTACGCGCGGTTCAGCTCGCGCCGAACGACGCCGATGAACTGTGCAGCGGTCGAGGCAGCGACGGGCAGCTTGGCGCCGTCGTCACCATCGGTCACGACACCCAGGCCATAAGCGATGTTGACGGTGCCCTTGTTGACCTTGGAGACACCGTTGGACACTTCGCCGTCAGCGACCATGCCCGCGTACGCGACGCCGTGGTTGATTGCATTACCACCTTGAACTGGCATGGTTAGGCTCCTTTCTGCTTGTGGGCACCGGACAAGCTTTGCTTGTGGGCCTGATACGGGGTTGGCTTGGCGTCAGTGGTGGTGTTCGTGGTGGACGCGCCATCCTTGGCCAACTGAGTAAGTTGAGCCAGCAGGGTTGCGGCATCACCGGTTGGCATCTTCGGCTTCTTACCGCCGTTGCCGTCGCCGTCCTCTTCCTCATCCTTCTCGGACTCGGCGTCGAAAGCGGCTTCGATGTAGGCGGCCGATTTGTCACCCCAGGCGACTTTCGGGCGGGCCACGACCAGCGCGGCTCGCTTGATCTCGGTCACGTCCAGGCTGTCGCAGGTGAAGCCGTCACCGGCAACCTTGCGGGCCAGATCCTGGGTGGTGCTGATGGCCTTCACACGTGCTGCGATGGCTTCGTCGCCGGACGCCTTACGGGCCTCATCCAGCTTCTCGTTGGCTGCATCGGCGCTGGCCTGAGCCTTGTCGGCGATCTCTTGCGCCTGGCCAGCCTTGGCCTCTGCATCGGTTGCACGCTTCAGCAGGCGGTCGAACGAGTCGGCGACCAGCTGGGCGTTCGCAGGATCAGCAACATCAACGCTGCGCCCGCTATCGGTGGTGATAAGTACAGGCATTGTGTTGCCTCCTGGGTTGTGGTCGAAGACTCGAGCGTTGCCGCCCGCCCTCGCTTTGTTGACCACCGCTTGGTGGTTGATGATGATGTTGCGCTGGGTGTACTCGTAGTCCTGACCGTCAGCGGTTTGGCCAGGGCCATAGACGTATTCGGCGGTGTATCCCGCAGATAGCTCGCACTTGCCGGAGTTGATGTCGTCGATGGTCTTCTGGTCTTTGATGATCAGGTCACAGACAACGAACTCACCGTCTCGGCGACCAGCACCGCGAACCTCGCCGACCGACACTGCCTTGTAGTTCCGCGCCGTCACCAGATCCTTCGGGTGATCGTTCGTCACCGTGGCGCCGTCGTAGGTGCCCAGCGACGTGTCGTTGAACACCTCTTCTGGCGGCCGGTACACGCGGACGATGCGGTTCGGATCACCGTCCAGCCCCAGCTCGCGCGCCAGGTACTCTTGGATGCCCGTGCGGGCCACCCGGCCTGGAACCTTGAGGAACCCCTCGTCGGTGTATTCCCGCTGGGTAATGCGGTACCCAGCCCGGTCAAAAACCGTGCACTTCATGGCTCTTTCGCCCACTCCGAGAGCGCCTCCATCTCCGAATCATCAACCGGCCTGATGCATGCAAATGTTCGGTGATCGGCGCCGCTGAGCGCCTTCCCGTCATCAGTCACGGCCATCGATTGGATTGCCTCCAGTTCTTCCGGGGTGACTTTCAAGGCGATGTGATGCTCTTCGGTGCTGAACACATGCTCAACGCCGGTATCAATGCTTTTGAGCTTGATGTACATGCACTGGACCCTCTGGGTTATCGGTAAACGCCTGGCGCTGTTCGGCCTGCGTCTTGGTTGGCCTTGACCTCGCGGGCGCTCACTGGACGCGCGATGCATCGGCACTGGTAGTCGGAGCCTGGCTTGATCGGCTTGCCGTCTGAGCTCAGCGGGAGGTTGTCCCAGCGGTAGATCCCTTTGCCGTAGGCAGTGACCTTGTCAGCGATCTCGCGGTGGCGATGCCGGACGCGGCGGTCGTCGGAGTCGACCCACTCGAAGTACTCGAAGCCGGCGTCCTTCTGCTGCTTTTCGGCCAGCTCACCCTGAATCTTCGACGTCTGGTCGCGGGCGATCATCTTGGCCCGGCGCTGCGTCACGCCGAACTGTTCCTGCAGAGCACTCTCGATGTAGCCAGGCCGCATTCCTGAGCGCATGTTTGCCATCACCAGCGTCTGCACCTCTTCCAGGTACTTGGCGGGGATTGACTTGATGAGCTGGGCGTTCTGCTGTGCCGAGGCATGCAGGTAGTCCTGCATGGTCTTTGATCCACTGAATACGTCGATGCCTGCAGACTTCTTGATGTCACGCTCGGACCTCTTCAGCGCGGACTGAACGAACTCGCCGGCGATGCGATTGCCAGCCGCCTGTACCGCTGGAGAGCTCCAGCGACTTGTCAGGAATGAGATCGCATTCAGGATGAGGTCTGACCATGCGTCAGTTGTTGCGATAGCGTCCTGCGTGTACTCAGGCGCCAGTTGACGGACCAGCGGCTTGAGCTCCTTGTCGATCGACGCCTTGATCTGCTTCACCAGTCGCTGCAGCTTGGCGTTGTACTGGATGCCGATCATGTCCATGGGTCACAGCCTCTTCAACTCGCCTGCTTGACGGCGTCTGCTACCGTCTGGCGAGCGGCGGCGCCAGGATCTTTACCCCACGGCACCGATTGAAGCGTTAGGCGACCGCAGAAGCCGCCGAAGCACCACCAGAGGGTTGGTTTGTGCCAGCCACATGAAAAGCGCTTCCACTGCTTCTTGTCGAGCCACACCCAGCCGCCGTTGTATGGCGCATGCCAGAGGCGGACATGAGTTGTCCCGTCAGGAGCTCGGCTGAATACCTTCATCACTCATCACCTTTGTTGTCCGGGTCATCCACCGGGTCATTGAACATGGTCAGGTCTTCATCAGCCTCCAGCGCCTCGATCTTCTCGTCGTCGAACTGGTAGAGCTCGGCGGCTTGCAGCTTGCGCTGAATTTGGCTGGTGGTGATCACGCCGGCATCCTTGTAGGCAATGTCCGTCTCGGCATTGGCCTTATTGGCCTGAGCAATCTGCACCAGGTCAGGCTGCTTGAATGGGTTCCAGGTGTAGTTGAAATCGTCGATCCATCGCCCGGTCGCCGAGCGCACCATCACCTCGTCAAGCTGGCGAAGGCCAGGGTCAATCTGAGTCAGGCGCTTCGAGGAAAGCTGGTTGTGGTAGTTGGTATCGTCGCCTTCACCGGTATTGCCAAGGCCCTTGGCTGATTCGCCGAACAGGCGCGTGACAGGTATGCCGGCGGCGCCGCTGATCCAGGTCATGAGCAGGTCGAGAACTGGCGCAACGCCAGACAGGTCCAGAGTTTTCCGGTCGTATGTCTCTTCGTCATCCAGCAGCGCCAGATTGATCGACGACTTCATCATGCTGAACAGGGCGTAACGCTTCGTGATGGCGTCGTCCTGATCGCTGGCCAGCTCATCTGACAGGCCGACACGCTTGATGATGTCGACGTTCGCTTCCTGCATCAGCTCGGCGATGCCGTCTTTGCTGGCGACCATGTCCATCACGTCGTCGAGACACTTGCGCAGCTCTGAGTCACCCCAGCCCTGAGTCTGCGCACGCTGACGGCGCGGCAGCTTGGCCCCTGCGAACCTGGCGAAGTGCGTCCAGTGGATCTGCTGGGCGCCTGCAGCGATGGTGTAGAACTCAGGCTGCAGGTAGTTCGCGGCCAGGATGTTGGTCTGATTCAGATCCATCGCAGTCATGTCGAAGCGATCGATCACTAGCAGGCGGTACAGGTCGCCCTTCTTGATCTTCTCCGGATTGAGCGGCTTGGTCAGGTCCTGATTGGTCAGCATGAGGATGCCAGCGCCACCGTACAGGCGAGCCCAGCTTGTGGCCTCACTCACCATTGCCGGCAGCTGAAGGCGATCCTCCTCGGCTCGGATTACGTCCGCATCGTCGCACTTGAGGGTGCGCCACTCGCGGGTCATGTCCTCAGCCGGGTAGTCCACGATTGCCCGAGCAAGCCAACTGGTCTGGTACGCTGCGTCGAGCTGCTGGAAGTCGTTCAGAAAGGCGTACTGGAACTGGTTGTGCGAACGCTTGGCCTTTCCGGTGCCAAGGCCGGACACGACGTTTACTAGGCCGTCACTCGACGACCTGACCGATTGCTTATACTTCCTGGCCGCCTTGGTGAGGGCTTTGCCCAGGTCCTTGTCGGCCGGCATGATGCCCTTCTTACTCATGTAATCACCAATGGGTCATAGGAGGTCTCTGATCGAGCGCTTGCCCTTGATGAATACCTCGGACAGGGCGTCGATCATCACGTCGGTCTGATCGTCGTGCTTGTGGCTGTCGTCAGCGGTGAACGATGCAACCTCGCAGACGAATTCGTAGTTCTGGTCATCGCCGTATGGCAGGCACACCAGTTTGGCAGCATGGAACCCCTGCACGTCGAGCGCGCGGGTCAGCTTGTCGCGCTCTCGCGGGACAGGCGTCACCTTGAGCGGAAGGCGCTTCTCCATCTCCTGGATCAACCCTGTGCCGCTGGACTTGTCCTCGACGTAGACCTTTCGCAGGATGCCGTTCTGCTTTCCGTTCTTGGCCCAGCAGCCTTTGACGAACGCCTCGAACTCCCGGCGCAGGGTCTTGGCATCCATCCGGCCTCGCTTCAGGCCCAGGCGGTAGATGCGCCCCTCGGCCACGCCCCACTCCGCGAACACAGTCCAGTCGTTCCAGGTGTTGGTCTTTTGTGCGGTGTCGGCGGTGACGAAGCGGTAGTCGAACTTGTCCGGCACCGGCAGATCGGCGCCTTCCTCGCTCCCGTAGTAGAGGAAGTCATCTGCAGAGAATATCCCGCCGTCGAGCGTGTCGGGATCCTGCATGTACTGGCTGCTGAACGTGTACGGGTGAGCCGTGCGGAGCGCGATCAGGTCATGAACGCTTTCCTTGGCTGGCCAGTAGGACCAGTAGCCGTCAACCTGCTCAGATCCGCACACGCTCTTGATGCAGCGCTCACGGATGCCATCGGGCAGGCTGTCGATGTACTCCTGGTTTACCAGGGCAGGAATCTTGATATGCAGGTCGATCTTCAGACCCATGCCGCCGGACAGCAGGAAAGCCGTCGAATCGTCGACGTGCCCACGCTGCTGGATGGCAACGAACGGCGTGCCGCTGTGCGCCTTTCGACTGCGCAGGGTGTTCACCAGGCGCGTGTGCGACTTGCGCCGCTTCGCCTCGCTGAACAGGTCGTCGATCTTGTCCCAGTCATCCGCCTGGATGTGACCGGTGTAGCCGTCGCCCATGTAGCCGCCACGAACACCAGTGATCTGGCCGCCACTGGAACGGCTGAACAGCTGGTGTACGCGTTTGCCATCCATGGCAAGCGTCCAGTCGTCTACCTTGTCCTTCTCGATGTCGAAGGGGTAGAACTCGCGGAACTCCGAGGACTTGACCAGGGCGCGGCTACGCTCGCTGTTCTCGTCGACCAGGTTCTTCGAGTAGCTGGTATTGAGGATGCGCACCCGGCGGTGCTTCACCATGGTGTAGACCGGCAGGTGGACAGACCAGAACTCGGTCTTGGTGCCACCTGGCGGGATATTCACGATGATGTTCTGCGCCTCACCGGCAAGCATCTTGCGGGCGGCGTAGTCGAAATAGTGGTGGTGCCAGTTGGTACGGAAGCTGTCGCCCTGGGTGATGTTGAACCACAGTGACGTGAACGCCAGCGGGCTGTGCTCGCCAGCTGCTATCAAGGCGGAGCGCTCAGCGTGGCTCAGCGCGTCCCACTCGATAGGTTTGATAGCCATCAGTCCACCAGCTTATCTACCAGCGCGGACACCAGTGCTTGGTCAACGTTCTGAGTCGCCTTTGGCGTCATCGATCCATCCGAGGATCTCAGGTCAACCTGCTGCTTGTTGGTGTATGCCCCGCCTGACTCTTTCGCGGCCTGCTCCAGGAGCTGCGCAGCGAGGGCCATGTTCTTCATGCTCTCGGCGCGAGAAGCCATGCGATCAAGCATTCGGAGGCGATAGGATCGGTTGGCGATCGGGATTTCTGCCGAGTCTTCCCGAAAGCGCTTGCGGGTGTCCTCGAACAGAGTCACCCAGCGGGCTGCCAGGTTTCGCGACGCCCTTTTGGTGGGGTCGTAGGCCTCGACTGACTGGCGGGTGACCACCAGCCCGAATTCCTGTTTGACTGACTCGGCCACCTGTGACGGCGTATCGAAGCAGGCCAAGGCCTGAACGATGAACGCCTTCACTTCGTTGTTCAGGGTTGCCATGTTGGTTTGTTCCGTCAGGCGCCCGTCAAACTTCATGCCAGCTTAAGCTGGCATGTGCCACAGGCCCTCGAAATGTTGATGTTGGCCACCTCAGGCAGCCTGCTCGCAGCATTGATGAGCTGCTGTACGTCGTTGCTCGCACCATAGCGACGGACCACGCCGACAAACTCTTCGACGTCGTGTCCGCGCAGGTAGAGCTTTGGCAAGCCGTCCTGTTTGAACTTTGGTGCGCCGTACTCATCAGTAGCCTGGGCGATGTGGTAAAGCTCATGCTCGACCAATGCGCAGAACTCGGCGTCGGAACACTGGTCGCAGTAGTCAGCAGCCAAGGTAATGAGGTAATCCGGCTCCTCGCCGAACCACTCCCGCATCTGCTGCTCTTGTCGAGCCTTCTGCCAGCCGCCAGCACGGAACATCACTTGCTCGGCCTGACCCAGCACCGTGCGACCCTGCTTGGCGAAGACTGACGAAGCCCATAGGACTCCGACGCTCGCATCCAGCAGATGAGCATGGTCAGGGTTGTGCAGGCTTCCGGTATCGGCTAACACCTCAGCTCTGATCCACCCCCACACATCCGGGGCAGGCCGTAGCGTCAGGAACAGATGCTCGAGCAGTTCAGTCGGTGGCATTGGCCTGCTCATGCATACTCCGGCGCCACGAAATGACGCATGGTCAATTTGTGGCGCGATTAATTACTTGGCTCGTCAGGCTTATCGTCAACTCGCAGCTCCGGCTGCTGGATCA
Source organism: Pseudomonas fuscovaginae SE-1 (assembly GCF_000364705.1). Lineage (GTDB taxonomy): Bacteria > Pseudomonadota > Gammaproteobacteria > Pseudomonadales > Pseudomonadaceae > Aquipseudomonas > Aquipseudomonas fuscovaginae_A. The sequence goes on along the minus strand of NZ_AQOH01000098.1, from coordinate 23,968 downwards.
CCCGGAACACTGCCACCCCGATACCGAGGATCATGTTCACCGATGCGAAGATCAGCGGATCTACAGCGCCCTGGAAGGCGGACCAGCCAGCGGCAGCCGCGTTGAGGGCAACACCGATGATTGCCAGTTGAACGCTGGTCATGCGCCAGAACTTTCGCCATTCAGGGATAAGGGTCATGGTGCGCCTTCGCTGCAGGTAGTTTTTCCAGGATCTCGGCGTAGCGCTTCCATTCAGCGCGACTCTTGAGGGCCTCTCTCAGCTGTCGAGTAAGGCGCTCGGTCGGAATGCAGCTCGTTGCCGCCAGGCCTGATGGCGCGAACGTGATACTCGACGGAGATGTTGGCCTGTTCGTGCACCCTGCAATCAGGAAAATCACGATCAGCACGGTCTTCATCTTGGTCGTCCGCTCTTGGCCAGTTCGCGCAGGCTCTCACCTATCTGGTTGATCTGAAACTCTTGGCGCTGTGTGGTGATCCGGAGGGAATCGACGAATTTGTCTGTCGACTCCCTTGCCCGCTCCAAGGACTCAACCCTCTGCCCGATCAGGGCCTGATTCGTTTGGTATGAGGCGAGCTGTATCTGAAGAGATCCTAGCGAGTTAACCACATAGGCGAATGCACCTATGGCAGCGGCCGACAGAACCGTTTGCAGGATCGGCACGGCGACCTTGAACGCGGTGCTATCTGCAATGCGCGATACTTCTGTCATAGGGCACCAAGAATAAAAAAGCCCGGCTTGAGCGGGCAAAGGCGCACGAAGGAGCGCTGATGGATCTGAGGGACTTATGAGGCCCTGAAAACGAAAAACCCGGCGCGGTGGCCGGGTTCTGAATTTGATGTTTGCCGGAGGCAAAATTGTCACGATGGGAGAAAGCTTGCCTCAGGCGCACATTTGTCGTCAAGCAGCACTTTTCATTATTTTTATCGCCGAAGAGACAGGCACCAAAGCGGCTTTGTCCAGGTCGTTGCATGAATCGAAACAGCACTGCACGAACTCACCCCATTCGCGCTCCCAGTTCCTGGAGTCGAGCTCGAAGCCGAACCAGTGCATCAGCCAGCCGCGGAATGCTTCAGGTGTCGGGCATGGGTCCACTCCTTCGCTCTGCCCGCCCTGGTGCATCCGACGGTACCGGTAGAGAACGCCCCGGGCTACGTGCTTGGCCTTCTCGAACTTCTTCGCGTACATGCGCTGGCCCATGGCGTAGGCAGTCCTGAATAGGGCCTCCTCTGCTTCCTCGCGGTCGTCATCGGTGGCCAGCGGACTGTACATGTGGTTGCCGAACGCCTTCAGGTGGGCAGGCAGCGTGTCGACGGCCTGCTGCACCCGGCCTGCAAGCGCCTGGTGCGCCGCATGAGTGGCAGTCTTACCGCGTTCTGTGCGCTGTACCATGCAGCCGAGTAAGCCCATCTCCTGCATGACTGCGCCCTGGCTGTCCCGGGCTGTGTAGTAGGCATCGTGCCAGGCCAAGCGTGCCGAGTTAAGTTTCATCATGCTGCAGCCCTCTTGAGTTCTCTGGTCTTGGCCCGGTAAGCGGCCTTGATCGCCTTCAGGTCGTCGACGGTGTACTTGCGCACGCTCTGGTCAGCCTCAAGCGCTTCAACTGCTGTCAGGCCGATGCGAGCTATCAGGCCGATCCGGTAGTCAACGGCATTGCCCGATAGGAATCGGTTGTCCTGCTTGCTTTGTGCGTGGCAGTTGCGCTCATCGAACCGCAGGTGCGGTGCAGAGCCGACGCTTCGATAATGGCCGGCATCCACTGCATTCCCGCTCCAATCGAGTGGCTTGCCACTGGAAATACATAGGTGGCCGGCGACCTGGTCACGAGTGCGGATGTACTCGTTGAACGCCTGCTGGGCTTCGCGCATGTGGTCGCTGCGAGACTTCAGCTTCTCCTTCCTGGCCCTGATCTCCCTGCGCTCAACCTGAGCCAACGACTTCCTGGCCTTCTCCTTGTTCGTGTCGACCGTCGCAAGTGCACACTTGGGGCTGCATACCGCCTGGCCGAGGCGCTGAGGAACGAACGATTCCCCGCAGGATTGGTTTTTGCACTTCTTCGGGCGTCGTGGCTTGGCGATCATGCGAAACTCCCAATCATGTCCGCGGCGGCCAGAGCCGCCTCCTCGCTTTCGAAGTGAGCCGAAAGAACCAAACGCCAGCAGGCGTTGAAGACGTCGCGATACAGCGGCTCGAACTCGGTATCATCCATGGATGCCCAGGAGATCGATTTGCGCTCTTTGCGGATACCGTCAGGGGTCTGCACCAGGTGGTAGTGGCCGGCCTCGATTGTGATCCAGTCGCGGAATGCTTCGCGGGACTTGTCCACGGCCGGGAATCTTTCGGCGCGGTCCTTCTCAAGCTGCGCGATGTAGGCCTCCACTGCATGCGAGAGTTGCCCGGGCTTGCCGCTGGCTTCCTCGAAGAATTTCGCCAGCCCTCGAATGCCCCGCAGCTCCTGGCGCGGGATCAGGCCGCCGACCGGCTCCCAGTAGTCCCAGGCAAGATCCAGCATGGCGAAGAACTTCCCGTGGAAACGGGCGTTGCGCATCTTGGTGAACTTGCCATGGATGACCTGACCGGTCTTCCAGGTCTGGATGGCTTCGCGGTCGGCCTCGGTGGCAGGAACGAGACCCTGGGCGGTGCGGATAAGGGCGAGATCAGCCATGGTTCGCCTCCTTCAACCAACGGCGCATCGACAGGTCGCAGCCCACGACCAGGCACACGCCATTGGCCATGCCTCGATGGGTGGCGCGCCGGCGGCAACCACAGCCGCAGCGGCGGCGCGACTTCGCGTCGACCGGCTCGTGGTACCGAATCTGGCCAGGCAGGCCGCCGACATGACCCCAGCCATCCATTCCGCCGCGCATGGCCGCCGACCGCGCCGTAGGCGACATCGAGTTGAGATCAGCCATGGGATGCCTCCTTGGCCATGGCCGCATCAAAGCTCGCAATCCGGGTGTCGGTCTGCTGGTCGAACTGCTCATCAGTGAAGCCCTGACGGTTGGCTGCACGCCGAACCCCACGGTATCGCTCCGCATCCTTCCGCAGGGCCTCATGCTCATCAGGGAGGAACGGCAACACAGTCTTATGCGGCAGGCGCAGCCCATTTGCCGCTGCGCTCACCTGATCTAGGGCGTTCTCTGGTGCATCGAGAGAACCCAGAACCTGGTATATCTCGCCGGCCATAGCACGCAGTGCCTCGTTCTCGACCTTGAGCTGGTCATAGGCTTCCGCCATTACCACCTCGGGTCCGTGCGGGTCGTAGCTGATCCGGTTGCCGCCCTCGGAAAGCATCTTGACTACGTTGTAACGATGGACTTCGGTCATGGCGCCACCTTCAGGCCCTGGGCTTTCATGGCTTTCTGGAATGCAGTACGGCAGTCGAGCACTGCGGCCCCAGCGACATCAGAGTTGGTGTAGTCGTAGTGGTCAGGCCAGACCGGCTCTACCACCACGGCCTCGCGGGAGGCCTGCCAGCCCTCCCAAAGCCAGTTGTACTTTCCGATAGTGATCGCCTGATCCAGCTTCCAGATGTCCACCACTTCGTACATCCCGATGCTTTCCTTCCAGGCAACACCGGCAGGCACTGGGAATTTCGCCTCGAACTGCTCGCGCATCTTGTTGGTGCCCATCACACACCCTCCTTGCGCAGCCGCGCAGACTCACCGGTGAACACCAGGCCGATGCCGCGACCTTCCCGTAGGCGGTCTACCGATCGCTCGCCTAGCACTTCGCCCAGGCGGTCGAAATCCAGATTGGAAATAACGATGGTCGGGCGCTGATCCTCGTACCGGCCGTTGATCACGGTGAACAGGGTCGCCAGCTCGTACTCGCTGGGCTTGGTGGCCCCGACTTCGTCGATGATCAGCAGGTCAGGATCGACCAGGCTGGCGAATGCCTGGGCCTCGGTGTATTCGGCCTTGTCGCCGTAGCTGCCCTTGATGTACTGGAGCATTCCAGCGACGGTGCGATAGACGGCGGTCATGCCGGTACCGATCATGATTGCGCCGGCGATGGCCGCGGCCAGGTGAGTCTTGCCGGTTCCCGGGGTGCCGGTCATCACCACGCAGCGGCCGTCATCACGGTGCTGTCGGAAGTTCTCGGCGTATTGCTTGCACCGGGCCAGGTTGTGGCGCTGGTTCTCAGTTTCCGCCCGGTAGTTGGCAAAGGTCTTGTCCATGAACCGGCGAGGAATCAGGGAAGCCCCCAGTTTGCGCTCCAGGCGGTTGGCAGCGGCACGGTCCTGCTCTGCCTGGCGGTCGATGCCTTCCTGCGCGTCTCGGGCCTCCCTGGCGCAATCAGGGCATCCACTCTGCCCGCTCTTGCGGATGATCACAGCGAACTCACCGTGCTTGTCGCACTTGCCCGGCTGCTTGGCGATCACGCCCAGGCGTCGTTCGATGTCGTTCACTTCCAGGTCGATGGCGTTAGAAATCATAGGTTCCGTCCTCGTTCTGGGTGCGGCCACTGGCGTAGTCGATCAGGTCGAAGCCGTGGTGGCGGGAGTTCGTGGGTGGCTGCGAGCTGTTGTCGCGGATGCGATTGATCACCCACTTGGCCTTAAAGCCCTGCCAGCCGGCGGACAGCGCTTCGGTGATTGCGTCGGATGCGGAGATTCCAGCCTGGGCACACTTGGCGAGCTCGGTGTTCACGGTTGACCAGACAGTCGCAGTGACGGCGGCCTTCTTCACCTTGCGCTGGGCCAGCCAGTCGGCCAGCAATTGCTCTGGCACCTGGTGCGGGTTGTCGGCCAGCAACTGGGCCAATCCGAACGGGGTCTTGCGATCAGCCTTTGGCTCGGGAACCGGCTCGGCCTGAACCTTGGGGGGGCATGTAACATCTTCCGAAGGAAGATTTACATAGGGGGTTTCTTTCTTTGAATAAAGAAGGGAAGTTGCCGTTTCGGTCTCACTCGGCTCTTTTCTCAGTGAGACGATTTGAGCTGAGTGAGACGATTTGGTCTCAGTGAGATTCTTTGTTTTTTCCTCAAAGAAAACCCACTCCGACACGGGGGATATCCCGATGTCGCCACGGCTTCCGCCGATCCGGTAGATAACCCGGCGCTCCAGCAAATGGCTGATCGCCTTCGACGTGACGTCCCGGCGCATGTTGGTCAACTTGCCGAGATCATCGGCGGTAAGGCGCTTCGTTTCGACCTGGTACCCAATGGTTTGACGGGCGATAGCCATCACAACCCGCAACTCACGGGCTGGCAGATCTACTGTGGAAAGCGCCTCCATAACGGAATTGTCCATTCGGGTGAACCCCCTGGACTTGTCAATGGAGACGATTTTTGTCATGATTTTCCTCACATGTTGCTGTAGCGAAATCGCCGACCTTGTCCGTCGGCTTTTTTGTGAATGTCAGGCTGCAGGCCTTCCGTGGTTCTCGTGAAATCCGTACTTGATGTTTGCAGCCCTTCTCGCGGCTACTGCCTCATCGATTGAGTCGAAGTAGCCAAGGTGGATAAAGGCGCCATCCACTCGAATCCTTGCTCTCCACTTTCGCCCTTCCCTGGTTACTCCCATTGCACCTGTAGAGCTGTTTGTTCGTACTTTTTGGTTGCGGAGATTTTCCTGTCGGCTCACCTCTCTTAGGTTTTCGATTCGGTTGTCAGAGCGATTTCCATTGATATGGTCGAGCTCTCCAGGCCAGTTGCCGTAGACACAAAGCCAAATCACTCGGTGAGCTTTGTAGGTATGGCCTTGATACTGAAAGTGGACATATCCCCAGCCGTTTACTCCTCCGCAAATTGATCCGGCCTTTGCGAACTGGCGATCAATTCGATTCACCAGCTTTCCGTCCACCACCTCGAAGAGCCGCCTTGCCTCTTGAGCTGTAATCCTCTCCGCCATCAGCCATTCGACTCTGGCGCTAGATCTGCCTTGTAGAGCTCATCGAAAGCAGCCTTGACAGACCTGGCGCAGGAAACGGCTACGTCTTTCATGTCTTGCGGGTAAGCCTCTCCGAGACTTTTCGTCAGTACCGCCTGGAGTGTTTCAACCTCGGCCGCAGATGGATCTCGCTTCGTATTCATGGCCCTTCTCCTGCTCTGTTAAGGCCCTATTCAGGGCTGTCGGCGAAACGGTAAAACCGCCCCGCGAGGCGCTTTTGGCGCCGTTCTCTTCTTCAGTTCGTTCTGGATCAGCTCTGCTGCCAGGACGCCAGGGTCCAATCCCCTTCTCTGCGCCAAAGCCTTGAGCAACCCGTCGAACTCTTCGTCCAGAGGGACGGCAGTAATCCGTTCAGGCATAGAGCCTCCTCGGGCTCTTCAGGCCGCTGTGCCATGTCCGGTATCTTGCTCACCCAGTTCGGAAAGCATGCTGCGGAGGCTTGCCTCCAGCAGTTCACGCGCCAGGACTGCCTTTTGCGTGCGGTGGAACTTGGCCAGCGACCGGAGAAGGTCGTCGGTGTCTTGATCCAGGCGAACTCGCGTTATCTGGTCATGCAGATGGCTGCGGTCGTCGTAGGCCATACAGGTGCTGCTCCTTGCTGTAGGTGGTTAGGCGGCGGATTTGACTGGCGCGATCGAAGCCAGAAGACGCGGAGCCTTAAATGGCTTCCCGTTGGCTTTTGCCAGGGCGGCGATCTTCTCGGCGTACTTCGTTTCGCCGGTGTATTCGGTGCGCGGGAGACACCCAGCAGTGAGCCACTTGTAGACGGCACGCGGCGTCTTCCCGCAAGCGATCGCAACGGCAGCGACACCGCCCGCATCATCGATTGCTTTTTTGAGCTCCTGCATGAGGGCCTCCAGAATAAATATGAACTGCAAGTACATATTATGTCGGAACTGAAAGTACATGCAAGCGCATGCGAACATGAACCCATGGTTCAGATCGAAGAGTTACGTATGGCGTTTGTGAAGCGCCTGAAAGAAGCCCTGGCAGCCAACGACTTGGCCGAGTGGGGTGCGGGCGCTCGCTTGGCAAAAATGGCTGGCGTTACACCAAAAGCATCAAGCAAGTGGATGAACGGCGAGGCCATGCCTGGAGGCGCAAAGATGCTCGCCTTGGCGAATGCCTTGTCTGTTCGTGTCGAATGGCTTGAATACGGCCGGGGCGAAATGAGAGACGCCCCGCCACCAGCGCCTGCCGGCGTTGCAGAGCCAGAAAGCACATACCGCGGCTTCGACCTGGGAGAAGACCCGAGCTATTCCGGAGTGACCCAGCTGTCTGCGCGTGCTGCTGCCGGATCCGGCGCGGACAACTCACACGTCGAGATCCGCGGCGTCCTTGCATTCAAGTCTGACTGGCTACGGGCCAACCGGCTCAACCCGAAAGGCCTGGATGTGATCTATGCCGAGGGCGACAGCATGGATCCCACGATCAACAGCGGCGACGTGCTGCTCGTGGATCGATCCAAGTTTGAGCCCAGGGACGGCCAGATCTTCGCCCTGCAAAGTGAGTCCAAGGGCACGATCGTCAAGCGCCTGGTGAAGTCGGAGATCGACGGATGGATCATCCGTAGCGACAACCCGCGGTACCGCGATGAGATGCTGAGGGATGGGGAGATCAACGAGGTGCGCATCATCGGGCGCGTGGTCTGGCGCGGCGGGATGCTTTAGATTTCAGTGCAATTGATTTCAATAATCCTCCCTATCAGCCGATACCATGACTGAACCAGCGCGATCTGTGTTCGTCTGATCTATAGTGACGTTGCGCGCCACGTTTTGTAATTTCGAATTTCGTGGCGCGGAATTCAGTTGACTTTGCGTTACAGGATTTCATAATCCACCTCCGGATCGCTTGACAACATGATGATGACAAGCGCCGATGTAATCATAGGAGATGACCATGTCCGACAAAAATGTGAATCTTTTCGAGGCTTACCTTGTGAATGGTCGCAGGTCGATGACTGCATCCCAATTTGCTGATTTCGTTAAAACCGATCGGGACGAGATCAAAAAGGTGAGATTTGTACCGCCAGTGATCGGCTCCGAAGGGTTCGGCCGGTTTGATGTGGAGCTGAACTCCAAGCACTTCGAGGTGGCTTTTGACTGAACCAGAACAGGAAGTTCTTGAGCCTGAAAAGGCAATGAAAGCCACGGAGCTGGTTGGGGTCCTCACGAAAATGGCTGAGGCCAACACCAAGGAACAAGAGGTCAAGCGTCATGAGCTTGACATCAAACAGCAGGAGATAGCATCCAACGAGAGGATTGCGATGGCTGCAATTGACGCTCAAAAGTCCTTCCATGAGGGGCGGTGGGCAAAATACAACAGCCACCTGATCCATCGGTATGTGTTCATCTCCATTTTTGCGGCGTTGGTCTTTGGATTTTCGGGGGTCGCTATCCATATGGGCGCCAAGGATCTGATTATGGACCTCGCAAAATTGGGAGCTTCCCTTGCCGCAGGTACCTTTGGTGGTTACCACTGGGGCAAAAATAAAGGGAAAAGCAGCAGCCAAGAACAGGGCGAGTGATCGCCAAGCGACTACAAGCCCGGCCCAGCGCCGGGCCTTTTGTTTCCGCCCTACTCCGCCTTTCTGATGTCTACGCCTGACACATAATCAGCAGATCGATACGGCGCCATTTCCTGACAATTGATTACCCCACCGAGCCCGCGGGCGATGTTCCACCCATCCATGTAGAGCCTATTCGCAGCGATACTCTTGATCTGAGGGTACGACTTCGCGATGTCGCCAACCTTTAGCCATCCGCCTAAATCTCCAGCATTCATACCGTTTTTATAGTCTGAGCACCCAGATAGCCATATCTGCCCGGCGTCCTGGTTGGCTTGCTGGCGGGTGTAGCTCTGCGCCGCCTTGCTGGTAAGGCTGTAGTAATCCTCAAAGTTCTGAGCGCTACTATTTTTGCGGACGTACGCAATCGACTTCATGGCGTCCGCTTTCATTTTTTCCGAGCTGATTTTCTCGCAGTCGTTGCCGATCGTGAGAAACGTCTCCTTGCCCTCATGCCATAGAACTGAGCATCCAGGGTAATCGTATTTGTACCCCCTCATGAACGAACGGCTTTCCTGTGGAACGCTGTAATCGCCCGCGATGCAAGCCGTACCAAGCATGGATAGCCATATGGAGGCCGTCGCAACAATCCTTTTCATCGCTCTCTCCTGTCTACGAATGCGCCGATTGTAGCAGTCGCCCTAAGCCAGCTGGAGGTATCGCTGAGCGGGCTTTTTGTCGCCTTCGAGAAAAATATGAACTTTTGGTACTTGACCAATGTGAACCGTTGGTACATATTTCATCCCAACGAGGCGCCACTGAGTCCCTCGCCAGGCCCTCAAGGCCACCGCTCTTTAAAAACCTGAAATCTTCGCGGATCGATCCCTGGAACCAGGTACAGCGCGAAACACAAATTTCGATCCCCATGCAGGCTCTGGAACCTGCCGGACTCCCCATATGGGGGTACGCCAAACCATGCAAGCCAGTCGGGAAGAACACCGTCCACGAAATGTGTGACCCGGCCAGAGAGAGGACTCCGGCGCCGCGCATGGGGAGGAGAACAGATTTCACTGCTTGGCCTTCGAGGTTGAGGGCCAATCGGGAAATCAACCCGACACAGGAATACCGCAATGACCGAACAACAGAAACTGACTCCACCAGCCATCGGTGAAGTATGGGAAGGCCAAGGCGGCATCTATGCCGGCATCGTTCCTGCACGTAACGGCGCCGAGGCCTATCACCTGATCATCGGCGCCGAACTGGGTCGCTTCGAGTGGGGCCCTTACGGCGAGGATTCTCCGGCTAAGAGCATGCTCGACGGGAAGGCGAACACCCAGGCCCTGGTCGACGCAGATGCCGAATACCCCGCCGCTATCGCAGCCTACGAGCACAAGGCCGACGGCCATGCCGATTTCTACCTGCCGGCCGCTGCCGAGCTGTACGAGGCCTGGCTGAACTTGGGTAAAAACGATTTCGGCTGGGTCTGGTCTAGTTCGCAGTGCTCAGCCACCATCGCCTACAGCCTGGGCTTCGAAGGTGGCTGGCTCGTCATCAACGTCAAGGACCTCGAGCGTCTCGTGCGCCCCGTCCGCAGATTCATTCAGTAATTCATTCCTTCAATCCGATCTTCCTGTACCAGGTAAACCACATGCTCATGATCATTCTGATCGGCGCAGCGCTCAGTCACGTGCGGCCAGAACCGCCAACTGAAGAACGCCTGCCAGCCGATCGTCCGGCGCGCATACGCGAAAAACCTCGAATGCGAATCGGGGCCCCAGTGTTCTGGCACTAAAGGTCCCGCCCAAAAACTGTAACGACATGCATTGGTTACGCATAGGTGAAAGCCCCGACCGTCCAGCGGGGCTTTCTTTTGCGCCTCTATTCGTCAGCGCTCCCCGGCGCCCACCGGCAGATAGCCGAGCGAGAGCGTTGACGAATACAGGCGATCGATAGACGCCCAGGAGGGCCCCATGAACTACGAAATCGCAGTGGAAGGCGTGGTCCTGCTGGTCGAGGTCACGTCGTGCATCAACGAGCCGTCGCGCCCCTGGGTTCGCGACAGCGACTGGGACTTCCATGGCTGCCGCGAGCTGGAGTGGCACGTGGTGTCCGGCGTCACCTACGACGGTGACGGTATCCCGATGGATGTTCCGGCGGATGAACTGGCCGAGATCGCCCAGGCCAACACGGTCGCCATCGAGCGGGAAATCTGGTTCGAGATCGACAACCGGGGCACCCGCAGGAGGGCAGCATGAGCCGGCGCAGCATTGCAGTCGGCATGATCGACGCTCGGTTTGACTGCCTGCGGGCCGGCCAGACCTCGGAAGGGCTGTTCCGAGAAACGTCGATGGCCGTTGAAATGGCGTACGCCTTGGGCGCAATCAACGATTCGGAGTACTCGACGTACAAGGGTCGCTTCGATCGCTTCTATCAGGCCCAGGCCGACGCCTTCCTGGCCGACATACGGAGGACTGTGCCGTGACGATCATCTGCCGCACCTCGAAACAACTGGCTGAAGCCCTGCATAAGCAGGGCTTTTTTCTTGTCTCCGACCTGCCCCGGCCGCTTCGCCTCGAAGTCAGGCGCGGGATGATCATTGCGAGGGTGTCATGAGCTATTCACGCGCCGACTACTACGCCGAGGGCTTGGCTGAAGCCTTCGAAGAACACGGCATCACTGCTACCCACGAGCAAATCACTGCGGTGGCAAGCGATATCGTCATCTGGGTGGAGAATCAGGGCATGGCCTTCTACGAGCCGCCAGCATCTGACCGTCTCAACGACATTGAGCGAGAGTGGAGAGGCAAGCTCGACGCTCTACAACGTGAATACGACGCGTACCGAACTAATGCCGAGACAGCAGTTCGAAGGGCTCTGCGTCAGCACAGCGATACCAACGTCAGTATCGAAAAGCACGGCGAGGTGTATCGGCACGGTGGTCGCACGGAACAACTTCTGTGACCGCATCCCAGCGCCGCCGGCGCCTACTGATCTGGCGCGGATCCTTCCCCGCTCTCGCCATCTTCACACTCTTGATGCTGCTCAGCGCTCTCGCTGATCGCGTCACTTCCTGATCTTCAACTTCAAGCGCTGCGCACGTCGCGGCAGGGAGTCACCGTGTCCGCACAACAGCAAGTCATTACCATCGAAGACATCAGCGCGGAGAACGCGCCATCCATCTACGTGGCCGGCGGCCTGGTCCAGTTCTTCGAAGCGGTGCAAGCGAAGGTCTCCACCGAGGTACCCGATCTGAGCACCCGCAAAGGCCGCGAGCGTATCGCCTCGCTGGCAGCAACGGTCAGCAAATCGAAAGCGGCTGTGGAGAAGCCGGGCCGCGATTACCTGAAACGCTTGAAGGAAATGCCAAAGGTCGTCGAGGCTGAGCTGCGCGAGTTCGTCACAAAGATGGATGCTCTGCGCGACGCCACCCGACAGCCACTGACGGATTGGGAACAGAAAGAGCTGGCCCGGACCGATGCGCATGTCGACGGCATCCAGCGGATTAAAGACCTGGTTGTTTTCGATGAAACACCCAGCACCGAGCACGTCGCCCAGCTCATCGCCGGCCTGGAACTGGTCGCGATCGACGAAAGTTGGGAAGAGTTCCTGGCCGAAGCCGCCCAGGTGAAGGATCAGACGCTGACCAAGCTTCGCGCCGTGCACGCCGAGCGCGCCCAGTACGAAGCCGAGCAGGCCGAACTAGCCCGCCTGCGCCGCGAAGCAGACGAGCGCGCCGAGCAAGACCGCATCCGGGCAGCGCAGGAAGCTGCGGTCGAGGCGGAGCGCCAGCGTGTGGCCCAGGAGCAGCAGGCAGCTCGTGAAGCCGCGGCCCGCCGCGAGCAGGAGCTGATCGATCAAGCTGCCGCGCAAGAGCGAGAAGCCGAGAACCAGCGCCTGCAGCTCAAGTTGCAGGCCGAGCAGGCAGAGCGCGCCCGCATTCAGGCTGAGGCAGACCGGGTTGCAACCGAGCAGCGGATGGAGCAGGAGCGCCTGGCCGCAGCCCGTCGGCAGGAAGAAGCAGCCGAGCAGGCCCGTCTGGATGAGCAGCGTCGCGCCAAGGAGGCCGCCGACGAAATCATCCGCCAGCAAAACGCCCGCGAAGCCGACGAGGCCCACCGTCGCAGCGTCAATCGCGCTGCACTTGAGGCGTTCATCGCCGGCGGCATGCCGGAAGCCTGTGCCAAGCAGGCAGTCACCCTGATTGCCCAGCGCAAGATCCCCAACATCACCATCCAGTACTGAGGTTGCCATGAGCAATGTATCCAGGGCCGAGCCCATTTCTCAGGCGCCGACCGTCACTACCGAGTCGGTCACAATCCTGCAGATCATCCAGCAGGTCGCCATGTCTCCGAGCGCCGACATCGACAAGATGGAACGCTTGATGGTCATGCACCAGAACATCCAGGCGCAGCAGGCCAAGCAGCAGTATGACGAGGCGCTCGCCGCGATGCAGGAAGAGCTTCCAGTCATTGGGGAACGCGGCGGCATCAAGGACAAGAACGGTCGAATCCAGAGCACCTACGCGCTTTGGGAGGACATCAACGAGATGATCAAGCCGGTGCTTGCCCGCCACGGCTTCGCTCTCTCCTTCCGCACACCACGCAATGAGCGCGGCATCGAGGTAGAGGGGGTGCTGAGTCATCGCGCCGGCCATCGCGAAACGACTTCGCTTGTGCTGCCCGCCGACACCACTGGAAGCAAGAACGGCGTCCAGGCCGTGGCATCGAGCGTGAGTTACGGGAAGCGGTACACCGCCGGCGCACTGCTCAACTTCACCACCACTGGCGAGGATGACGACGGCAACGGTGCAGTTGTGACGCCGAGGGTGACCTCTGTGCAGGCAGCGCAGTTGGCCATGCTGCTCGAGCGCTGCAGCGAAAAGGCCAAAGCTACGTTCGCCAACATCCACGGCACCCCATCAGCCGTCGAGAAGGCGGCCTTTGACCAAGTGCTCGGCATGCTCACCAAGTCCGCCAAGCAGAACGAATCGGTAACCGAGGAGACGCAGAATGCAGATAATCACTGACGTTGAGCAAGGAACTCCGGAATGGCTCGCCCTGCGACTGGGGATCATCACCTGCTCCGAACTGGATTGCCTGCTGGTCGCCGGAAAAGGTGAAGCGGGCTTCGGCGTGGCCGCCTTCACCTATATGGACCAGTTGATCGGTGAGCGTATCACCGAGGAGGCGGCAGAAATTCCATTTCAGACCAAGGCGACAATGCGCGGCCATGAACTCGAGGGCACGGCTCTCCAGCTTTACGAAGGCCTCGAAGGGATCAAGACCCAGTCAGCCGGAATTATCCTCAACCACGGTATCGGGTACTCGCCCGACGCCCTGGTCGGGGAGCGTGGTCTCACTGAGATCAAGACCAAGCTGCCCAAATTCCAGGTCAGCGTAATCCTGGCCGGCGAGGTCCCCAAAGAACACATGGCCCAGTGCCAAGGCGGCCTTTGGGTGTCCGAGCGCGAGTGGCTGGATTTCATCAGCTATTGGCCCGGGATGCCCCTGTTCGTCAAGCGCGTCTATCGCGACGAAGCAATGATCCGGAAGCTGTCGGAGCGCGTGAAGACCTTCTACGAAATCCTCGACGATCGCATGAATCGCGTTCTAGGAATCGCAGCATGAACGACAACTACATCCTGGCCGGCGACGAGCGCCAGGCCAAACTGGAGGCAGCGAAAGCTGCCTTCTTTGCATCTGGTGGTCGCGCCACTGAGTTGCCGACCTACCGCACTGCCCCGCTGCCGGCCCGCAGTTCGCGGATCGACCCTGACACCGTCCTGGCGCGCAAGCGCCGCCGGCCAAGCCCAGCAGAGCGCCATGTTCTGCGCAAAATGGCGGACTCGCTATGAGCAAGCGCAAGCCCAACAACATGAAGGCCAGGATCGAACGCTCCTGCCGCGCCCTCCTCTCAACCAACCACGTCGCCGTCGTCAACATCGACCCCAGCGGCCGCCAGGGCATGATCAACTACAAGTCGCTGAAGAACATTGCGCCCGGGAAGATCGGCCAGGCCGTATGCGGGATTGCTCATCGCTGGACGATCTACCTCAGCGTGATGTGCATCGACGCCCGCGGCGACCGGTACACCAAATCGGTCGAGGTAGCCCCGGCCGGCGTCTACCTCTCGGACCACCTCGAGGACGTGATCGAGCACTGCTACAAGGAACTGCGCGAATCGGCGAACCCTTCCCAGGTCGTTGCCTCTGGCTGGATTGCGATACCTGAGGCGATGTCGCTGGACGAAGACCATGCAGCCAGGATCTTCGAAGCGGTCGGCGCCTGGAACCAGGTAAAGGTCGCAGCATGAGGCGAATCAACAACCGAGTGCAGCAGCGCCGAAGCCAGTTGCACATTCACCTGCCGCCCAGCGGCATACAGGAGGCTCCTGATGGCTATGCCCCAAGCCGAGCGCGACGACCGGCGCCGCAAGAAGGCTGCCGCACTGCAGGAGGAAGACCTGCGTTTGAAGGTTCGACCAGGGACTAAACAGGCCCTGCGAGAACTGATGGAGTGGGCCGGGATCGAGGAACAGGGCGAGGCGATGACGCTGATGATTCATCGCCTACATGAACTCACTCGCGACGAAGCAGTCAAGCTGCTCACACCTCCGCGCCACAAAATCGAACTAAGCGGAAACGTGGCGCGCAAGCTTGACCGGTTCCGCATAAGTCGCGAGCTTCGCGC
Organism: Pseudomonas fuscovaginae SE-1; assembly: GCF_000364705.1. GTDB lineage: Bacteria > Pseudomonadota > Gammaproteobacteria > Pseudomonadales > Pseudomonadaceae > Aquipseudomonas > Aquipseudomonas fuscovaginae_A. Next base: position 8,882 of record NZ_AQOH01000098.1, on the reverse strand, counting down.
TCCCGTCCTTGAACTCGGCGACGACCCGGATGATATCGGCCTGACCCTGCTCACAGAACTGGTCTGACGAGTACCAAATCAAAGCTCAAGTTCGGAGTAATGCGTGTCAATGACAGTCTGTGCACGGCTCATAGCGGATGTAGCGTAGCGGTAGAAGATCTGCAGTTCATCGTAGCCAATGCCATTCAATTCATGATCTTGAATCTGCCGGCATCGATACAGCGCCGTTTCAATGAGCCCGTAATCCATAACTTCGTTTGCCACTTGCTCTCCGTGGGCGGCACGGATCGCTCGACCGATACTTGCAACCTCTTGCAGCTTCGCTTGAGCTGCGGCAGCACCGCCCATCTCAAGGTGACGAATCTGCTCCCAAACAGAATCAATAACTGGATTTCTCACGACAACTCCTTTTGTCCGGCTCCATGCCGGTTCCCCTTAATACCCCAACCAATCACAAATTGCCACCATGCTGAATCCTCGGCAGGTCGGCGCTCACCCTGGAGATACCCATGACCCAAGAAACCCAGAAGACCGTAGCTGCCGCCGACCTCCCTGCTCGAGGTCAACCACTCGCCGGCGGCAAGTTCGTCACCCGTTACTGGCTCGGTAATCAGGAGCGCGCCCTTGTGCTGCTCGACAGCGAGCTTTCCGGCGAATATGGCGATTACGGCCAGGACATTCCTGGTGCCGCCTCCTACTCCGACGGCGAGGCCAACACTCGAGCCATGGCCGAGGCCGGCAGCGTGATCGCCAAGCAGGCGCTAGAACTGGATGCGTTCATCCCATCGTGTCTAGAGGGTCAGCTGCTGATGGCGGCCAAGGCTGAGGGCCTGGTTGAACTGCGCGAGGATCGCTGGCACTACATGAGCACGCAGTACTCAGCCAACTACGCCTACTACATGGGCTTCGAAGATGGCTGGCTCGGCAGCTACCTCGGCAAGAGCATCGAGCGTCTCGTGCGCCCCGTCCGCAGCCTCATTATCCAGTAATTCACCCCTTCAATGCTTTTCATCGCAGGCGATTCCGGGTTCGTCAGGACGGCGATCAGACCAGAAACGTGCCGGGCAGTGCCGGCCGCCTGCAACCTACTTCCTCAGGAGAATTCAATGCAAGCGAATCAACTGACGACCTACACCCGTGGCGACCTGGTGATCAGTAGCCCGGATGAACAGGTAGTGCTGAAGCTGGCCAGCCTGGCGATCGGCATCGCGCCGGCAGCGAATGAAGCTGGCATCCCTGCTATCGGCCAGCCATGGCCCGGCGAAGGGGGCGTGAATGGCGGTCTGTTTCCAGGCAACGGCAAGCCCTACTACCTGATCGTGCCAACCGGCGCCGATGCCGAAGCAAGGCACGTGTTCGGCGGCCACGGTGAGGAACTCGAATGTGCGAACAGCCTGCACGATGGGATGGCCAATACCGCAGACCTGGCGGAAGCCGCCGGCAACTACCCCGCCGCTCAGTTCTGCGCAGCATTCGAGCGCGACGGCCACAGCGATTTCTATCTGATGTCGCGGCGCGAGGCGCAGTTTCTTGAGATCACCGTGCCGGAGGTTTTCAGTAAGGCCTACCACTGGACCAGTACGCAGTACTCAGCCCTCAACGCCTACCTCATGTCCTTCGAAGATGGCTGGCTCCACCACGGCGTCAAGGACTTCGAGCGTCTCGTGCGCCCCGTCCGCAGAAAGTACATTTGATCATTCAGTTATTCATTCCTGGGCGCCTCGGCGCCCTCGCTTTTAGGAGGCCAGGATGGCAAAGAAAGTATTGCCAACCCTTGCTGAGCGGCTGGCAGAGCGATCAATCGCCGATGGGGAGTGCCTCATCTGGATGGGCGCAACTGCTGGAAAATTCAAGTACGGTCAGATCAAGGTAGATGGTCGAATGCAGTACTGCCATCGTCTCTCCTACCAGCAGAGCAAGGGCGACATACCAGCCGGAATGCTGGTGATGCACACCTGTGACCGGCCTGCGTGCATAAATCCAGATCACCTAGTTCTCGGCACGCAAAAAAAACAACATGGACGACATGAGGATGAAGGGGCGAGAGCCTAGCAACAAGGGAGAGCAGAACGGTCGCTCAATCCTCACGGCAGCAGATGCAGAAGAAATACGACTCACCTACAAGCGGTACTGCCGAAAATTAGGTGCTCCAGCATTGGCCATGAAATATGGCGTTGGGACCCAGGCAATCCTTGACATCATCCGGGGAAAGAACTGGGCAAGCTGACCGCAGCATCGACTTCGTTGGGCACGCCATCAAGCCGCACCGCCGGACAACCCGCAAGCGCTCAGTGGCCCAGGCCATGAAGCGTGTCGCTGCGGTGCCACCGGAAAACCTGCGCGAGACGGCCAACAGCTACTTCGGCCTTCTCACCCAGGCCAGCCACAGCCAGAAAGACCGCGCTGCACTCGCGAACCTGGTTCTTCGTCGCGGACACGTCGTCAACGGCGAGCTGACCAAGACCTACCCGAAACGATAGCGCTGCAAGCCAGCGCCCTCCCCACCTCAACGAATCACGCCACCCCGGCGAGGGCGGCGTATGCACGCAAGGACCACAACATGACCTGTATGACCTCCCTCGCCCTGCCCTTCGAAAAGGAGCTGGTAGTCGATCTCTTCGCCGGCGGCGGCGGCGCCAGCAGTGGTATTGCCGAGGCTTACCGCGAGCCGGATGTGGCTGTGAACCACAACCCAATCGCCCTGGCCGTGCACCGCGCCAACCACCCGCAGACCGAGCACTACGTGGCGGATGTGTTCGAGGTCGACCCGATCCTGGCCACCAAGGGGCAGCCGGTCGGCATCCTGTGGGCATCGCCCGATTGCCGCCACCACAGCAAGGCCAAGGGCGGAAAGCCGCGCAACCGCAAGATTCGCGGCCTAGCCTGGGTGATCATTCGCTGGGCTTACCAGACCAGCCCGCGCCTGATCTTCCTTGAGAACGTCGAAGAATTCGCCGACTGGGGGCCGCTCGACGAACACAGCAAGCCGATCAAGGCTGAGCGTGGCCGGACGTTCAGGGCATTCGTCGACGTGCTGGGCAACGGAATCCCCGAAGATCACCCAGACCTTCCAGAGATCCTGGCCGAGATCGGCGAACACGTGCCAAAAGAGGCGTTGGTGCGCGGTTTGCGATACAACTTCGAGCACCAGGTGCGGATTGCATCGAATCAGGGTGTCCCGACCATTCGCAAACGCCTGTATGGCATCGCGCGGCGCGACGGAAAGCCCATCGTTTGGCCGGCACCGGCGTTCCATAAGCATCCTACGAAGGGCCAGCAGCCCTGGCGCCAGGCGGCTGAGTGCATCGACTGGGATCTGGAAGGCCGTACGATCTTCCGTGATGACGCACTGGTAGAGAACACCATGAACCGGATCGCTAAGGGACTCTGGCGCCACACGCTTGCCTGCAACGATCCGTTCATTGTCCCGCTGCGCGGCACCTCGGAATCGCATACCAGCACCCATAGCATCAACGATCCTGTGTCCACCATCAGTGGGGGCGGGACTCATCATGCGTTGGTGCAGCCCACAATGGCCCTAGCTGGGCACCTGACCGAGCACGCCAACGGATCAACTCAGCGCACATTCGACGCGAAAGAGCCGCTGCGTACCCAGGTCGCCCAGGTCAAAGGCGGCCATTTCGCATTGGTCGGGGCGCACCTCACACACCTGACCCATCATGGCGATCGATCAGGCTACCCAGCTACTGAGCCGGTGATGACGGTGACCGGAGCGAACCGTGGCGAACAGGCCGTTGTCTGCGCTCACATGACAGCCTTCGGACAGAATGCAATTGGTAGCTCTCCTGCCGAGCCAGTGCAGACTGTGATGGCCGGCGCCACTAGACACGGTGTCGTAGCTGCGTTCTTCGAGCAAGCAAATGGCGGTTTCTACGATGGAGGCGGCAGGCCAGCCGACGCGCCGCTGTCGACGATTCTTGGCAGAGGTACCAATCAGCGCTTGGTCAGCGCCTACATGGTGAAGTATTACGGCGCCGAGAAGGACGGAATTTCGCTACGGGAGCCGGTGCACACTATCCCGTCGAAGGACCGCATGGCCGTGGTCGAGGTGGTGCAATTGCACAGCCACACGCTGACTGATGAACAGCTGGCCGGCGCCAAGCGATGTGCCGCATTCCTACGCAAGTACCTGCCCCAGCATTTCACCGAGCACGCAGATATCGTAATGGTCGGCGACTACGTGCTGATCGACATCACTCTGCGCATGTTGCAACCGCACGAGCTGAAGCGCGCCCAGGGCTTCCGCAAGGACTACATCATTGACCGTGGCCTGTTCCTCGATCCGATAACCGGAGAACTGTACTGGAAGCCGATCAATAAGACTGACCAGGTGAAGCTGCTGGGCAACAGCGTATGCCCGGAAGAAGCCCGGGTACTGGTTGAGGCCAACGCCGCCGACTTGATCGAGCTGTACCAGCGCCTGGCTGCGTAGCTCACAGCCACGGAACGGTAGCCAGCCATTCGGCCAAGCGCATAAGCATTTCGCCCAGCAGGTTGATCAGGAGCTGGTAAAGCAGTTCTGCAATGAAGTGTCTCATGCGGCGAATCTCTCTGTTTGTCGATAGGGAAATTCTGCCGACCGACCGCCGCTGTTTCCTCTTGTGGGAAATTCACATTCCGCTGGAACAGCGGCAATCAGATTTATGAACTCAGTCAGTTTTTTCACGGTTAAGCCTCAATAGGGTTTAGTTCGAGACTGCTCTGACGCCGTCTCTTCCTAATGTAGGGGGTTCCACTTCCCTACTCCCTGTCACTGACTTCCACGCTTACTTCTATGCCGGCGTTCATCCGGCAAGGACTCCCCATGCCCACAGAAAACCGATCCAGTAACGAACAGAAGATGGTCAGCGTGCCGCGCGAGCTGGCTGAGCGAATTGTGAGCCACTGCAAGTTCTGGCATGACCACCCGTACCTTGAGGCCATTGGCGATATAGGTGGGAAGTTTCGCACGCTGCTCGATGCGCCAGCCGCCCAGCACCAGGGCGAGCCGGTCAGCTACCCACCCTGCGACTACTGCGGGATCGTTCCCGACTACCATCCTTGGCACGGCAGCGGACTGCTGGGCGGGGTAGAAAATCGGCATATTCATGCTTGCGATGGGTGCCGCAACAAGCTGCCGGCCGTCCAGCACCAGAGCGAGCCTGTGGCGTGGCGCGTTGCAACGGGGAATTCGTACCGTACTTATGATTTTCTCAGTGATGCAAAAGCTGCTATCACACACTGGAAAAGAACATTTCCAAATGGCGAGGTCGAGGCCGAACCACTCTACACCCGTCCGGCGCCAGTGCACCAGGGCGATCCGGTGGGCTGGCTTGGCGAAGGAGGCACCTTTTATCCCTCGATAGAATCGGCCAGAAAATACCTTCCAGAAGGGCAGCGTTGCCAGCCGCTCTACACCCACTCAGTTCCAGTACAGCAAGGCGAGCCGGTGGCCTGCCGATACCGCCTCAATGATGGCACTGACCGTGCCTGGACTTACCGTGATGGCGTGGTTCCTGTACACCTGTCCCACTACGAGCTGGAAGAGCTATACAAAAACGCAGACAGCGGCGAGGTCGAGCGGCTGCGCAAAGAGAACGAACTGCTGCGCCATGACGTCGGGTCGTTCCTTGAGACGGCGGCGAAGACCTGCGACCTGCTCGGCATCGATATCCAGGCCGCACAAAGCGCCGATGGCAAGCCAAGCGACGTGCTGTTCAAGCACACCCAGGCGCTGCGCGCGAAACTTGCCGAGCGGGAGGCGCTGTTGAAACGGGTACATGACGCCGACATGGCTGCCCGGCACCACCAGCCCTACAACACATCCGCGCTTATTAATGACATTGAGGCAGCCCTATCCGCCAGCGCAGAGCCGATCCCGTTCCCTGGCTACCCGCCAGTACCAGAGGACCGCAAGTTTCCGAACGCGCCGGTTGAGCGCGATGAGCGGGCGGATACAACTTGGTGGCGAACACCAGAGCGCGATGCATTCGAAGAATGGGCCGAGGAAGAGGCGGAGATCCGCGAATGCGGATCGACAATTGGCTTGAGCACGGAAGAGCACACAGACCGCTACTGCATGATCTGGACGCAGACCGCATGGGTGGCATGGCAAGCCCGCGCCGCCCTGGAGCGCAAATCCCGATAGGAGTACATTTGTACTCCTTCCCACTGAAACCCCTCTACCCCACCAATTCAGCCGCGGCAGCGGCAAGGACAACTCATGCCTGAAGTAAAGGAACGCCCGATTCTGTTCAGCGGGCCCATGGTCCGCGCCATCATCAGCGGACAGAAGACAGTCACCCGGCGCGCAGTGAGCGCGAAACTCACCAGCCAATTCGACGAACCGCGCGGCCATACCGACATCGAGGCTGGCTACCCGTTCGTTGAGTGTCATGACGGTTTCCATCCAGCGACAGAGTTCTGCCCCTACGGCCAGCCCGGCGACAGGCTGTGGGTGCGCGAAACCTGGGGCGTGATCAGCCACACCTGGAATGAGCATGGAGAAATGGTTGACTGGGTGCCAGACCGGCCAGCCACGGCTATTCGTGAGCTTCCCTTTGGGCGCGGCTACTACTCTGGCCATGTGATCTACGCAGCCGACGGGCCCAGCGAATGGGCCGGTGACGACGACGGGGGCGGCGAGCCTCGCTCTGCATGGCACCCATCTATTCACATGCCACGGGCAGCCAGCCGCATCCTGCTTGAGATCACCGACGTGCGCGTCGAGCGGCTGCAGAACATCACGCCAGACCAGGCCATTGCCGAAGGCGTGAAGACCTGCGAGCAAGACATCGACCCAGACGGCAACGACTACTCGCCCTACGAGCTGTTTGGCGGCCTGTGGACGATGATCAACGGGATGGATTCTTGGAATGCCAATCCTTGGGTCTGGGTCGTCGAGTTCAAGCGGGTGACGCCATGATCGACCTCGCCTACATGGCCTACCTGATCTACAGGGGGCCCAGGTGAACCAGCCACCACTTATCAGCAGCCAGCGACACCTGAATCGAGAGGTAGTCGCCCGGAAGGCAGCGAAGTTCAAGGTGTTCGTGGTCCGCACAGTCGACCTCGAACTGCGGGGCCAGGTCTATCGGATCATCATCGACGGGCACCACAACCTGGCAGCCGCTAACCTGCTGGGCGTGGTGCCAACATGGAAAGGCCCGCCACCCAAGTTCGAGCGCCTCATGTCGCGCATGCCGGCCGCCGCCTTCGCCGACTTCATGATCAACAACCTCACCGACAGCGACTGGTACTTCCACGACACCGGACGCGTCGTCGAAGCCTTGCTCTAACCCATCCCCTCTCATTCAGCCCGCCGGCCGCCACGCGGGCCAGGAGACCTATTGCCATGATCATCGACGACGTGATGACCGACAAAATCACCCTGCACGGCCTGGGCTTCGTGCAGGTGCAACTGCAGGGCGGGCAACGCCTGCACGTATGGCACCCAGAACTACCCCGGCGAGCATGCTTCGAGCACTCAGCCATCCACGACCACCGCTTCAGCTTCATGTCGAGGGTGCTAGTCGGAACCCAGATCAACCACCGCTACCGGCTGCTGGATGATGTAGACGGCGAATTCGTGCTCTACCTCCATGAAGGCAAGCGTCAGGCCGGCGGAGGCCGCCCATGGACACCCGACGGCCGAGCCAACTTGCTGCAAGAGGACACATCAACGATTGCGGCCAACAGCCATTACAACACCTACCACGTCGGCGCCTACGAGTATCACCGCACCGAGCCGGGAGGAGATGGCCGCGTTGCAACCGTCATACAGAAGCAAGCCGAGTACCCTGCCGGCGCTCACTCAACTTGCCGTTACGGCGTCACCCCCGACACCAATTTCGACCGCTACCAGTGGCCCGCCTCGCAGCTCTGGGAAGTCGTGCGCGACGTACTGATGACCTGACCACCAACCTGCCGCCGCCGGCGGCCTGGAGACAAACATGAATCTGATCGACTGCTACGTCACCAGCGTGATGACGCAGCCATACAAGAAATTCGGCCACTGGTGGGTCGACGTGAAATACGAGTCCGAGGGACGCCCGGGCGAATCAAAACTGATGTTCAAGACCAAAGAAGCGGCAGATGCCGTTAAGACAGGTCATCACTTCTTGGCCTGAGGAGGCTATATGGCAAACACAGAAAGCATTGATCGGCTTCTTCGCCTGCCTGACGTGCTGCGAATCACCGGCATGGGCCGCAACACCGTCTATACGCGAATTAAGGAAGGAACGTTCCCAAAACAGGTTAAGATAGGCCCAAAGTCGGTCGCCTGGCGCCAGTCCGAAATCCATGAATGGATGGCCTCTTTGACCCCCAGTAACGACCAATCAGTACATTGAGCAGTACACTGCAAGACCGGTATCTGCTCAAGCCCTTACCCCGCAAGCTATACAGGTCCACCAGTGGAAATCTTCAAAGAGTTTACGTTCGAATCCGCCCACCGCCTGCCCCATGTACCTGAAGGGCACAAGTGTGGTCGCCTGCATGGCCACTCCTTCAAGGTGGCGATCCACCTGAGCGGCGAGATCGACCAGCATACCGGCTGGATTCGTGACTTCTCCGAGATCAAGGCGATCTTCAAGCCGCTGTACGAGCGCCTGGACCACAACTACCTGAACGATATCCCAGGGCTGGAAAACCCCACCAGCGAAAACCTGGCCAAGTGGATCTGGCAGGAACTGAAACCTCTGCTGCCGGAGCTGTCGGCGATTCGTATTCATGAGACCTGTACCAGCGGGTGCATCTATCGCGGGGAGTGAATACCGCACATAAAAAACCACCTGCCAAGGTGGTTTTTTTATGTGCGCAGGATTCTAGCCGGTGACGCGGAGCGTCGGGGTGTGGGGCTGCTGTGCAGCCCAGCGGGGGCA